>NZ_FOII01000033.1:0-43935 GCF_900111625.1 Variovorax sp. OV084 | reverse complement strand
TCCCGTCCCGACGGTCGTGCCTTGCGTTCCTCCCGCCGAACTGCAGGCGATGGCCGCACCCGTGGCCACGCAATCCGCCGCGGCCGGCATTGACACCGTGGCCAGAGCCAGTGTCACCGCTGCGCCTGCCGCGCTCACAGTGGCGCGAGCCTTCGCATGACCACGACTCAATTCCGAAGCTACTGTCCATGCTGCGAGAGCATCGTTCCACACGATTCGAAAGACTTTGTTCATGATGTTCCTGGTTGATTCCGCCGCCGCGGAGTAGCGACGCAATCCAAGCCAAGATCAGGGAGAACGGCCCTTGCCGAACAAGCCCTCAGTACTGGAGCGTCTAGCGTGAGGGCGCGAGCATATGTAACAAGTGGTCGCGCGGGGCGATGCTTTGTTAACTCTAGTTAACTTTTATTAACTAGTTCACACATATAACGGGATTTCGCTTCAAAACCTTGTTGCCTGGGCCCGACAGGGCTTGTCCGGCTTTGAGAGCGGAATGCCGCTCAACTGGTGGCGAGGCGCATGGGTAGGTTGCTTGCGCATGCAAGCCAAGACCAGGCGATGTCACGGAGGACGACGTCGATCATGGTCCTCAATACAACCCCGTCAGACGGAGCGGAGACAGGCGAGGGCCGACACACCAACCGACGTGAACATCATTGCGCGTGCGCGGCAACTGATACCACGGCACGCAGACCGAGCAGGTAGCTGTCCACGCCAAAGCCGCAGATCTGTCCTTTCACGATTTCGGCGAATACCGAGTGATGGCGAAACGTCTCGCGCGCGTGGATGTTCGACATGTGCAGTTCGACCACAGGCACGGTGAGGATCGCCAGTGCGTCGCGAATGCCGTAGCTGTAGTGCGTCCAGGCACCGGCGTTGATGAGCACCGCGTCCACGCCCTCGGTGAAGCCGCGGTGGATGCGCTCGCACATCGCGCCTTCGCTGTTGGTCTGGAAGCTCTCGACCTCGGTGCCCAACTCCTTGCCGAGTGCCTGCAACTGCGCATCGATCTCCGACAACGTCACCGTGCCGTACTGCTTCGGGTCGCGCTTGCCGAACATGTTGTGGTTGATGCCGTGCAGCATGAGGATCTTCATGGGGGTCGTCTCCTGCTCGTCGGGTCAGACCAGGGGAATGGTCATGCGGTCGATAAGGCTGCGCGTGTCGGGCCGCACGCCGCGCCACCACAGGAAGGCTTCCGCAGCCTGTTCCACCAGCATGCCGACGCCGTCGGCCAGCTTCGGCACCCCGGCGTTCTGCGCCAGCCGCAGGAAGGGCGTCAGGCCCTTGCCGTAGGCAAGCTCGTAGGCCAGCTTCGCACCCTGCAGCGCCTGCGCGGGCAGGGGCGGCAATTCGGCCCTGAGGCTCGCGGAGGTGCCGTTGATGACGATGTCGAATCGCTCGCCTGCCAGATCGCCGTAGCCGCAGCCTTGCACGCGGCCGTGCCCGGCGAACTGTTTTGCCAGGTCGACGGCCTTGGCCTGCGTGCGGTTCGCCAGCACCACCACGGCTGGTTGTCGCGCGAGAAACGGCTGCAGTGCGCCACGTACCGCACCGCCCGCGCCGAGCACCAGCATGCGCGCGCCCTCGAGCGGGAAGCCCAGGTTGCTCTGGATGTCGTTGGTCAGGCCCACGCCGTCGAAGTTGTCGGCAAGGATGCGGTCGCCATCGAACTTGAGCGCATTGGTGGCGCCTGCGAGTTCGGCGCGTTCGAGCCGTTCAGTGGCCAGTGCATAGGCCTGCAGCTTGAACGGGGCGGTGACGTTCATTCCACGCCCGCCCGCCTTGCGAAATGCGTGCACGTCGTCGGCGAAGCGCTCCAGCGAGCCTTCGATCGCGCTGTAGTCGATGTCCTGGCCGGTCGCCTGCGCGAAGCTGCCATGGATCATCGGCGACTTGGTGTGTCCTATCGGGTTGCCGATCACGGCGTACTTGTCGGTCATCGCTGTTTCCTTACTTGCTGTAGAGCACGCCGTCGGCCTGCATGTCGGCGATCTGCGCGGCGTCGAAGCCGAGGCTCGCCGCGATTTCCGCGTTGTGCTCGCCCAGTTCGGGCGCCACCTGCGTGATCGAGGTGTCGCAACCCGACATGTGGAAGGGCAGGTTCGGCAGGCGGATCTTTCCGAGCACCGGATGGTTCTGCTCGACCACCATGCCGCGCGCGCGGATCTGCGGGTCGGCCAGCACTTCATCGATGCGCTGGACCTTGGCGGCAGGCACGTCGATGCCGTCCAGCATCTTCAGCACCTGCGCGACCGGCCGCGCCGCCACCCACGGCTTCACCACTTCGAGGATCTCGGCGCGATGGGCATTGCGCCCGGCCGAGGCGTGCAGCCGCTTGTCGCCGCCGAAACCCGCGGGGCCGCCGTTCTGCTCGACCAGCGCGGCAAAGCGCTTCCAGGCGTCGTCCACCTGCGCGGCGATCACGAGGTCGCCGTCCTGCGCGCGGAACACGCCGTAGAGCGTGGAATTGGGCATGTCGTGCCCGGTCTGCACCGGCACCTCCTGTCCGTTGGAGAGCGTGTAGCACTGCACCGCGTACTCGTGCATGGACACCAGCGTGTCGTACAGCGCCATGTCGATGTGCTGCCCGCGGCCGGACTTCACCCGCCCCAGCAACGCGGCGTTGATTGCGGCGACCGCGTGGATGCCGGTGTACATGTCGCCGAGCGAGATGCGCAGCAGCGGCGGCGCCTCGCCCGGATTGCCGACCATCTGCATGATGCCGCTCTTGGCCTCGGCGATGAGGCCGAAGCCGGCGCGGTGCGAGTCGGGGCCGGTGTGGCCGTACGCCGAGATCGAGCAGTACACCAGGCCGGGGTTGGTCTGCGCGAGTTCGGCGTAGCCCAGGCCCAGTTTGTCGAGCGCACCGGGGCGGTAGTTCTCGACGAACACGTCGGCGCTGTCGACCAGCTTCTTCATCAGTGCCCGGCCGCGTGGGTCCTTCGTGTTCACGCTGAGCCCCTTCTTGCCCATGTTCTGCTGCAGGAAATAGCCGCTGTGGTCGCCGACGAACCACGCATGCTGACGTCCTGCATCGCCCGTGCCGGGACGCTCGACCTTGATGACTTCGGCACCGAGCGCGGCAAGGCAGCGGCCGACATAGGGCCCGGCCAGGAAGTGGCTGTAGTCGACGACGCGGAAACCGGCCAGCGGAAGCGCTTGCTTCGGCGACGCGCTCATGCCGGCTTCCTCGGCACCATCACGCGGTGCTCGCCCTTTTGCACGACCTCGTCGCGCTGGTTGATGAGTTCGGACGGCAGCACGAGGATGCCCCAGCCCGGCTTGCTCTTCGATTCGCGCTTGCTGCCGACGTGGAATTTCACGCGCACCGTGTCGCCGAGCTTGATGGGGCCGACGAAGCTCCATTCCCAGCCGAGCGACATGCCCGGCATGAAACGCATGTCGCTCTTCGTCTTGAGCCCGTCGGCCACCGACAGGCCGAACAGCCCGTGCGCCACGCGGGTGCCGAAGGGCGTGGTGCGTGCATAGGCTTCGTCGGTGTGAACGGGGGTGTGGTCGCCGGTGAGGTCGGCATACGCCATCACGCGCGCCTCCGTCACTTCATAGGGCGGGCTGGTGCACTCCTGGCCGACGACGGCGTCGTCCCAGTACTTGTCTTCGATGGTCAAGGTGGTCATTGGTGTGTGTCTCTGTATTGGGGGAGCGGCTCTTCAGGCGCGGGGATCGATGGCGAGCGCGCGTGCCACGGCGCCGGCGCTGGCCTGGATGAATTCGACGGCCAGGCCGTCCGGCAGGCGCAGCCAGTTGCGGCCCTGCGGCATTTCGGTCACGCCGAAGGCCTGTGCGGCGGCGAGTGCGGCTTCGAGGTCTTCGCACATCACGCCGAGATGGCCGAGGCGGCCTTCAGGCCCTGCGTAGTCGGGCTTGGCCATGAACTGCATGCCGCCGAGGGTCCAGTACTGCACCGGCTCTTCGAGCGTGCCCTGCACTTCGCGCATCGTCATGCCGCAGACGTCGTGGAAGAACTTGATGTGCCAGTGGATGTCCTTCACCCAGATGGCGACGTGCTCCACGTAGGCGCGCGGCGTGCTCATTTCGCCTCCAGCCGGCGTTCGATGCCCTTGATGGCCGCAACCAGCGTCTGGTTGACCGGCGTCGGCACGTTGTGCAGGAGCCCGCCGCGCACCACCGCGCCGTTGATGAAATCGATCTCGGTGATGGAGCCTTTCTCCAGGCTCTGCAGCATGGAGGTCTTGAACTCGTAGGGCAGGCCTTCGGCGGCCATCACCCATGCATCGCGCGGAGACTGGATAGAGAGCTTCACGCCGACGGCCCGCGCGACGGCCATGGCCTCGGCCACGGCGGCGATGGCCGTGGCCTCGATCTCGGGCACCGCGTAGAGGCTTCCGTACACCTGGCCCGTGATGCCGCTCAGCGCGCCGGTCGAGACGTTGATGAGCAGCTTGTCCCACATCACGCCCAGGATGTTGTCGCTGACCTCGCAAGGGAGTTCGGCGTGCTCGAATTCGGCCGCGATGGCCCTGGCGCGTTCGCTCACGCTGCCGTCGAGTTCGCCGATCACCGTGCGCTTGCCGCGCGTGCCGGCAATGACGCGGCCCGGGCCGAGCAGGACGCCGCCGACGTAGGTCTTGCCGGCCAGCACGTGCTTGCGGCCGGCGACGTCGGCCAGGATTTCCTCGTGGCCCATGCCGTTCTGCAGCGACATCAGTGCGGTGTCGGGTCCGACGATCGACAGCGCGCCTTCGATGGCCGAGCGCGTGTGGAAGGACTTGACCAGCACGATCACCAGGTCGGCCGGCGGCAGACCCTTGATGCTGGTCGATGCGCGCACCTTGATGCGGCGTTCCGAGTCGCCTTCCTTCATGAGGAGGCCGTCGCGCTGGATGGCGTCGACGTGCGCCTGGAACGGGTCGATGAGCGTGACGTCCGACCCGCCGGCGGCGAGCGTGCCGCCGATGGCACAGCCGAGGGCGCCGGCGCCCAGGAAGTAGATTTTCATGCCTGTCTCTTGAAGGAGTGTCTCGAAGGGATGCGTCGAAGATAGGGTTCGACGAACATTTCGTCCATGACATGGAGTGAATGGTCTACATTCCGTTTTGAAATGAATGCGGACGACGACAACCTCGATGCGAGCGCGGGCCTGCTCAGCCTCAAGCTGCTGCGCCTGTTCGACCTGATCTACACCACGCAGAGCGTGACGCGCGCGGCCGACCAGCTCGGCCAGAGCCAGCCGACGGTGAGCAACTGGCTGGGCCGGCTGCGCAGGCATCTGGGCGACGAGCTGTTCGTGCGTACCGCGGCAGGCATGCAGCCGACACCGCGCGCGGAAGAACTGATCGTTCCGGCGCGCGAGGCCCTGGCGGCGCTGCGCCGCGTGGCCGCGCCGCCGGAAGTGTTCGACCCGTCGAGCGCGACGCGGCGCTTTCGCATCTGCATGACGGATGCCAGCCACATCACGCTGCTGCCGCAACTGCTGGCGCACGTGCGCGCCGTGGGCCCCGGCATTCGCCTGGAGGCTGCGCGCATCGACGAGCAGACCGGGCAAGCGCTGCAGTCCGGCCAGGCCGACCTCGCGATCGGGCTGGTGCCCTGGCTCGAATCAGGCTTCTACCAACAGGTGCTGTATCCGCAGGATTGGGTGTGCCTGGTGAATGCACGGCACCCGCGCGTCGGCTCGAAGGGCATGGGCCTGCGCGACTACAAGGCCGAGGCGCACATCGGCATCGTCGGCGGTACGGGCGTGCAACTGCTGGAGGCAGCGCTGCTGCGGCACCGCGTCGAACGGCGCATCCTGCTGGAGCTACCCGGCTTCCTGGGCCTGGCCGCCATCGTCTCGACCACCGACCTCGTCGCCACAGTGCCCCGCCAGATCGGCGAGACGCTGGCCCGCACCAACGGGCTCGCCGTGTTCGATTGCCCGGTGCCCGTGCCGCCCTTCACCGTCAAGCAGCACTGGCACGCGCGCTACAACCAGGACCCGGCGAATCGCTGGCTGCGCGGTTTGTGCGAACGGCTTTTTGCCAAGAAGTCGAACGCGCTAAATAGAGGATCGAGCCTGTCGACGGCCAGGGTGAAAAGCACGATGCGCTTTTGAGCGCCTGCTCCGGGCGATAGCTTCAACCCGGAGCGCGGTGAACGAAGTGGCCTTGATGGTGCGGCCCGACGGCACGACCGAATGGCATTGCGAGACCGACCTGGGCCCGATCACCGTCGCCCCAAGAAAACCCAAGTGGCCGATCAAGCTCTTGAGGGCCATGACCGAGCGCGTTTCGACGACCACGTTGGGCAGCGCAAGGTTCTGCCGCGCTGCACGTTTCGCCGTTTCGGAGAAATCCAACCGTCGCTTGGGCGGCACGCGCCACTGTTGGTCAAGACAGAGCCGCATCACCTGATCAATGCATTCACGCGTTGTCAGGCGAGCACCCCTCGCGAGACATCGAGCGAATCAGCTTCGCGCTTCCGGGGATGTCAGGTGCCGTTCGGCGTGTTGCGTGAGCGGCTCGCCGACATGGCTGTGGAGAAGCTCAGTCATCGGGATTGGGTGCCAGCATCCAGTGCATAGCGTTCAGAGGCTGCGCGCCCGCGTGAGAGAACAACGCCATTCCTATGAAAAATGAATGAGTGAATCTCGATTTTCGACGCATTCAAAAAGCAAGGGATGAAGTCTTGGTTGCTCTACTCCGTCGATCGCTGCATCGTGAATGGAGCGCCTTGTAATGCACAAGTGTTGGTTGATGTTAGGCCTGATGCGCCGGTATTTCCTTTTTTGTCGGACTCCACTTAAGAGCTGGCCATAACTTGTCACACGATGAATCCGAAGCGACGCTCCGCGTCACTTTCCGGGATCAATTGGCGCGTTCTTCTCCGGCGGGGTCTGAGGCATGAATCGTGCGCCTCATGGCGTGGTCGGCGAGTGCATCCGGGCCCGAGCCTGCGACATGCATGCTGGCCATGCACGACAAAAGTATTCCCCCGCATGCGAAGTACGCAACGCGTGGGGCGGCTGGTTCTCTTCAATCTCAAAAAAATCATTCCCATGATGATGTTTCCCCGAGGATGCGTTTCCGCACTGATGCTTTTGGTGCTCCTGTCTGGCTGCGGCGGTGGGGGTGGCGGCAACCAGGGCAGTGGCCTGGCCGGCCTGTCCGGTCTGGGCGGTGGCAGCCAAGGCAGCAATGGCACCGGCCAAAGTGGCGGTGGCACAGGCGGCGCGAGCGGCACAGGGGGCGGCATAGATGGGGGCACTTCGCCCGTCGCAGCGACCACAGCACTGGTGGCCAGGCTCGGCAAGCCCGCCCGGGTGCTGTTCGGGCTCGGCTCCGGTTCCATCGACGAGATGAAGAAACAGGACATTCACCCGGACATCGTGGACACCTACCTGGTAGGCACTGGCGCAGGCGCCTGGCCTACCTGGAACAGTCCCGACGGCGCGTACCTCACATACACCGCGCAGGCCAAGCAGGCCTACGGCGCGATTCCGATGTTCACGCTCTACCAGATGCAGGGCGATCTGAGCGGCATCAACGACGCGGCCTTCATGAACAAATACTGGGGGCAGACGCGGCTGATGTACCAGCTCATTGCGGACCTGCGCGGGCCCGTTCTGATCAACCTGGAGCCGGACTTCTGGGGATTCCTTGCGTCGAAGAGGCCCGATCACGATGCGACGCAAATTCCGGCCGTCGTGAACAACCAGCCGGAATGCGCCGGGCTGCCGAACACCGCCGCGGGCCTCGGCCAATGCCTCGTGCAGATGGGCAGGCAGATCGCGCCCAAGGCGCTGGTGGGATTCCCGCCCTCCTTCTGGAGCGGCACCGCTGCCGAGATCGGCGCGCAGATGCGCGTGGTCGGGGCAGACAAGGCGGACTTCATCGTCGCCCAGACCAGCGACCGCGACGCGGGCTGCTGGGAAGCGGACTCGCCGCCCGACGAATGCAGGGGCCGAACCGGAACGTTCTACTGGGACGCAAGCAACAAGACCAGTCCGAACTTCCACGACTCCCAGAAGCAGATTTCGGACTACCGTGCCGCACTGGGCAATGGCCTGCCGATCCTGTGGTGGCAGACGCCGATGGGAGTGCCTTCCGATACACCCGGCGGCACCGACCAGCACTACCGCGACAACCACGTCGACTACATGCTGCGCAATACCCAGGAGTACGGCGAAATGCACACCATCGGGATCGTCTTCAGCGCAGGCGGCAGCCACCAGACCTCGATCAGCACGGACGGAGGCCAGTTCGCCCGCCTGTCGGGCCAGTACCTTGCGCGAGGCGGTGCGGCCTTGAAGTAGCGATCGGACGCTGGAGTTGCACTTGATCCGACGGCGACGTATTCGACCACCATGTATGTGGAAGGCGCCCCGGTTCTACATCCTCTTCCTGGATGAACACCAGGATCAGTCAGCCTCGCGAGCCGAAAGGCCTTCAAGGCGGATCGCGGGCTTGTCAATGAAATCAGCGCCTCCAGGAAAGCTGGCGGCCCGTGCCGGGCTACGCGACTTTTCTGCGCATTAACCAACGGCTCCCATGTTTGACAAAACTGATTTTGCTGCTGCGTTGCTCGTGTTGAGCGCGGTCGTGCTCCCGGGTTGCGGGGGCGGAGATTCGGAAAATTTCCAGGCAGGCGCTACGGTCCCTGTTGTCGCAGGGGGCACCCCAGAGGTCCCAGCTGTCGCGGGAGGCACACCGGAGACTCCCGCCACCACGGGAGTCACCTCCGAAGTCCCCGCCGCCCCGGGAGACACCCCGGTGGCCCGCGTTATCAAGCACCCCGGTGTTGGGGTCACCCTCTCGGATCTCGCGACGCTCAAGGCATACGTCGACCAGGGCAGGGAGCCATGGACGTCCGGCTTCGAGCAAGTGGCGGGCAGTCCCATGTCCAGGCTCAGCTACGGAGGGCATGGCCCGTTCGCGAAAGTGAGCCGCGCCCCTGACGAGAATCTCTGGGCCTGGCGCAACGACATGGTCGCGATCTCGAATCTCTCGCTGATGTGGTACTTCACCCGTGACGAGCGATACGCGGAGAACGCGCGCAAGTTTCTGCTTGGGTGGGCCACCACCCAGACCGAGTTCTCGGGTCGCGAGTCGATGCTCGACCTGGGCGACTACGCGCTCCAGTTCGTGGGCGGCGCGGAAATCCTGCGCGCCACATGGCCGGGCTGGAAGGAGTCCGACACGGCGACGGTGAAGAAGTACTTCAAGGACGTCCTGATGCCGGCGGCGAACCCCTACGGCGAAAGCTCGTTCGGCGCCGCCAACAAGGGCGCACTGTCCCTCACCGCGCTTGGGCTGATGGCGATCTACAACGACGACATCGAGGCATTGGACAAGGTCGTCTACCAGGCCCGCACGCTGGCCCACATCGGGCTGCGAAATTCCAACGACATCGGCATGCTCGGCGACTCGCTGCGCGACCAGGGGCATGCCTATGGGCAGCTCAAGTCACTGACCATGCTCGCCGAGGCGCTCTGGAGCCAAGGCATCGACATCTATTCCGATTTCGACAACCGCCTGCTGGCCGCGGGTGAGTATTTCGCGAGAGTGAACGAGCGCGTGCCCACGGCAGCGCTTCCTTTCGGCACCACCGATCGCTACTACCTCACCGACGTCACCGGGCACGGCTGGGACGGCGCCAATGGCGGGAGCGTGGCGCTGACCCAGATCTATGGCGCCTACGTCCTGCGCAAGGGTCTCCAGGCCCCCTTCATCGCGCAGAGGCGCCTCCGAATGCCGGTGGACGGCAGCAGCTTCATGTTCCTCAAGGACGCCGACACGTCGAAGGCGACACCGCCGCCGGCGCTGCCCATTCCTTCGACCGCCTCGATCACCTCGGGATTCAGCAATGCCGACATCGGGGGCGCCAGCCCGGCCGGAACGGCCACCTACGCCGACGGCAAGTGGATCGTTCAGGGAGCGGGCAACGATATCTTGTGGGGCACCCAAGACGGTTGCCACTTCACCTACAAGGCCCTCGCCGGCAACAGCGCCATCATCGCGAAAGTCGAGTCGGTGCAGAACACCAGTCCGGTCGCAAGGGCGGGCGTGATGATGCGCACAAGTCTGGAACCAGGGGCTCCGCGCGCCTGGATGGCCATCGCCAGCAGAGGCGACGCCGGACAGAACATGCAGAAACTCGCCGTGTACGGTGGCTCGAACTATGGGACCAAAGCCATGGCTATCGCCAGCGCCACGGCCTCGTACTGGGTGAAGCTCGAGCGCATCGGGAACATCATCACCGGCTACGTTTCTCCCGACGGCACCAATTGGGCCGCCACCGATGTCGGCCGCATCGACGCCCCCGTTCCCGACACGATTTATGTCGGCCTGGTGGTCTCCTCGGTCGCCAATGGTGGCCTGAACAGTTCCACCTTCAGCAACGTGCAGATCACCGGCGGCGACGGTGGTGCGCCGAGCGTCATCCCGGCGGCGCCCGCCATGCTGCTGGCCTCGCCGGGCGATGGCACCGTCCCGTTGCGCTGGCAGGCGTCCTTCGGCGCCAACGGATACACGGTCGGCCGCTCCGAGTTCAGCGGCGGACCCTACGAGACGATCGCGTCGGGCGTCACGGGCAGCAGCTATGCGGACACCTCCGTGGTCAATGGCACCACCTACTACTACACCGTCACGGCGAGCAACTCCGCCGGAACGAGCGGCCGTTCTCCCATGGACAGCGCCACGCCGGCCCGTCCGATGGTGAACGTTGCCACCGGCGGCACCGCAAGCGACAGCGCGGGCAATGCGACCCAAGCGAAACGCGCCTTCGACCGGAACTCGCTGTCGCAATGGCTCTACGTGGGCACGACCGGCTGGCTGCAGTACGACCTCGGCCATACGGAGCGCGTCCAGCGCTATGCGATCACCAGCACCACCAACCCGGTCCCGCGCGATCCGAAGGACTGGCAGTTCCAGGCCTCCAACGACGGCGTCACCTGGACCACGCTGGACACGCAAAACGACCAGGTGTTTGACTACCGCCTGGAACTGAAGACCTATGCGATCGCGAATCCGGCCTCCTATCGCTACTACCGGCTCAACATCACAGCCAACAACGGCGACAGCACCCTCACGGATCTTTCCGAACTGGGGCTGTTCGTTTCCAAGTAGCCGTAATGAACCCGATGCGCCCTTCTGGGGATGGCCCGACGACATGGAGATCGATCCTGCCGACCGGGATCACATCCTGTACGGCCATGGCGGCGGGGTCTGGGAAACGCGCGACGCTTCCTCGGCCACGCCGAGCTGGAACGAGCTGAACGACGGCATCGAGGAGACCGCCGTCCTGGGCCTGGCCACGCCGCCGGCCGGCGCCACGTACACCGTGATCAACAGTACGGGCGACATCGGCACCTGGGTGCACACCAACCTCGCGACCAAGCCGACCCTGACGCCGGCCACCAGCTGGAGCAACGGCTTTGCCGCCGACATGGCGTGGTCCGATCCGCAATACATGGCCACCATCGGCGTCGTCCTGGGCAACAGCACCGGCTACGGCGTCTGGTCCGGCGATGGCGGCAAGACCTGGGCGAAGTTCGCCACCTACCCGCAGGGCGTCGCGGAAAACAAGGGTGGGGAAGCGAGCATCGCCGTCACCGCGCGCAACAGGGCGGTCTGGGCGCCCGGCTACTCGGTGCCGTCCTACACCACGGACAACGGAGCCACCTGGGTGCCGACCGATCTGCCCGCGATCGACACCATCTTCCCCCGCGCCTACCACCTGGTCGCAGATCGCAAGAAGCCGAACAAGGTCTATGCCTACGATTCCGGCGGCCACTGGTGGGGCACGCCGGGCAAGGTCTACGTCTCGACGGATGGCGGCCACACGTTCACGCTGAGCCAGGGCTCGGTGGACGCGGGGCTGGCCCCCAACTACTTCACGAACACCTCGCTGGCGGTCAACCCCAACGTCGAAGGCGAGCTCTGGCTGGCCGACGGCAACGCCATGTACCACTCGGTGGATTCAGGAGCGACCTGGACGAAGCTGAGCCAGTTTGCGTCGATCATGGGCAGCAACTCGTGGCCCGACGTCCAGGGCGCCACCTTGGTGGCCTTGGGCAAGGCAGCGCCTGGTGGGGCGTACTCGGCCTCAGTCTATGTGGTGGGCGTGGTGAACGGCGTGTGGGGTGTGTGCCGCTCCGATGACGCTGGCGTCACCTGGACTCGCTTCAACGACGACGCTCACCAGTTCGGCGGCATCGGCGTGATGGCGGCAGATCAGAACATCTACGGACGCATCTACGTGAGCGGCACCGGCCGGGGCGCGTTGTACAGCAACTGAACCCCGTCGCTTCATCCCCGCATCGCTCATGCGCAAGACCGTGCGGGGTGCTTCACATATCGACGCAGCGCTCGACTGCTTGTTCTTGCCGCCCTTCCAGTTGGCGATCTTGTGCCGGCCTTCAATGGCACTGAACACCTCCGCTTGCTGCCCTACGGAAGCTCCCGTGCGCTGACCGGATCGGCCGTCGGCGGCAGCGCACCGCGCGGGGAGCCGGGCGCAAGCTTGCGCGTATCGGGCAGCACCGGCGCGGCGTTCACCCCGCGCAGCATGATGTTGTCGGTGTTGGGCTGCGTCTGCAGCTGTTGGCCGCGGATCTCGTCGTAGCGGTCGTAGGCGAAGGCCTCGGTCGAGGCGCCATCGCGCATCACCGCCGGGCGCAGGAACATCATCAGGTTGCTCTTGGTGCGCGTGCGGTTCTCGTTCTTGAACAGGTTCCCCAGCACCGGGATGTCCCCGGCCAGCGGTACCTTCTCGATGTTGTTGTTGTAGGTGTCCGACAGCAACCCGCCCAGCATCACCAGGCCGCCGTCCTCCACCAGCACGCTCGACTCGATCGAGCGCTTGTTGGTGGTCGGGCCGTTCACGTTGGTCAGCGAGTTCTGGTCGACCGTGGAGGTCTCCTGGAAGATCGTCATGCGCACCGTGCCGTTCTCGTTGATGGTGGGGCGCACGCGCAAGGTCAAGCCCACGTCCTTGCGCTCCACGGTGGTGAACGGGTTCACGCCCACCGAGCCCGAGGTGCTGGCGTACGAGCCCGTAGGGAAGGGCACGTTCTGGCCGATGATGATCCTGGCCTCTTCGTTGTCCAGCGTCAGCAGGTTGGGCGTGGAGAGCACGTTGGCATCGCCATCGCTGTTGAAGAAGTTGGCGATCGCGCCCAGGATGTACTGGCCGCCGATCTTGCCGGCGATGCCCAGGTTCAGCCCTGGCTGGATCGAGGAGGCCAGCCCGGCGGCATTGCGGGTGGCCAGCGCCTGGGTCAGCGCCAAGATGTTGGTCTTGTTCAGGCTGGAGTTGGTGCCGATGACCCCGTTGTTGCCCAGCGCGCTTTGCCACTGCACGCCGAAGTTGGCGGCCTTGCTGGCGCTGACCTCCACGATCAGCGCCTCGATCATGACCTGCGCGCGCCGGCCATCGAGCTTGTCGATGACGGCGCGCATCTGGCGGTACTGGGGCTCGGGGGCGGTGATGATCAGCGAGTTGGTCGTCGGGTCGGCCTGGATCTGGCCGCCGGTGGAGGGCTGGTTGGCGGCTGGCGAGCCGCTTTGGCCGCCCGTGCTGTTCTGCGTGGCCTGCTGTGGCACGGCGCTGCTGCCGTCAGCCGCACCCGCACCCGCGCCCGTGGTGCCCGATGGCCGGTTCGCCGCCATCGCGGCGCGCAGCGTGGCCGCCAGGCGCACCGCTTCGGCGTTCTTCAGGTAGACCACATAGATGTTGCCGGCAGCGCCATTGCTGCTTTCGGCGGGCGGGCGGTCGAGCTTCTCGATCAGCGTGCGCACGAGCTGCGCTCGCGCCGGGTTGGCCGCGCGCATGAGCACCGAATTGCTGCGCGGGTCGGCCAGCAGCGTGGTGCGAAACGATGCATCGGCGCCGCCCGGCGCTTCGCTGACGCTCGGTGCGCCCGACGCACCGCCATCGATGAGCCGCTGCACCAGCGGAATCAGGTCGGTGGCGATCGAGTGCTTCAGCTGGATGACCTCGACATCGGAGGCATTCGGCACATCGAGTGCCGCGATGATGCGTGCGAGCCGCCGCATGTTGTCGGCGTAGTCGGTGATCACGAGCGAGTTGCTGCCCGGGTTCACGTTGATGGTGTTGTTCGGCGGAATCAGCGGACGCAGCACCGGCATCAGGGCGTTGGGCGACTCGTGGTTGAGCCTGAAGATCTGGGTGACGACCTGGTTGCTTGCCGATGCTGGCACGGCACCGATGGAGGTGTTCACGGCGACGCTCTGCAGCTTGGCGTTGGCTTCGAGCACCACCTTGTAGAGGCCGTCGGCCTCCACCACCGCAAAGCCCTGCAGGCGCAGCGCCGCGGCGAACTGGTTGAAGGCGGCGGCTGGCTGCACGGCGCGGTCGGTCACGAGGTCCATCGTGCCCTTCACGCGCGGATCGACCACCACATTGCGCCCGGTCACCACCGCCATGGTGCGCGCCACGGCCTCGATGTCGGCGTTGGAGAAATTGAGCGTGATCGGACTGCTGCGAACAACAGGCGCTGCCGCGGCATCGGCCGGCGCGGGCGCGGGCGTCTCCACCGTCCGTGGCTCGACAACGGCAACGGCAACCGCCTGAAGCGTGACCCGCACCGAATTGCCTTGCAGCTCTGCCGTGTACGGCACCGGCTGCCGGAGATTCAACACCACCCGGCTGCGCTCGCCGGCCTGCACCACATTGATCGAGCGCAGGTTGGGTTGATTCACTTCGATGGCTGCGCGCCCCACATCGTTGGTGGCGCCAAGGAAGTCCAGTGCGATGCGCGCGGGGCTCGCGACCGAAAAACTGCTGGGCACGGCGGCGAGCGGTCGTGCCAGGTCGATCTGGATCACCTCCACACCCTGTTGCATGGCGCTTGCGACCGCCTTGATCGCGTTCTGCGCGCAGGCGGTGTCGACCGCGCCGGCTGCAAGCAGGCCCAGGCACACGGCCCGAAGGCGGAACCGGAGAGCGCCCCGTGCGCCGAGGTCTTTCACTGGCGGGCGGTTTGTCTCAGATCGAATGACCGAGCACCATCGCGACGCCGGGTTGCTTGTTCGGCCGGACGAAGCTGTCGCGTGTCAGGCGTCCCATCTTGATGGTGAGCGTCTGGGTGTTGAACCACTTGTCATAGAGCGCATTGATCTCGCCGCTGGCGTACAGCTGCGAGAGGCTCCGGTCGACCGCCGCGAGCAACGCGGTGTCGCCCTTGCGCACCATCACTGCGTACGGTTCGACCGACAGCGCAAGCCTGCTCAGGCTGAGCGTATCGATCCCCTTGTCGTTCGACACGAGGCCCTGCAGCAGCGAATCATCCTGCGCAAACGCTTGCACCTTGCCTTCCTTCAGGGCTTTGTAGGCCTCGCCGTTGTTGTCGTAGGTGGTGAACTTCGCGTCGCGCAGCTCGCCGTCGCCCAGTTGCTTGAAAAGCTTCTCCGAGGTCGAACCCTTGGCCAGCGCGATCGGCATGTTCTTCAAGTCCTTTACCGTCTCCACGTGAAGGCTCTTGTTCGTCAGCACGCGCATCCCGGCGACGAAGAAGGTGTAGCTGAAGTCCACCTTGTCCTGGCGCGCCATCGTGTTGGTGGTCGAGCCGCACTCGAGGTCGATTTCGCCGGCGAGCAGCTTCGGAATGCGCTCCGGACCGGCCACGAGCTTGTACTGGACCTTGATGTCGGGAAGCTTGAGCTCGCGCTTGATCTCCTCGACCGCGTGCAGGCACAGATCGATCGAATAGCCGACTGGCTGCTTCTGCGCATTGACGAACGAAAAGGGCGGCACGGCTTCGCGCACGCCGAGCACGATCGTGTGCGTTTCGCGGATCTTGCTCATCGTGTCGGCGGCCTGCGCCGGCAGTGCCGCCAGCGCCATCAGCGCGGGGACCAGGGGAATCATTGCGGCATGCAGCAGCCGCAGGGGAAAAGGGAACATGGGGGTACGACGCCAACGGCGGTTTGAATTTCGATGTCGATCACACGCCGTTGCTGTCTCGCCGACCCTCGGGGGTCGCGTTCGCACCCACCGCCCGGCATCGCTCGCAAGAGATTCGGTTCTTGCGAGCGATGCGGACCCCATGTGTCATTCGGTAACCTTGCGCGTTGATTGTTTACTGAAACGTGTGCCTTCCATTGGCATGAAAAATGGAATTCAAACGCTCGTTTTTCGAGGCAATCGCCACGTTCTGCCGGCGCTCGAGGGAGCCATGGTCGTTCCAGCTTTGTCCTGGACTTGCGACAACTCGCCCATCGGGTCAAAGACGCTCACGTTCCAGTAGGTCGGAACGTAGTCGTGCCCCGCCAGCGCAAGGGCATTGCCGACAACGATGTGCACTATATTTCTGAACGCTGATGACGAAAAAGGCCGAATCCAGACTGCTTTGTTGAGTCGCTTCACTCACAGCCACTGCACGGCGTATTCCCTAGCGACGGGATAACCCGTACAAGCGAAGTTTGTGGGAGATGCCTAATAGTTCATGTTGCACTCGAAGGTGGGCAAAAAAATGCACTTTCTTGCAGCTGGCCCTAACTTGAAGGAGACACATGAAAACTCATCAGCCTTTGGCAGTTTCCGCAATCGTTGCAGCCGTTCTCGCCAGTGGGTGCGGTGGTGGCGGCAACAACAACACACTTCCTTTCATCGGAGTCAACAACCCGCCTGTCGCCACGGTGCCGCCCCCGTCAGGCCCAGCGGCGCTGACATGTGATGACACGCTCAAGGCCAATTTCAAGCCTGACGCCAGCACCAGTGTTGTTGCGGTCAAGTCATTCAAGAAGGGAGACGCCCTCGTCCTGGGTGGCGCGGCGACGGCGGCAACGCCGGTGGCTGCCAACGACGTCTGCATGGTCAAGCTCAATGTGGGGCCTGGAAACCCTGGACCCGAAGGCGCCCCTTCAACGTCGCCCGGCATCGGCATCGAGATCTGGCTGCCATCGAAAGCAGCCTGGAATTCGCGCATTCATGCGTTGGGAGGCGGTGGTTGGCAAGGGGGTGTCGCCGGCAGTGCGGCAGCGATTGCGAGCAGCGACGCGGCCAACGTGGCCGGCAAGGAGGGCGCTGTCTCATCGACCACGGATACCGGGCATTCCTCGCTCGCGGGCGGCTCGTTCGCAATGAACCCGGACGGCACCATCAACAAGACGTTGTGGACCGACTTCGCGAGCCGAGGCATTCATGAACAGGCCGTCAAGACGAAAGCACTGGCAGCGGCCTACTACGGAACGCCGGCCAAGTACGCCTATTGGGAGGGAGGCTCGACGGGTGGACGCCAGGGACTGAATCTGGCGCAGAACAACCCCACCGACTTCGACGGCATCATCGCCAACTATCCAGCCATCAACTGGAGCAGGTTCATCACCGCTGAGCTGTATCCGCAGATCGTCTTCCAGCGCGACCTGGGTGGTGTTGCACCGACGCAAGCTCAGCAGGATCTGGTTTCCAACGCTGCCATTGCCGCATGCGATGTGGTGGCCGGCCAGCACCTGGGCTATGCGCTCGACCCTGCGTCTTGTACGTACGACCCGACGACAGATCTCACGGTTCTCTGCACATCCGACGGTGGAACGAACGGAACGAGCGCGTGCGTCACGAAAGCACAAGCCACGGCCATCAACAAGGTCTGGTACGGCATGACCGCCGACGGCTCGGCACCGTCGCCAGCGACCGACAACGGCTGGTCTGCGGCTTCGTCCTCCACGCTGCTTGGCTCCGCAAACCAGCGCTGGTACGGACAGAGCCGCGGCACTTCGCTGTATGGCGCCATGTTCGCTTCTTTTGGTCTGAACGGCCTGACCAGCCCGAACGGTGCATTCCCCATCGCGTCTGATCAGGTGGCGCTCGAGTTGCAGAACTCGACCATCGGCGACCCTTCGTTCGTGAATGCGACCGGCAACGGCCAGTCGCTTTGGAAGCAACTGAGCTACGCGCAGTTGAGCAATGCCTACGACCGCGGCGTGACGCTGCAGCCGCAGTTCGGAAACATCAACACGGACAACCCGGACCTCTCCGCGTTCAAGAATCGCGGCGGCAAGATGCTGACCTGGCATGGTTTGGCCGACGAGCTCATCATGGCGCAGGGGACGGTCAACTACTACAACAGCGTGGTCGCCAGGAACGGCGGGTTGAGCGATGTCCAAGGCTTCTATCGACTCTATCTGGTGCCAGGTGCCGGCCATGGCGATCCGAACGGAACGTCCAACCCGGCAGCGGAAGTTCCCTACTTCACGCCGACCCAGTTCTACGACGCACTGACGGCGTGGGTGGAAAAAGGCACCGCTCCGGATGCCCTGGCCCTGCAGACCCTTGGCGGTGCCCCGACGAAAACTCGCCCCATCTGCGTGTACCCGAAGAAAATCACCTACACCAGTGGAGACATCGGCTCAGCGGCGAGCTATACCTGCTCGTAGTTGCGGCCACTGTCAGAACTCGTGGTGTGGAGTCAGGCGACTGAACTGCGCTTGCAGCCACTCTGCGAGTGGATCCCAGCCATATCAACCCATGGTGACTGCCGTCAGGGTCAAAGCCGGCAGGTGCCGAGAGACTTCCTCGTTCCACATCGTCAGCCGCTAGCACGAGCGGACTGAGAGCCACACCCAGGCCGGCAGACGAAGCTTCCACAAGCGCGGCGGCGAGCAGGGCGTTGGCGTTGTTCGCCTGCAGTCTGCCGCTCGCTGGGATGGCGATTTCACGGCCATCGCGCAGGAACCGCCAATCGGTCGACGGCGAGCGAGTGCCCACGAATGCCAGGCATTCGTGGCCCTCAAGGTCTTTCGGGTGACGTGGCGTTCACGTCGATGGCGCAGCACGCCAATGCCATGGCGGCAAAGCTCGCATCCGGCATCACCTCGGCGGGCCACGCACTGGCTGCGGATACCGAGACCAACCAGGTGTTCCCCATCCTGCCGGACCCGGTGATCGCTGCGTTGCAGAAAGACTTCGCGTTCTATGTGTGGGGAAGGGCGGGCGACGGCCACTCCGTGATCCGCCTGGTCACCTCATGGGCAACGGACGAAAGCCAGGTCGACTTGTTCTTGTCTCGCCTCGCCATTGCCGGTAGCGGCGCGTGAGCCGCTGCGTTCTTGCAAGCATCAAGACCGTGCTGACCAGCGGCGAATAGGCCCGCCGATTCGATCGCCCTTCACCAAGCGCCCAGAGCCGGCGCTTGACCATTGCCATCGATGCGAGTGCGGCCATGGTCTTGTCCTTCCAGCGCACAGGGGTGGTGTCGCCCGTCGGGTGCTTGCCTGCCAGCCACTGTGCGGGCAGATCGGGCACGAGTGCGAGCGCGGTGGCCATGCCGGCAATGGCCACGCCGCCTGCGATGACCTTCTCTGCCACCGCCATGCTCCGGATGCCACCCGTCGTCATCAGCGGCATCTTCGCCACGGCCGCGAGCTTCGATGCGAACTCGAGAAAGTACGCCTCGCGGGCCAACGTGCGGCCGTCGGCGGTGGCGCCTTGCATTGCAGGGCTTTCGTAGCTGCCGCCGGACAACTCGACCAGATCGACTGGCAACTCGTTCAGCCAGAGAATGACTTGCCGCGCATCGTCTTCCGAGAACCCGCCCCGCTGGAAGTCGGCCGAATTGAGTTTCACCGCGACACAGAACCCCGGCGAGACACGCGTCCGAACCGCTTTCACGACCTCGAGCAGCAATCGCACACGGTTGGCGAGGCTTCCGCCCCAACGGTCGTCGCGCCGGTTGGTCAATGGCGACAGGAACTGCGAGATCAGGTAGCCGTGCGCCGCGTGGATTTCAACGCCGGTGAAGCCCGCGCGTTCTGCCGCCGTCGCAGTGTCGGCAAAGCGGGTGATGATCTCGGCGATCTCGGCCTCGCTCATTGCCTTCGGCATGGCGAACAGCTTGCTGTGCTTGCCAAGATCGAGCGCAACCGCAGACGGCGCCCACGCCTCTTCGCCCATGTTGGCGCGCACCTGCCGGCCTGGATGGTTGATCTGCATCCACGCTTGCGCACCGCGGCTGCGCGCGACCCTCGACCACTCGATGAACGGCTCGATGGCCGTTCCGGCGTCGAGCACGATGCCGCCAGGCCCCGTCAACGCCCGCCCGTCGATCATCACGTTGCCGGTGATGATCAGGCCGGTGCCGCCGCTTGCCCACGCCCTGTAAAGCTCGAAGATCGCGGGCCCGGGCAACTGCCCGACGGCCGCCATGTTCTCTTCCATGGCCGCCTTGGCGATGCGGTTGGGAACGACGCTGCCGTTGGGCAGGGTCAAGCTGGAGAAGAGGGGACTGTTCACGTTGCGCTGGCCTTCCGTACTCACGAAGAGAAGAATGCGGGTGATGCTAAGTTTGAAGTCAACTTGAAGGTCAAGCGCCATGAAGATCGGTGAACTTGCCGCGGCAACGGGCGTGGCCCCGTCCGCCATCCGGTTCTATGAAAAGAGTGGCCTGCTGCCGGCGGCACGGCGTGGCAGCAACGGCTACCGGAGCTACTCGAACGATGCGATCGAACGGCTCAGGCTGATCCAGGTCGCGCAATCGCTCGGCTTCTCGCTCGACACGCTTGGGGGCGTCTTCGCAAGCGCCGAAGGATTCAGGAAGGACGAGTTGATGCGCAACCTCGACGTTCGGCTCGCCGAGATCGACGGGCTCATGTCGACGCTGAGGTTGCAGCGCCGCGAGCTTCGTGATCTTCGGGAAACGTTGCGCAGCAGCTGGGCTGCGGGTGATTGTGTCGATGCGGTGGCGCTGGCAAAGGAGATGTCGGCGAAACCGGCGCCGATGTCGCGGCGCCTGACTATCCGGTCTTCAGAGGCCCGTTGAACCTGTAAGCACTGAGGATGATTCCGGACGGCATTGCTTTCGTGCTGACGAGCTCGAAGGAGCGCGGTGGCGTTCCCTCCGCAAAGAGGCGCTTCCCGGTGCCCAGCAGGACCGGATAGACGATCAGCATGGCTTCATCCGCAAGCCCATGTTCGAGCACCGTCGATGTCAGCGTGGAGCTGCCCCAGAGGACAAGGTCCGGGCCTGCTTGCGACTTGATGCGTTGAATGCTCTCGACGATGTCCGGTCCAAGGCCTTCGAACGGGCCCCACTCAAGACTTTCCGGACGGTGGGTAACGACATATTTGGTTGCCGCATTCAAGCCGTCTGCCATCGGACTGCTCGGTGCCTTTGGCCAGAAGCCCGACCACATGTCGTAGGTGCGACGGCCGAGCAGCAGATCGAAGCGCCCGCCGTGCGCGGCGAAGACTTCATCCCGGCCCTCGGGCGTCCGATAGGGCGCGGTCCAGTCAGCGTAGGGAAAGTCGTCTTCGCCGGAGGACTGGATCACGCCGTCCAGCGACACGTGCTCCATGATCTTGAGCTTTCTCATTCGGGTCTCCTTGCTTGGGGCCGATAGTACCCATCCGCACGTATGGGTGGAAGGTCGGCATCAAGCCTTCTCGGGAGCCAACGCGCCGGCCTTGGCTCTTGACTGCCGAAACAGGATGACAAGTCCGGAAATCAGAAAGTACACAGCCCCGACCGCCGCATAACCGCCAAAGGTCTGCACAACGGGCGCCGCACTGCCTTGCTGCGCCACAAAAAATCCCCCCGCCAGCGCAGACTGAGCCCCGCTCAGCATCATCACCCACTGCCCTCGATCGCTCTTGCGGCGACGAATGGCCGTCGCCAGCTGAAGCAGCCCCGCAACGATGGCCCACACCCCGAAGATCACCAAGATGATCTGCAGCTTGAGCACAAGCGAAACCACCACGGCAATCGTGACCAGCCCGCTCATCCAGGCATTCAGGACCTGTGTGGGGTTGGCCTTTGCGCCCCCCGTCATCCTGGCGTCCAGCAGGTTTGCCAGCGCATCCCACGCGGGATAGACGATCAGCAGGCCACTTGCGAGTGCGGGCGACCCCTTGGCTGCGGTGAACGCCAGCGCGACCCACGCGAAGGAAAAGGCGGCGCGAATGAAGTAGAGCTTGCGCAGCCACGCGGCTCGCTGAAGAGGGGACTGGTTGGTGTTGGACATGGCATTGGCGGTGAAGACCGCGAGATCGGGTAAGAAGGAAGGTCGCAGCCCCTTGAGCGGGGCCGGTGCAGGAGATTCTGTTTCGGCGGCACCAGGCGCGGTATCGGTCGAATGACCGACAGGCCCCGAAAAAGAGCGACTGTGCGATGCTGGGCTTTTGCCCCAGCCATTTCATGTCCGACGACACGACCATTGCCGTTTTCGACGCAGTCCGCGCGCTTGCTTTCATCGGCGACCTGAGCATGGGCCAGCCGACCGACCATTCGCTGCGCACTGCGTGGCTCGCCGGCATGATCGCGACGCAGGCCCGCTGCGACCCATCGCAGGTCGAGGCCGCCCGGCACGTCGCGCTGCTGCGCTGGTCGGGTTGCACTGCCAATGCCCAGGAGTTCGCGGACTTTCTGGAAGACGACGTGCAAGGGCGAAGCGCCCTTCTTGCATCGCAGAAGCCGCGAACGGCGCAGCAGCCGTCCCGCAGCGTGCCCATTCCCAACGCCATGCTCGCCATGGCCAACATTCACTGCGAAATCGCCGGCGACATCGCGAACACGCTGGGCCTGGGTTCCGATACCGAAGCTGCGCTGCGCGCCATCTTCGAGACCTACGACGGCGGCGGCGTGCCCGGCCTTCTGCAAGGCAACGACGTGCCGCTTGCGACGTACGTCGTGGCCCTGGCGAGCGACCTCGAGATTTTCAGCCGCCTGTACGGGCTCGACGAAGCGCTCGCGCTGGCCCGCGGACGCGCGAACAGCGTCTACCCCGGCGCTCTTGTCGACGCCAGCGCACCGTGGGGCTCGACGTGGATGAAAGCGCTGGATTCCGCCGCCCCGCCGTGGACCGACGCTGCCGACCAGCCCGCTTCGATGCTTCGACGGGTCGGGCTGGAGCTCGTGGGCGACGTGATCGATCTCAAGCTTCCCTGGATGACGGGTTACTCGCGTCGCGTGGCCCAACTGGCGCGCGATTGCAGCGCGCGTGCCGGCCTGGACGAGGCCTTGTGCCGCCGCACGTACAAGGCTGGACTGATCCACGGCATCGGGCGGGCGTCGGTGCCCAATGCAATCTGGAACGCGCCCGAACCGCTGCCGGCCTCGTCACTGGAACGCCTGCGGCTCGTGCCGTACTGGACCTCCCGCGCCGCCGGACAGATCGACGGACTCGCGCTCGAAGCAGAAATCGCATCCTTCGCCTTCGAACGGCGCGATGGCTCCGGCTATTTCCGCGGCCGATCGGGTGCGGCGATGCCGCAGGAGGGACAGATCGTTGCCGCAGCCGAGCAGTGGGTTTCTCTTCGAACCCGCCGTCCGTGGCGAGCGGAGTTCACCGAAGCGGAGGCGCTCGATCGCATGAAGGAAGAGGCCGAGGCGGGCCGCTTCGACCAGGAAGTCGTTGCCGCTTTGCTTGCCAGTGTTCTGTCGCATACGTATACGCATACGCCCGCGAAACCCGTGGCGCCGGCGCGCGGCGAGCAGTCTCTGTCAGAGCGCGAACTGGAGGTTTTGCGCTGCATCAGCCGGGGCGAAAACACCAAGCAGGTTGCTCGTGCGTTGGGCATCAGTCCGCGCACGGTGCGAACGCATGTCGAGCGTCTGTTCCTCAAGCTCGAATGTTCGACGCGAGCGGCCGCGACGTTGAAGGCGGCGACCAGAGGGCTTATCTGACGAGACCTCGGGCATGGGTGACCCCAGCCCTTGCGGGACTCCTGAGCAAGCTCGCCACGCTCCCGGCCAATGCAGCCAGGGCCGCCACCGCCAGACCCCAGTGCACTGCGCTGTGGGACGGCAGCAGCCCGAACATCAGGCTCATCAACAGGCTGCCGAGCGTCAACCCCGTGAGTCGGGCGGTGCCCTGCGCGCCACCGGCCGCGCCACTGCGCTCCTTGGGTGCTGAAAGCAGCATGTTCTGGTTGTTGGGCGTCTGGAAGAAGCCGAAGCCCAGGCCGGCGAGGCTCGTGAACACGGCGATCGGCAAAGCCGGGTTGCTGCCATGCAGCGGCCACAAGGCACACAGCGCCAGCCCACTCGCGAAACAAGCGCTTCCAGCCGCGCAGAGCCATGCGCTCGGCACGCGCTGGGCCAGGCGCGCCGACAGCGGCGCGGCCAGCATCACCGCCAGAGGCCAGGGGGTCATCAAGAGGCCGGCGGTCACCGCGCTCTGGCCCAGCTCGTGCTGGATGTAGAACGGCAGCGCGACAAGGCTGGCCATCTGGCCGGTGAAGCAGCACACGGAGGCAATGACTGAGACCCGAAAGGAATGCACGCGCAGCAGGTCGAGCGGGATCAACGGCGCCGCCTTCGGCTTCTCGCGCCGTACCAGCAGGATCATGCAAGCGGCCGACAACACGAGCAACGCGCCGCCGTGCAACGGATGCACCACGAGCCGGTCGCTCCCGAGCACGAAGGAGGCGAACATGACCGCGTTGAGCGCGATGCTCCAAACGTCGATGCGGCGCACCGAGCGCGGCGGGCTCGGCAACCCCGCACAGGCGGCGAGCACGACCAGGCCGATCGGCAGATTCACCGCAAAGAGCCACGGCCAGCTTGCCGCGGAGAGTATGAAAGCGCCAAGCGTGGGCCCCGACGCGGAAGCGGCCGCGACGGCGAGCGCATTCCAGGCGATCGAGCGCGCCAGCAATCGACGCGGATAGGTAAAGCGCAAGAGCGCCAGCCCAAGAGGCATCACGGCCGCACTGCCCAGGCCCTGGAGGCACCTCGCGGCCACGAGCCATGGCAGCGACGGAGCCAACGCGCACAACACCGACGCCGCGGTGAACAGCGCGACGCCGCCAGCGAACACGCGCCGATACCCGAACCGCTCCCCGACAGCGGAAGCCGGCAACAGGAACATGACCACGGCCAGCTGGTAGGCCGTGATGATCCAGACGGCATCGGCGGGTGTCGCCTGCAGTTGCTGGGCGATGCCCGGCAGCGCGATGTTGGCGATGGCGCCGTCGAGCACCACCAGCACGCCCGCGCCCAGGATCGCGGCGACGGCTGCGAAGCGCCGCGGCAGAGGCAAGCCATCGGCGTCATGCACCGCGTTCACCTCCTGGGTTTCGGCGGTGCGGGCCATGGTGGAAGAAGAGTTCGGTCGAAGCGTGGAGGACAACATGATTGGGCAACTGGGAGAGGCACGCTCTATTGCGCCAAGCCAGCTTAGGACTGCACACACGGCTTGCCCAGCGCGTGGCGCGCAGCTTGTTCCTGCATGCGGCGCCTGTCGAAACCATCGCAGCCGTGCTAGGTTTCGGGCATGCCAACAGATGCCGACCTGAACCTGCTGTTTGCGTTGAACGCACTTCTTTCCGAGGGCAGCGTCGCGAAAGCTGCCGAGCGCCTGGGTCTGAGCGAATCGGCCATGAGCCGGGCGCTCGCGCGATTGCGGGAATCGACCGGGGACGAGTTGCTCGTTCGCGCGGGTCGCGCAATGGTGCTCACGCCGCATGCGCTGGCACTGCGCGACCGCGTCAGGGAGTTGGTGCAAGAGTCACGCGCAGCGCTTCAGCCCGCCGGCGCGAGCATGGACCCTCGCACGCTCCAGCAACTGTTCACCATACGGGCCAACGACGGCTTCATCGAGGGCTTCGCGCATCGGCTCGTGGCTCGCACGGCGCACGAAGCGCCCGGCGTTCGCCTGCGCTTCGCGCCCAAGCCCGACAAGGACGTTCGTCCCCTGCGCGAGGGATTGATCGATCTGGATGTCGGCGTTCTCGGCGAGGCGGGCCCGGAGGTGCGCGTTCAGGCGCTCTACCGCGACCGCTTTGTCGCTGCGGTGCGCGAGGGCCATCCCCTGCTCGCCGAACCCGGGATCACTGCCGAGCGCTACGCCGCCTGCGACCATGTGGTCACTTCACGCCACGGCCGGACTGTAGGGCCGGTGGATGACGCTCTCGCAGCGATGGGCCTGGTGCGCAATACCGCAGTCGTCGTGCCCAGCTTCAGCACTGCCTTGTCGATAGCGGCCGCGACTGACCTGGTGGCGCTGATACCGTCTTCGTACTTCGAACACCTGAGGGCGCGGGGCACGCTGCGCTCGTTCCCGCTGCCGATGCCCACGGAGCAGATCACCGTGTCGCAGATGTGGCATCCGCGTCTTGACCGAGACCCCGCGCATCGGTGGCTGCGCGCAGTGGTGCTGGAGGTTTGCCGGCCGCTGAATGAGCAAACAGGAGCGGCGTGAGTTCGTGCTCCCGGCCAGAACCGGACACTCCATGAACGGCGGGTCAGGGCGTGGTGGAAGTCGCCGTGGTGGCTTGAGTCATCACGGTGGCCCATGCACCGTCGATGCGCTTCCAGACTTCCACTACCCATAGCCCGCCGCTGAAAAAGCGAGTGACTACAAGGTCTCCTTGCTGTTCGTGTTGCTCGCGTTCGCGTGGGACACAGGGCCGCTGCTTCTGCGTTTGAAGGTTGCCGATACGTTCGGCCCGAGACATGAACTGGCCGTTCTGCTGGACAGTCGTGAAGTCGCTTGCGGTGTACTTGCCCCACTGCGCCGAATCGACGGTATAGAAGGCTTCGTCTCGTGCACGCATGGCGGCTTGCAGGTCAGGAGGGAGCATGTTTGTGTCGGTCATGAGAGCACTGTAGCTTCCACAGTCGCCGCCGCGAATGCCGCGACGGGCAGGAGGCCGAGCTTTTCCACTTGTGCCCACTATGGAGTCCAGTGCGACCTGCCACGCATAAGATGCGAGGGTCGGGAGCGATTTCTCTTTGAGACGCTGGAGTCTTCCAATGACTACGATTGCCGAGAACACAGGTTTCGTCACGCTCATCAACGTATGCGTTCAAACCCTGTCACGTCTCCATCCCTTCCAGCGAGGGAGACGTGCAGCATCTGGCTTCGCCCTCCGTCGCCCGCCCCTCATGTCATCCGTTAGGCCTAGGAGCGCCATTCATGCCAAGCGAACTCACACTAGTAAAGCCGGTTGCTCTCCCCAGGCAGTCTGCCGTCGCTACTATTTATGAATCAACGAATCTCGCGGACGCATTTGCGGTTCAACTTCCCTTTGGCACCTCCAGCGATCCAGATGTCCTGTGGCGATTCCTTATTTCGCAGCAGCCATCCTGGATCGGATGGCTCACCAACGCCCGGGATGCAATCGTTGCGTGCTTTGGTCTGAAGACCGCCAAGCACCTCGCGACTCTCTCCAGCGAAGCCAACGCCGACCGCATTGGCATCTTCAAGGTCTATGCCAAAAGCGAAACCGAGATCGTCTTGGGCGAGGACGACAAGCACCTCGATTTCAGACTGTCGGTACTCCACACCCCCGACTTGTCTCCAACGCTCGGTGGCCAACTGACTGTCTCAACCGTCGTCCACTGCCACAACCTCCTGGGCCGAGCCTACATATTGGTTATCGCTCCTTTTCATCGCCAGGTTGTGAAAGCCAGTCTTCGTCGCGCCGCACATATCGGTTGGCCCAAGGCAGCCGCAAGATAGAGGCGTGCCAGCCGCAACGACAATGCAGGGCATCACGCGCCGCCACCCGCCATGATCTCGCCCGACCTTCTGAAACGAATGTGCGATGCCCGCCATCGCCTCCAGTTCGAACTGGAGCCGCCGGCAAGCGTGGCGCATCTGGCGCAAGAGGCTGGCTTGTCGACTTCGCATTTCATCACCCAGTTCAGCGCGCTCTTCGGCGAGACGCCCTTGCAATGCCGGACGCGCGCACGCCTGGACCGCGCGCGCGAAATGCTCCTTGCCACTGACGAGCCCGCCACGCAGATCGGCCTGGCGCTGGGCTTCGAGAACCCGGGGAGCTTTTCGCGCCTGTTCAGCAGGCGCTTCGGTGTGCCTCCACGGGCATACCGTCGGACGGCCAAGCTCATCGTTGCGCCTGCAGGGTGCATCGCGCTGATGAACCAGTCCCATGCGGGCGACCTCAATTTCGGCGAAGTCGTGCCGGGCCATGTCGGGCAGGATGGTGGCCTCACACCTCACTGATCCCATTCATCATGCGCATCAACCTCACGAGCATCTTCGTCGACGACCAGGACAAGGCCCTGGCCTTCTACACGCAGGTCCTCGGCTTCGTGAAGAGCCAGGAGATCCCGCTCGGGGCATACAAGTGGCTCTCGGTACGGTCTCCTGAGGGCGGCGACACGGAGCTTTCTCTGGAACCCAATGCCAACCCCGCGGCCCTCGCGTACCAGCAGGCGTTGATGAGCCAGGGGATCCCATCGACGGCCTTCGAGAGCGACAACCTCGAGGCAGACGTGAAGCGCCTGAAGGAGCACGGCGTGCGCTTCACCATGGACCCGATGGACAGCGGGGCGGTCAGGCTTGCGATCTTCGCGGATACGTGCGGCAACCTGATCCAGATCTACCAGCATCGCAAGAAATGAAGCTGGCTTGAAGCCGGGCGCGGTAGCGCCGATTGTCCGTTCCGGCTTGTCAATCCAACAAGCGTTTGCCGTCTATTCGGGTGTGGGTGCGGCTCCTAGACTGCGTGGATATTGCGTCCGCGCAGCCAACCTGGGAGAACCCGATGAAGCATTTCGCCGCAGCCGCGCTGGCCCTTTCGATGTTGCCGCCCGTGGCAGCCGCCGAGCCCGAGTTGCAGATTTCCCGGGCCGGCACACGCACGGCAAACAGTGCATCTGCACAGAATTTCACAGGCAGCGTGCGTGTCGAGATGCTCTACACGCCGGCCGGGCCTGAGCGCACGTCCGCCGGCTCGGTGAGCTTCGCCGCCGGTGCGCGCACTGCATGGCACACACATCCGCTGGGGCAGACCTTGATCGTCACCGCCGGCGTTGGCCGCGTGCAGTGCCTCGGCGGCCCGATCGAAGAGATCAAGGCCGGCGACGTCGTGCACATTCCGCCGGGCATGAAGCATTGGCATGGGGCCGCTCCCACCAGCGCGATGGCGCACATCGCCATCACGGAAGCTCTCGATGGCAAGGCGGTGGATTGGCTGGAGCAGGTCAGCGATGCGCAGTACGGCGCGTCGCAGGCTGCCGCGGCCGCCGGGCCGTCGCAGGCCCAGCGCCTGCTTGGCGACGTCGCTCCGAAGCTGGCACAGCTCACCGACGACGTGCTGTTCGGCGACGTGTGGGCGCGGCCGGGTCTTTCGCCGCGCGACCGGAGCCTGATTACCGTGAGCGCGCTCATCGCAATGAATCGGCCCGACCAGTTGCGCTCGCACATGTCCCGCGCGCTCGACAACGGTTTGTCCAAAGACGAGCTGGCCGAGGCACTGACGCACCTCGCCTTCTATGCCGGTTGGCCCAACGCGGTGACGGCAACCGGCGTTGCCCGCGAAGTGTTCGCGACGCGGCCTTGATGAAAGAACTCGATATGCAATACGTGACTTTGAACAATGGCGTGCGGATGCCGATCCTCGGCTTCGGCGTCTTCCAGATTGCCGACCCGGCGCAGTGCGAGCAAAGCGTGGTCAATGCCATCGAGGCCGGCTATCGCCTGATCGACACGGCAGCTTCGTACATGAACGAAGAGGCTGTCGGCAAGGGGCTGCGCCGCAGCGGCGTGGCGCGAGACCAGCTGTTCGTTACGACGAAGCTCTGGGTCGAGGACAACGGCTACGAGCGCACCCTGCTGGCCATCGACAAGTCGCTGCGCCGCCTCCAGCTCGACTACCTCGATCTGTACCTGATCCATCAGCCCTTCGGCGACGTTCACGGATCGTGGAGGGCGATGGAAGCAGCCCACAAGGCCGGCAAGCTCCGCACTATCGGCCTGAGCAACTTCCATCCCGACCGGCTGATGGACATCAAGGTTTTCAACGAAGTGGCGCCCGCGGTGAACCAGGTGGAAGTGAATCCCTTCCATCAGCAGACCGACAGCGCGACGTTCATGCACCACAACGGAGTGCAAGCCGAGGCGTGGGCACCGTTCGCCGAGGGCCGCAACAACCTGTTCGGCAACGAGGCCTTGCTGGACATCGGTGGAAAGTACGGCAAGTCGGTCGGGCAGGTCGTGCTGCGCTGGCTTGTTCAGCGCGGCATCGTGGTGCTCGCCAAGTCGGTGCGCAAGGAGCGGATGGCGGAGAACCTGAACATCTTTGACTTCCAGCTGGACGACTCGGACATGCTCCGCATCGCAGAACTCGAAACCGGCACGAGCAGCTTCTTCTCGCATCGCGATCCGGCAATCGTCAAGTGGATGAGCGAACGGCGGCTCGGCGTCTGAGATGCATTCCAGGCAGAACAATTCGCCAGTGACTGGCGTACTCATTGCCGCTGCACTGGCGCTCGCGACCTGCGTGGTGCCCGCCGTGCCCGCCCATGCGGCCGATGACAGAAACGCGCAGCCGGCTGCGCTGATGATCAAGGAACAGGGCAGCTTCGCCGTCGGCGGCACGGTGATCCGCAGCCCCGGCGCAGAGGGCCAGACTTTGCACGGCGACCATGCGCGTGTCTTCTATCAGGTGCCGCTCGACGCCCGCAAGCTTCTGCTCGTGATGTGGCATGGCTTCGGGCAGTTCGGCAAGACGTGGGAGACCACCGCCGATGGCCGGGAGGGCTACCAGACCATCTTCCTGTGACGCCGCTTCCCGGTCTACCTGGTCGACCAGCCCCGGCGCGGCGGTGCGGCGCGAAGCACGGTAGGCACGACCATCAGCGCGGCACCGGACGACCAGCGCTGGTTCAACATGTTCCGTTTGGGCCGCTGGCCGATTTCTTCGCGGACGCGCAGTTCTCGCGAGATCCTGAGGCGTTGAACCAATACGTCAGGCAGGTGGTTCCGGACACCGGGCCGTTCGACTCGAAGGTCGCGACCGATGCCGTTTCGGCGCTCTTCAACCGCGTGAGAGGCGGGTCCGCGACGAATATGACTTCCTAAGGTGCTGTATGAGCATTTCAGACAGCAAACCCGCGATCAGGGTGATCGGGGTGCAGACGTTGTTGACGGTCCTTCCTGTCCTGTCTGGCGAGTTGTATGTCGTCGGTGTCCTGCTTCATCGAGGCCGTCGTCCGACGGCGTGCTGATCGACTGCCTCCACAGCACGACGCCTCCAATCGATGCGAAGACGCGGCAGCGCACCGCTGACGCGCGACAACGATCTTGCATGACAAGCAAGTGCGACGAGCCGTGGCTTCGCCCCGCTCGTGGGCAAGGCGAGTCTTCGCAGCCTTGATGCCCCGCGGAGCTTTTTGCGCACCAGGCAGGAGTTGATTCGGCGCGTTGTGGACGCAAGACTTGGCTTTCAATTCTCGAATCAGGTTTTGCCATGTCACTCTTGGTTTTTCGAACGCATGCCGCTCGTCTGCTCTGTCTTTTCGGGGCGCTCGCCTGTATCGGTATTGCCTGCGCGCAGTCGTCAGGCGCGAATCGCCCCGGTCCCGGCCTGGCGGGTGCCCCGAGCGCCCATCCTGCCGGCCTGAACTGGCCGACGCGACCGCTGCGGCTGGTCGTCGGCTTCGGCGGCGGCTCGTCGCCGGACTTCGTGGCGCGCATCCTGGCCGCTCCCATGGCGAGGGCGCTGGGCCAGCCTGTGATCGTCGAGAACCATCCAGGCGCCAGCGGCAACATCGCGGCGGACATCGTCGCGAAGTCCACCGACAGACACACGATCGGCATCCTGATCAACGGCAATATGACGATCGCCAAGATCCTCAATCCGGCGACCTCCTACGACCCGCAGAAGGACCTGGTGCCGCTGAGCATCATCTGCACGGCGCCACTGGTGCTCGCCACAACGTCGGAGGTCTCGAAGGCCGATCCCCGCAGCTTCCTCGAGGCGGCGCGGGTCGCAGGAAGCAAGTGGAGCTATGGCACGCCTGGCATCGGCACGATCGGCCACCTCGGCATGGAGCTTTTCAAGGCCCGCACAGGCATTGGCGCCGTGCATGTGCCCTACCAGGGAAATCCGCAGGTCATCACGGGTCTGGTCGGAGGGCAGTTGCAACTGGCGCTCCTTCCGCCGGGCCTCGCCCAGGAGCAGGTCAAGGCCGGAAAGCTGCGCGCAATCGGCGTGACCTCGGCGCGCCGCTCCGAACTTGTGCCGGACTACCCGACCCTGCAGGAAGCGGGCCTCAAGGATTTCGAACTTGAGATCTGGACCGCCGCGGCGGCACCCGCCAGCCTACCGGCTCCCATCGTGCAGCGCTTGACCCAGGTTCTCTCGGACGTCACTCGTCTGCCCGAGGTGCAGCAGAAACTCTTCCAACATGGCTACGAGGCCGCCGGCATCTCGGGCGAGGCGCTGGTGCGCCGGGTGAAGGCCGACACGACCACGCTCACCGAGATCATCTCGAGCCAAGGCATCAAGCTCGAATAAGGAGATATCCATGAATTCAGAACAAGGGCGCCCGAGCGGGCGCCAGGAAACCGCGGCAGCGGTCCATGACACAACCCCAGTTGATGCCGGCAGCCGAGAAGACGCCCAACGGATCCTGGGGTCGCTGCGCGACGAACTCGACGGGTTGGACAGAACGCTGCTCGAGACCGTAAGGCGCAGGCTCGATTGCTGTTGCCGGATCGGACTGCACAAGCGCGACCATGCGATTCCGATGATGCAGCCCCATCGCATCGGCGTGGTTCAGGCGCGTGCAGCCGCCTTTGCCGCCGAGCACGGCCTGAGCCCGGCGTTCCTGCATGCCCTCTACGAACTGATCATCACGGAGACATGTCGGCTTGAGGATGAGATCATCGGTGCGCCCTCGACGTCTGCATGAGTCGCTCGTTTTGCGCTCGAGCAAGCGCGGGTTCCGGCTTTGCCGACGCTCGCGCATGCCGCGAACCCCATCAGATGGCCGTCGAGGCCGACCCACTGTCACCGTCATGCGGCACCGCCAAGGCGAACACATGCTGATCTTTTCAACGCTGGGCCACGAGGGCAGCAACCATCACTTCGTTCTCCAGCAGTACCTTGCTGCGCATGGCATTGCGCAAGCCTGCCGCATCGTGTTGTTCGACGACTTCCACAGCGGTGCACGCGCGCTGATCGCCGGGGAGGCGGATTACCTGCTTCAGTGCGCCGTGCATCCGACCGCGGCCGAGATCACGGGCACCTATCGCACGGCCATGGTGGTGGTCGACGCCTTCATTTCTCCCAGCCAGCCCATGGCGCTGGTGCGGTCCATGGCAAGCGGGCAGGGCGTTGGCAAGGTGGGCGTGCAGACTGCGACGCAGAGCTATGCCGACCTTTCCGCCTGGCCGATCATCGTCCACGAGCCGACGGTGCTTGCGGTCCAGTCCGGTCTGACAGAAGGACGCTACAGCGCGGGTATCGTCTTCACTTCCTTCGCGATGGCGCATGCAGAGCGCTTCGAGGTGGTCCAGTCCATCGGCACCGTCTGCGATGCATGGATCGTCTACGGACGCAAGGCCGTCGACGATGGCAGGGCCGTCGTCTGGGACGACAGTCCGGTCGCACGGCAGTTCCGGATGCGGATCAAGCGATCGTCGTAGTCAGGCGGAAGTTGAAGCCGTGGTCCCCTGTCGTGGCGGTGCGTAGCTCCGGTGCTGTGAGGCGCTGTTCATCAGTGCGGATGCTGATGCCGATGTGGGGCGAAGGATTCGAATCGAGGATTTGTGTCTGCGTGGCGGCGGCGTCCCCTCTATTCATCCGGATGTCGCAGCCACCTGCGGTGAGCCGTCGATCGACAGCAGGCCGTCGAGGTGCGCGATGGTCCTTCGCAGTCCTTCGGCGAGGCTCACGTGGGGCTGCCAGTCGAACATCTGCTCGGCCATGCTGACCTCGGGCCGCCGCTGCACCGGGTCGTCGCGCGGCAGCGGCGCGAAGGCGAGCTTCGACGAAGAGCCCGTGAGCTCGATGACCAGTTGGGCGAGATCGCGCACGGTGAATTCTTGCGGATTGCCGATGTTCACCGGCCCGGTGCCGCCCGGGGCGGCCTCCATGAATCGGTGCAGGCCGGCGACCATGTCGTCAACGAAGCAGAAGCTGCGCGTCTGCAGGCCTTTGCCGTAGATGGTGAGCGGCTCTCCGCGCAAGGCCTGCACGATGAAGTTCGACACCACGCGCCCGTCCTGCGGATGCATGCGCGGACCGTAGGTGTTGAAAATGCGCGCGACGCGGATGTCCACGCGATGCTGGCGGTGATAGTCGAAGAACAGCGACTCGGCGCAACGCTTCCCCTCGTCGTAGCAACTGCGCATGCCAACCGGGTTGACGTTGCCCCAGTAGCTCTCGGGCTGCGGATGCAAGCCGGGGTCGCCGTAGACCTCGCTGGTCGAGGCCTGCAGGATGCGCGCGCGTTCGCGTTGCGCAAGATCCAGCATGTGAAGCGCCCCCAGCACGCAGGTCTTCGTGGTCTGCACGGGGTCGCGCTGGTATTGCACGGGCGAGGCCGGACAGGCGAGGTTGTAGATCCGGTCGACCTCCACGTGCAGCGGCGCGGTCACATCGTGGCTCATCAGCTCGAAGCGCGGGTGGCCGAGCAGGTGTTCCACGTTGCGCCGGGCACCGGTGGAGAAATTGTCCACGCACAGGACGTCGTGGCCCTCGGCGAGCAGCAGCTCGCACAGATGGCTGCCGAGGAAGCCGGCTCCCCCGGTCACAAGAGTACGCCGCTGGGCGCTGTCGACACGCATGGGAGGGCCTTTCGGGTTCTTCACCGGCCTACGGCCCGGTAGTCGAACCCCCGGTCGCGGATCGCGGGGTCGTAGAGGTTGCGGCCGTCGAAGATCAGCGGCTGCCTGAGCGTCGTCTTCAGCGCGTCGAAGTCCGGGTGCTTGAATGTCTTCCAGTCGGTGAGGATCACCAGCGCATCGGCGTTGTCCGCAGCCTGCAGGGCATGGCCTGCAAAGCGCAGCCGGACCGCTTGGTTCGGCTGGCCGTCGAGGTCGCTCGCAAGCGCCTTGCGGGCCTCGGCGATGGCTACCGGATCGTGCGCGACCACCTCCGCACCGCGCCTGAGCAGCGCCTGGATGACGATGCGGCTCGGCGCCTCGCGCATGTCGTCGGTGCCGGGCTTGAAAGCCAGGCCCCAGATGGCGAAGCGGCGCCCGCGCAGGTCTTCGCCGAAGTGCCGCACGATCTTGCCGACCAGCACGAGCTTCTGCGCATCGTTGACCGCGTGCACGGCCTCCAGCACCTGCAGGCGCTGGCCGTGCGTGGCGGCCGTATGCACCAGCGCCTGTACGTCCTTCGGAAAACAGCTGCCGCCATAGCCGACGCCCGCCTGCAGGAAGCTGTCACCGATGCGCGGGTCGGCACCCACGCCGCGGCGCACCTGCTCGATATCCACGCCCACCTTCTCCGCCAGGTTCGCGAGCTCGTTCATGAAGCTGATGCGCGTGGCGAGCATCGCGTTGGCTGCGTACTTGGTGAACTCGGCCGACTCCACGTCCATGTGGATCGTGCGGTCGCGCTCACGGTTGAAGGGTGCATACAGGTGGCGCATGAGCTCGCGCGCGTATTGCCCCACTTCCCCTGGCTCGCTTCCGAGCACGATGCGATCGGGTTGCATGAAGTCGGCGATGCCCGTGCCCTGCTTGAGGAACTCGGGGTTCGAGACGATCGAGAGGTGAGGGCGCTGCGCCAGGTCGTCAGCAGCAGCGTCGCCGCCCGTGCGCCGGGTTGCGAGCTCTTCCTCGATGACGGCGCGCAGCCTGAGGCCCGTGCCGACCGGCACGGTGGACTTCGTCACAACCACCTTGGCTCCATGCATGTGGCGGCCGATGTTGCGGGCCGCGGCCAGCACCTGCTGGAGGTCGGCACGCCCATCTTCGCCGGCAGGCGTGCCGACAGCGATGAAGATCAACTCGCCGTGGTGCACGGCGCGCGCGATATCGGTCGTGAAGGCAAGGCGCGCGGCGCGCACGTTGCGCTCGATGAGTTGCGGCAGCCCTTCCTCATGGATCGGTACGTCGCCCGAGCGCAGCATCGCCACCTTGCGTTCGTCGACATCGAAGCAGACGACGTCGTTGCCGGTCTCTGCGAGGCAAGTGCCAGTGACAAGGCCGACATAGCCGGTACCGAGGACGGAGATTTTCATGGAATGGCGACAGCGATCAGGCCTTCGATTTCGCCGGCTGGGAGCAGATGCGAAACCACAGCAGGTACCACAGCGCCTTGAGTCCATCGCGCCAGTTGATCTTCTTGCCCTCTTCGAAACTGCGGCCGCGATAGCTCACGGGCACCTCGGCGATCTTCCAGCTGCCGGATCGCACGATCTGTGCGCTCATCTGGATCTCGCAGCCGAAGTCGGCGCAGGTCACATGCAGCGTGTCGTTCACCTCTTTCGTAAACATCTTGTAGCAGACCTCGATGTCGGAGAACCTCTTGCGATAGAGAACGCCGAAAAGGCTCGAGATCAGCCAGTTGGCCGATACCTGCGACAGGGAAATGAACTTCGCACTCCCGGTTCGCCGTCCTTCGAAGCGCGATCCGTACACCACATCGGCGACTTGGCGGTGCACGATCAGGTCGTACATGGCTACCCAATCGGCGGGGTCGTATTCGAGGTCCGCATCCTGGATGACGATGACGTCGCCGGTGACCGCGGCCAGGCCGGTTGCCACGCCTGCGCCCTTGCCCTGGTTGTGCGCGTGATAAAGCGCACGCACCGTGAGCCGCGAAGCCGCAGGCTCAAGGTTCCATGCCAGATTCCCGTCGCCGCCGATCGCCAGGTGCGAAGCCGTGCGCAGCCCCTGGGGCACATGGGTGTGGATCCATTCCCGGGTTCCATCGGTGGATCCGTCGTCCACCAGAAGGATCTCCTTGTCCACCTCGGGAAGCACGTTGGACACAGCAACGAGCACGCGAGGCAGCGTGTGGACTTCGTTGAGGACGGGAATGACGATGGAAAGCATGAGGCGTTGGATGAGGGGGGTGCGGGGTCTGGCGCCGGACGATGCGGTTACCAAGGCACAACGGTGGCCAGCATGGCCAGGCCGATGACCACGTGGATGTTCCTGTAGACGGTCTGCAGCCGGCGAACGCTCGCGTAGGTCAGGCCGTCGCGCAGAGCCTGCCACGCCGCGCCCAGGTGCAGGGCGTACAGCACGATGGCCAGCGACAGCACAAGGGGGACGAGCCCGCGCAACGCCATCACGGTCAGGGTGATGTAGGCCATGCTGAAGAGAAACAGGCCGGTGAGGAACGATGTTTTCTTGCCGAACGCGACGGCGTTCGTGCGGATGCCGTTTCGCAGGTCGCTGTCGTGGTCACGGGTCTCGTGGACCAGATGCCCTGCGGCAAAGACGAGCCCGAAGTAGCAACCGATGACCACGCCCTGCGGCGACAGGGGCGACAGCGCGAGGTACCCCAGCAGGAAGTGCAGCGTGCCGCCGACGACGTGCAGCAGGGAGTTCAGCATCGGCACGCCCTTGCCGTTGAGGCCCGGCAACGAATAGATCGCGCTCAGGAGCGCGATGAGCAGTGCGATGACGAACGGCGCTTGGCCGATCAGGGCGAAGACCAGCAACGCGAGCGCGAGCAGCGTCCATGCCAGGCGGCCCATCCTCGCGGCGTTTTCGCCCTTGGCCAGGTAGGTCCCGTCGGCGCGCATCGGATCCCGCTGGTCGCCATGCGTCCCCGCCCAGTCGTTGAGCACGAACACATGCGCCACGAGCAGGAGATTGCCGGCGATCAGCGCGGCAATCGTGAACAAGGTCGCGGCACGGAGGTCGGTCATCGCGAAGCACGCACCGATCACTGGCGCCCCCTGCAGCACGCAGACCTCGTCGAAGCGGATGCACGACAGCAGGCGCCACAGCGAGGCGGGGCGCCGATGGGCGAGGCCGGTCCTGGCCTCCGGCCGCGTCATGGAACGTTCCCTTGCTGGGCGCCGCCGGACGGCTCGGGCGGCAACTCCAGCCCCCTCGTGGAGTAGTAGAGCCGCAACCAGAGCGCATAGCCCACTTCCTGCGACCAGTAGAAGCGCCGCACGGAGGCGCTCATGTCGTTGTGATATAGCAATGGCGGATTGCCAGCCAGCGCGGCGAATTCATGGGATGCCAGGACCTGCAGCAGTCGCGTCGCTTCGGTTTTCTGCCCGGCGGTGGGCGCCGCGCTCTGCAGGTGCGTCACGAGCGTGGCGACCTGCGCCCATATTGCCTGCGCGGGAACTGCGGGTTGCAGGCGCGATGGCGGCACCTCCAGTGCACAGCCGGCACTGCGTAAATCCGCCAGCCTCAGGCTCATGACCGGCGGCGCACCGGCGTAGTAGACCCAAAGGCGGCCGTCGTCGGCGCGACGCATGACCGATGCGCACAGCGAGCGCGCTGCGGGCGGATCCTCCTGGGCGAGCAGCAGGTACAGGTGCATCTGGATGCCGATGTCCGCCGGATTCGAATCCGTTCCCGGATCGAGACATTGGTAGTCCGCGCGTGCTGCGAGCCAGGTGCGGTACAGGCCATCGTCGGTGCGAAAGCGCCGCATGATCTGCATCGCGGTCGCCAGCTTCGCGCGGTCGTCGCCCGGTGCCACGCGCCACACCAGCGCGGTGTCGTCCGAGTCCGGCGTGATCGCGCATCCGAGCACGCCGATGGTCGATGCATCGGGCCTGCCGTGATAGCGCACGAGGCCGTTGTCCTCGATCTGCCGCGCAAGGAAGCCGCGCGCGCGGGCCAGCATCTCCTCCATGTGCGCGACGTGCGCAATGGGCGCGGCGATGTCGAGCATGATCGCGTTGAGATAGGTGTTGAGTTCGGTCTGCGGCTGCTCGAAGCGCGTGCCGCTGGTGAACGCGGTGAGCCAGTAGCCCGGCGCCTGCTGGCCGGCGGCGATGCGCTCTACGGCCTGGCGCGATGCCCTGTCGAGGAACCGCGCCACGGCGTCGCCCATGCCCTTCGGCGCCAGATCGAAGGCCCGCTCCCGCAGCAGTCGCGCCTCGCCGCCGGGGTTGGCGCGTACGAGGACAGTCAGCGTGTGGCGTCCGGGCTTCAGTTCGCCCGCCGGCACGCGTAGGCGCCACCCGGCCGGACTCTTTTCGGCCAGCGTCCGGGCCACGTCAGGGCGCTCGAAGAAGTGGCTCGTGCCGCCCACCTCGCGCCCGTCGATCAGCACCGCGATGTCCCGGGGCGAGTTGAAATCGACGAGCGCCCATCCGGCCACATCGAGTTGCCGCTCCAGGCGATCGCCCGTTGCCGCGTCATGCACGACCACGTCGAGCGTCTCGATCAGATCTACATTGCCGCGCAGATCCATGAAGAGATCGGCCGGCACGCGCGGGTGCGACAACTCCGCCACGAAGGCCGCGTTGCGCACGTCCCACATGGGTCGCATCCTGTCGTCGGTCTTCATCGTCAATACCGCCGTGTCGACGGCGCCGGTGTACCAGAAGGCCCCGATCACCTGGATGGCGATGGACACGACGCACGCCGCGGCGAACAACACGCGCGCGTTGCGCGACAAGCGCGCCACGATGGGCGGCAGCATCCACACGAGCAGCGGCACGATGTCCGTGAGCCAGCGCGGGCCCCAGGCGATGCCTTGCCGCCAGTCGACCATCGCATAGCCGATGACCTGCACGACGATGGCCACGCACAACGCCAGCGTCAGGCCGCGTGCGTCGCGATCACGGAGCGCAAGAATCAGCAGGCAGGGTACAAAAAGCAGAAAGGGCGAAAAGACGAACAGCCCGCGCGTCGGGCTGAACAGCAGGCCGGCGATGCCCTCGAGGGTGTTGTCGTTGAAATCGCTGGGGTGCACGGTCAGGGCATAGGCACCGGCCACGTGGCCGACCGTCCCAAGGTTGTAGGCCAGCGTGAGGAGGACCGGCGCGACGCCAGCCGCGATCAACCAGCCCCATCGCTTTCCCGCCCACCGCAGTCCGCACAGGCCGAGCGCAGCGGCCAGGATCGCGTCGGGCGGTCGATTCGCCGCAATTAGCGCGCACAGGAAACCGGCCATCGCCACGCGCGCCGGCGTCGCCTGCCCGGTGATCAGCCACATCGTCGCGAGGATGAGCAACTGCGCCAGGCCGTGCATCCACAACGCCTGGCTGCTGATCACCCATGCGGTGGTGCCGAACGCGAAGACAAGACTGAGCACGGATGCAGTGCGCGCATCGCAGCGCCGGCGCAGCAACAAGTACATCAAAGCGACCGATGCCGCCGCGATCAGAGAGGCACATATCTTCTCCATGATGCGGGCCACCTTGTCGACGACGTGCGGGTCCCAGTTGATCGTGTCGAGGTAGTGCACCGCCGGCAGGTACAGCGGCGCGACGACCAGCGGTACGACGACGGGATATTTGGAGACAAGATGCCCGTTGCGCCCGCGCTGGATCCAGAACGCCGTGCCGTCGTCGCCTGCTGAGGGGGCGGAGCGCCCCAGCGCGACGGCGCCAACGATCGGGTCGAGCAATACGGTGTGATGACGCAGAATCGAGAACGGCAGGTAGCGCGCCGCGAAGGTGTCGGCGGCGGAGATCAGGCGGCCGTTGGCGTTGTAGATCAGAAACGCGGCGATCGCGAGCACCAGAGCGATCGCCACGTCATGAAGAGGAAACCTCGCCCGCGGTCGTTGTTCTGTGCTGCTGCTTGGCCGTCCGGGTTCGTTTCCGCTCATCGCCATGCTTTCTGGATGCCAACTCCGCACGCCGTTGGCGGTTCTGCTGCCGGGCGGGATTATGCCTTTGCAAACTATAGTAACAAGGTCTCGCCGCCTCGCGGCCGGAGTTTTCAATGCTGCGCCGCCATTCTCTCGATCGGTATCCCACGTCCACCGATCTCGCCGTCTTCACCATCTGCGCAAGCAACTATCTCGCCCACGCCTGCGTGCTGGGCGCCTCGTTGCGCAAGCACCAACCAGGGACCACGCTGGTCGTTTTCCTGCTCGACGAGCCGCCCGAAGGCACAGAGCTGCCGGAACACGTGACCCTTCTCGCGGCCGAAGTGGCTTTCGAGCGCAGGGAATGGAACCATCGACGCAGCCACTACAGCCTGCTGGAGTTCGCCACTAGCGTGAAGCCGGCCTGCTTCCGCTATCTGCTCGACCAGGGCATGCAGCGTGTGGTCTATCTCGACCCGGACATTCAGGTGTTCCAGCGGATCGATCAGCTCTGGCAGGGCGATGGGAACGATGCCGAGCTCGTGCTCACGCCGCATGCCTTGTCGCCGCTGCCGGACGACGGATGCCTGCCAGACGATCTCGTCATCCTGCGTGCCGGCCTGTACAACCTCGGTTTTGCGGCGCTGCGAGACACACCGCGTGTGCGCTTCCTGCTGCAGTGGTGGGACCACAAGCTACGCACACTGTGCCTCGAGGACGTGCATACGGGCGTGTTCACGGACCAGAAATGGATGGACTACGCACCGCTGCTGGTGCCGGGTACGACCGTGCTGCGGCACATGGGCTTCAACGCCGCCTATTGGAATCTTCACGAGCGCGCCCCGTACTGGCTGGACGGCCGCTGGCGAATGCAAGGCCAGGCGGGCGATGTCCAGGATCTGGTCTTCTTTCATTTCAGCGGCTTCAACCCCGATTTGAAGCAACTCTCGCGCTACGAGAGCCGCTTCGGCTGGGACCTGCCCGGCGACGCGCGACGCCTGTTCGGCGAGTATGCGCAGTCGCTGCTGGACGCCGGCATTCACGAATTCCGCGCGCTCGGCCTTCCGCAGGTCACCTTTGCCGATGGCACCGGCTGGGACCGGGTATGCCGTGCGGTGTACCGTCAGTCGCTCGCGGAAGGTGTGGGCCTGGGTGACCCGCTGGAAGACCCAGCGTTCTTTCATTGGGCGGCAGGCGAGGCGCCGGGCGATCACCTGACGCGGTACCTGCGGGCGGTGCTGTGCATGCGCGGCGATCTCGTGAGCACCTTCGCCGATGGCCGAGACGCAGTGGGCCTGATGGCCTGGATGCGAACCTCGGGCGTGCGCGAGCTGGGCCTAGATCGCAAGCTCGTGGAACGCCTGGGCATGACCGGCAAGGCCCATCGCACAAGCGTGAACTATGTCGGCTACCTCTGCGCACATCTGGGCGTCGGGGAGGCCGCGCGCAACAGCGTCGCGGGTCTGGATGCGGCAGGCGTCGCGGTCCATTGCCACGACATCTCGTTCGACGCGTCGGCTCCAACGGGCAGGTACACCCTTCCGGCCCCGCGCTGGGCCGCTGGCGCGCCCACAGCGACCATCCTGGGCTGCAATGCGGACATGCTGCCCGACGTGCTGTCGAAACTCCCGCCGGAGCTTCTCACCCCCTATCGCATCGGCTGCTGGTATTGGGAAACGCCCGACTTCCCCGACGAATGGGCGGATCGTTTCGACCTGGTCGACGAGATCTGGGTCGGCACGCAATTCATTGCCGATGCCATCCGGCGCAAAACGAACCTACCCGTCAACGTGATGCCACCGATGGTGATGCCTCCACCTGTCCTGCGAGACCGCGCATGGCTTGCGACCGTGCTGCCGGAGGCCACGCACGACGAGTTCGTGTTCCTGTTCCAGTTCGATGTGGCCTCCGTCCCGTTCCGCAAGAATCCCGAGGGGGTGGTGGCTGCGTTCATCAACGCGTTCCAGTCGTCCGACGCCGTGCGCTTGATCGTCAAGGCGCTCAATGCGCAGGCGGCGCCGGCGCTGATGCAGTCGCTGCGCGATGCGGGCGCGGGCCACCGCGTGTCGTTCCTTACCGATGCGATGGAAAGCGACGATCGCTTTCGCCTGCTGGCGTCCGCAGACAGTTTCGTCTCGCTGCACCGTGCCGAGGGCTTTGGCCTCTCGATTGCAGAGGCGATGGCCTATGGCCTGCCTGTCGTTGCGACGGGCTGGAGCGGCAACGTCGACTTCACGCATGCCGGCAACGCCGCGCTGGTGCCCTTCGACCTCGTTCGCAGCAATGTCGCAAACGGGCCCTATCCGGCCGGCACGCTCTGGGCAGAGCCAAGGCTTGACGCCGCTGCCAGACTGATGCGGCGTGTGTGGTTGGACCTGGCATGGCGCGCACAGATCGCGCAGGCCGGCCAGGAGACCGTGGTCTCGACTCTTTCTGCCGGCGTCGTCGGCCCTGCCATGCGAGAGCGCCTCGATCAGGTCGCCGGTCTGCGCCGAGGCCAGGCCGCTCCTCGGCAACAACCGGCGACCGAGCGCGCCGCGCGAGCACCAGCCCCGCGCGGCACGCCGCTCTTCGTCAGGGTGCTGCGCGACATGCTGCGCTATCCCGGCTATTACTTTGTGCGGCTGCCGCGCGTGCCCTTGCTGCTGTGGCGCCATGGCATTTCCGGCGTGATGGCGAGGGCCGAACTGGTCGCCAGCACGGCCGTGGACGTCAAGGGCCAGTACTTCGTCACACGCATGTTCACGCGGCTGCGCAAGCGAATCCTGCGCTGGCGATACGGCGGTTGACGCGCGCTAGCTGTTACGGCACTGTAGGTGGGCGAGCTGAAACACCTCTCAACTCGGTCGGTATCCCCCATTGATGATCAAACACTGGTGCTGAATGCCGCCTCCCCGAACCGCCTCATCGTTGGCGCGAAAGTAGGCTTGCGAACAATTGCGCAGACCCACCGCTCGCACGGTATTGCTCGATGAACGCGGCTGCTGGGGCGCCACTTGACACCATGATGATTGCCTGCGGCGAATCATCATGGTGGCGCAAGCGCGCTTGATTTGCCGGGCTGACATGCAACATCGCCCGAAAGCTCGGCAGTCACTTGCGAAGGCTTGCCACAGGTTCTTTCCAGTCATGCGGGTCTCAGCACCACAGCAATCAGTGACAGATGCGCAGGGTAGTAGGCGTAGAAGACCCATCGACAGCGGCGCAACGGAATGTCGACATGCCGGGCGCCCAAGATCAAGGGCAGGGCGGCCAGCGCGGAAAAGTTGCCGTTGACGATTGCGAGCGAGGCTGTCGCCAGGGCCCACAAGAGCAACGTGACCCCATCGGGACGGCGTGCGAACCCCCAGGCACCGAGACAGCAGAGCAGTGCGGGCCACCAGAACTCCACCAGCGCACCTCCTATGAGGAAGGCGATCAATGCCGCGACGCGCGCCACCGCGCCGCCGCGTTCGAGGATCCACACTGTTAGTGCCGATGCAATCTTGACCAGCTAAACCGCAAAGTGCCGATCCAATATTGACCAGGGTGTTCCACTGACCTGCTGAGAATTTCAGCAGG
>NZ_FOII01000032.1:0-50263 GCF_900111625.1 Variovorax sp. OV084 | reverse complement strand
CTCATCATCTTCGTGCTGGCCATCTACGTGGGCTACCACGTGGTGTGGACCGTCACGCCCGCGCTGCACACGCCGCTGATGGCCGTGACCAACGCGATCTCGGCCATCGTGGTGGTGGGCGCCATGCTGGCGGCCGCGCTCACCGAAACCCCGCTGGGCAAGACCATGGGCGTGCTCGCGGTGGCGCTCGCGGCAGTGAACATCTTCGGCGGCTTCCTGGTCACGCGGCGCATGCTCGAGATGTTCAAGAAGAAGGAAAAGAAGGCCGCACCCAAGGCCGAAGCGGGAGCCTCGCAATGAGCATGAACGTCGTCACGCTGCTGTACCTGGTTGCCAGCGTCTGCTTCATCCAGGCCCTGAAGGGCCTGTCGCACCCCACCACCTCGATCCGCGGCAACCTCTTCGGCATGGCCGGCATGGCCATCGCGGTGGTCACCACCGGTGCGCTGATCTACAAGCTGGCCGGCGGCCAGCTCACGGGCCTGGCCTGGGTGCTGCTGGGGCTGGCGGCCGGCGGCGGCTACGGCGCCTACCGCGCCAAGACGGTCGAGATGACCAAGATGCCCGAGCTGGTGGCCTTCTTCCACAGCATGATCGGCCTGGCGGCGGTGTTCATCGCGGTGGCGGCCGTGGTCGAACCCGCGGCCATGCTCGAAGGCATCGCCAAGGGCGCGCCGATTCCCGCCGGCAACCGGCTCGAGCTGTTCCTGGGCGCGGCCATCGGTGCCATCACCTTCAGCGGCTCGGTGATCGCCTTCGGCAAGCTCTCGGGCACCTACAAGTTCCGCCTGTTCCAGGGTGCGCCGGTGCAGTTCAAGGGCCAGCACATGCTGAACCTCGTGCTCGGCCTGGCGATGATCGGCCTGGGGCTGGTGTTCATGGCCACCGAAAGCTGGCCGGCCTTCTTCGCGATGCTGGCGCTGGCCTTCGTGATGGGCGTGCTCATCATCATCCCGATCGGCGGCGCCGACATGCCGGTGGTGGTGTCGATGCTCAACAGCTACTCGGGCTGGGCGGCCGCGGGCATCGGCTTCTCCTTGAACAACGCGATGCTGATCGTGGCCGGCTCGCTGGTGGGCTCGTCGGGTGCGATCCTGAGCTACATCATGTGCAAGGCCATGAACCGCTCGTTCTTCAACGTGATCCTGGGCGGCTTCGGCGGCGAGGCGGTCAGCGCCGCCGGCGGCGCCAAGGAGCAGCGGCCGGTCAAGAGCGGCAGCGCCGACGACGCGGCCTTCGTGCTGGGCAACGCCGAGACGGTAGTGATCGTGCCGGGCTACGGCCTGGCGGTGGCGCGCGCCCAGCATGCGGTGAAGGAACTCGCCGAGAAGCTCACGCACAAGGGCATCACCGTGAAGTACGCGATCCACCCGGTGGCCGGGCGCATGCCGGGCCACATGAATGTGCTGCTGGCCGAGGCCGAGGTGCCCTACGACCAGGTGTTCGAGATGGAAGACATCAACGGCGAGTTCGGCCAGGCCGACGTGGCGATCATCCTGGGCGCCAACGACGTGGTGAACCCGGCGGCGCTGCAGAAGGGCAGCCCGATCTACGGCATGCCCATCCTGGAAGCCTACAAGGCCAAGACAGTGATCGTGAACAAGCGCTCCATGGCGGCGGGTTACGCCGGCCTGGACAACGAGCTCTTCTACATGGACAAGACCATGATGGTCTTTGGGGATGCCAAGAAGGTCGTTGAGGACATGGGGAAGGCTGTTGAGTAAAGCCCCGTGCCGTGCATCCCCATGTCTGACCATTCCAAAGGCCCATCAATGACCCTCTCCCTCCAAGGCAAAGTCGCTGTCGTGACCGGCGCAAGCACCGGCATCGGTTTGGCCATTGCCAAACGGTTTGCAGCCGAAGGCGCGAACGTCGTAATCACCGGCCGGCGCCAGAAAGAACTTGACGTCGCGGTCGCTGACGTCGGGGATCAAGCCTCCGCCATTCGCGCGGATGTCTCCAGTCTGCAGGATCTCGACGCCCTCTTCCAGACCGTCAAGCAACACCATGGACGCATCGACGTCTTGGTCGCGAATGCGGGAGGCGGCAGCATGGCTCCGCTTGGCGCGATCACGGAAGAGTTGTTTGACCAGACGTTCAGCACCAACGTGAAGGGGGTGCTCTTCACAGTTCAAAAGGCACTTCCCCTGTTGGCGGATGGCGCGACAGTCATCCTGGTTGGTTCGACCAGTTCGATACATGGCGTACCTGCATTCAGTGTCTACAGCGCCTCCAAGGCGGCAATTCGGAACTTCGCTCGTAGCTGGATTCTGGATCTCAAAGGTCGCAACATCCGCATCAATGTCCTCAGTCCCGGACCGACGAAGACGCCTGGACTGGTGGGACTGGTGCCGGACGAACATCAGCAGGGACTGCTCGACGGTTTTGCAGGCCAGATCCCGATGGGCCGGGTTGGAGAACCCGATGAAATCGGCAAGGCCGCAGTCTTCCTGGCTTCGGACGCCTCGAGCTTCGTCACCGGCATCGAGCTATTCGTCGACGGTGGCATTGCGCAGATCTAGCGACGAAGCTTACGAACGTCGTATTCACGCGGCGCTTCACCGCTGCACCCCAGCCTCTTCCACTTCCTCGAAGGACCCGACCATGAAACTCGACAACGCCACCGTCCTCATCACCGGTGCTAACCGCGGCATCGGTCTCGCTTTCGCCCGCGCTGCTCTGGCCCGCGGCGCGCGCAAGGTCTACGCGGGAGCGCGCGACCCGGCCAGCGTCACTTTGGGCGGCGTTGAACCGATCCGCCTCGACGTCACTCGGCCCGATGACATTGCCGCGGCGGCACGCCATTGCGGCGACGTCACGCTGCTGATCAACAACGCCGGTATCGCGACGCTCGGCGGCTTCCTTGGCGAGGGTAGCGTCGAGGCCGCTCGCGCCCAGTTCGAGACCAATTTTTTCGGACCGCTGCGCATGGCGCTTGCCTTCGCGCCGGTGCTCGCCGGCCACGGCGGCGGTGCGATCCTGAACGTCCTGTCGCTCGCGAGCTGGATCACTGCGCCCCGTCTCGCAACCTACGCCGCCACCAAATCGGCCGCCTGGTCTCTGACCAACAGTCTGCGCCACGAGTTGCGCGCCCAGGGCACCCAAGTGCTGGGCCTGCACATGGGGTTCGTCGATACCGACATGGCGCGCGGCAATGATCAGCCCAAGTCCAGCCCGGACGAGGTGGTGCGCCGCAGCCTCGACGCCCGCCAAGCCGGGGCCGAGGAGGTGCTGGCCGACGAGATCACCCGGCAGGTCAAACAGGGCTTGTCGGCCGAGCCGGGCGTCTACCTTCAGACGACCTAAGGCTGAACTGCTTTCCGGCAAGCCACTGCCCGGCACCTACCCGATTGAACGGCAACACGAAACCATAGTCATGACAGAAGCTCAAACCGGCACCAGTCCCATCTCCGGGTCTCATCCGTTCGACGTGGCCGCCCTGCGGGCGTATCTCGAGGCGCGGGTCGACGGCTTTCAGGGGCCGGTCACGGTCGAGCAGTTCAAGGGCGGGCAATCGAACCCAACCTACAAGCTCAACACGCCGGAGCGCTCTTACGTGATGCGCTGCAAGCCCGGCCCGGCGGCGAAGCTGCTGGCCTCGGCGCATGCGATCGATCGTGAATTCACCGTGATGCGGGCGCTGCGCGCAACCGACGTGCCGGTCCCGGACATGTACCTGCTGTGCGAAGATGAATCCGTGATCGGCTGCGCCTTCTACGTGATGGAGTACATGTCGGGCCGCGTGATGTGGGACCAATCGATCCCCGATGCCGACAGCACGCGACGCAGCCGAATCTACGACGAGATGAACCGCGTGATTGCCGCGCTGCACAACGTCGACGTCAAGGCAGCGGGTCTCCAGAACTATGGCAAGCCGGGCAACTATTTCGAGCGCCAGATTGGCCGCTGGACGAAGCAGTACCAGGCTTCGATCACGCAGCCGATTCCCGAGATGGACAAGTTGATGGAGTGGCTCCCTGCGCACATACCGGCCAGCGCGCGCGACGAGAGTCAGGTGTCGATCGTGCATGGAGACTACCGGCTCGACAATCTGATGTTCCACGCCACCGAGCCCCGCGCGATCGCGGTGCTCGATTGGGAGCTCTCGACCATCGGCCATCCGCTGGCCGACTTGAGCTACCACTGCATGTCGTGGCACATCCAGCCGGGCCCTACCCTCGGTATTCGGGGCCTGGACCTCGCCGCTCTCGGCATACCCGACGAGAAGAGCTATGTGCGCCGCTACTGCGAGCGGACCGGCCGCGCCGACCCCGACGCAGTGATGGCCGATTGGAACTTCTATCTCGCCTACAACATGTTCCGCCTCGCCGGCATCCTGCAAGGAATTGCCAAACGTGTGGAGACGGGGACGGCATCGAGCGCACAGGCAAAGCAAGCGAGCGCCGGTGCGCGGCCGCTTGCGCAGATGGGCTGGGCACTTGCGCAATGCGCTTGAACGAGCACGAGCCTACTCCAGCGACTCCTTCTGGCCCGATTGTTGCCTTATATCCCGTCCAAGCACGCCACGAATTCGCTCATCAACGCGGACTGCGCCTGCTGCTGCGCCGAGATGATGTAGCGAGCAAATTTCACTTCTGGCTTGAAAGGCAGAACCTTGACGCCAGCCAGGTCCAGGTGCCGCACCACCAGTGGATTGACCACGCTCACGCCCAGTCCGAAGCTCACCATGCGACAGATGACCGCTGAATAGGGGGCATCGATCGTCTGACGTCTTCTATCTGGGTTGAACGCAGCGTCGATCGGAACGCGCGTGCCGTCACCCCTGGTGAGCGAGATGAACGACTCGTCGTCAAGATCCGAACTCAAGACCACGCGCTTGCGCGCCAGCCGGTGACCTGACGGAACGATGCACACGCCGTTTTCCTCTGCCCACAGCGTGGACTGCAGGCCTGGCGTATCGTCCAAATTGGTCACCAAACCGAGGTCGACGTAGCGGTTTGCCGTCCACTTCGCCACGGTAGGCGAGTCGCCGGTGTGAATCGAGACGGGCGTGTCCGGGTACCGGCGGCGAAATGCGCGCATGACCTCTGGCATGACGGTCATCGCCAGCGAGGCAACGGCACCGATGCGCAGCGTGCCTGTGCCGACTTCGCGAATCTGCTTGGCGCTGTCGGTCAGGGCCTCCATGCCGAGGAACCAGCGTTGCACCGACTGAAAGAACGCCTCTGCCTCGGGCGTGGGCGCCAGGCGACCGCTGAGCCGCACGAACAGCCGGAAACCAACCGCTGCTTCCAGTTGTGCGATGGCCCGGCTCACGTTGGATTGGGAGGTGTGCAGTTCATGCGCAGCCAGCGTCATCGACCGCGTGAGCATCACGGCCCGGAAGGTTTCGATCAGTTTCCAGCGCATGTTCCTGGCTCCTTGCTTGGGAGGATAGAGCATATCCAAATGGATATGCGCCTACCTAAAACTCTCATTTGCCGATATGTCATGCGGCTTCTATTCTTTCGGTGAAACGCAACAACCTTTCGATCCAGACGAGCCATCCAATGACATCTTCAGACATCCTTATCGAGCACCGCGGACCCGTGGGGCTGATCACGCTCAACAAACCGTCCAAGCTCAATGCTTGGGACCAGCCCATGCGCGACGCCATCGTGGCCGCGCTTCGTGCGTTCGACACCGATGCAGCCATCGGTGCCGTGGTGTTGACTGGCGCGGGCGAGCGCGCCTTCTCTGCGGGCCAGGACTTCGCCGAAGCGCACGACTTCGATGCCGACCGGGCGGAGGCATGGATCCGCGAGTGGGAGACCTTCTACGGCACGCTGCGACGCCTGACCAAGCCCATCGTGGCCGCGCTCAATGGCGTGGCCGCGGGGTCGGCTTTCCAGGTGGCGCTGCTGTGCGACATCCGTGTGGGCCACGACCAGGTCACGATGGGCCAGCCCGAGATCAACTCGGGCATTGCCAGCATCACGGGGCCATGGATCATGAAAGAGATCCTCGGCATGTCACGCACCATCGAACTGACCCTGAGCGGCCGCATGATGCCCGCGCAGGAGTGCCGCGAGATCGGCTTGATCCATCACCTCGTACCGCGCGAGCAGGTGCTGGCGAAGGCGCTGGAGATTGCCGGGCAACTTGCGGCCAAGGCGCCGTTGGCCATGCGCCTCGACCGCGCGTGGTTCGCTGACATGACCGAGGCGGGCTTCCGCGAGACCATCAACGCGGCGATTCGCGCGCACCGAGAGTCTTATGCGTCCGGCGAACCGGCGCGCAAGATGGAAGCCTTCATGGCTGCGCGCGGCCACGCGCTGGAAGGAGCCCAGCGATGATCGAGATGCCGCCCGTGGGCGACGAGACGCTGCGCCGCATCATGGACCGCAGGGTCCTGGAAGATCCGGGCCACGTGTTGCTGAAGTTCCAGGACCGCGACCACACGTTCGGCGAGATAGACGCCCAGGTCAACCGCGTGGCCAACGCCCTGCTGGCCCGGGGCCTGGTGCCCGGCGACCGCGTGGCGCTGATGCTGCCCAGCCACCCGGACCATCTGGTGGCGATTCTGGCGCTCGCCAAGGTCGGACTGGTTCGGGTGCCGGTCAACACCGGCTTCAAGGGCGCGTCGCTTGCCTATCCGTTCGAAGCCTTCGCGCCGCGTGCGCTGATCGCCGACGCTGCGCACGCCGACGTGCTGGCAGAGGCACTGCCCGCGGACGCGGTCGAGATGACGCTGTGGCACGGCGGCGCGGCAGACGACTTCGCCGCCCTGCTGGCGCACGCCGACAGCTCGCCGCCCTCGGTGGAGCCGGGGCCGGACGACATCATCGCCCTCACCCCCAGCTCGGGCACCACCGGCGCTCCCAAGGGCGTGAACAAGTCGGACCGCACGCTGCGCGCGGGCCCCATGGGCACGCTGCGCCTCACTGGCGCGCAGCCGGGCGATGTGTTCCTGCTGTGGGAGTCGCTGCACCACGGCGCGGGCGTGGCGGTGTGCATTGCCGCCATCCTGCAGAAGCTGACGCTGGCCATGGTCGAGAAGTTCAGCGCCTCGCGGTTCTGGGACCAGTGCCGCCAGCACGGCGTCACGCACGTTCACTACCTGGGCGGCGTGCTGCCCATGCTGCTCAAACAACCGCCCAGGGACGACGACCGCGATCACCAGGTGCAGATCGCCTGGGGTGGCGGCTGCCCGCCCGAAGTCTGGGACGTGTTCGCCGAGCGCTTCGGTGTGGAGATTCGCGAGGGCTATGGCCTGTCGGAAATGATCACTTTCGTGACGGTGAACCCGCAGGGACCGAAATTTTCGATTGGCCAGCCGCTGTCGTACTTCGAACTCCAGCTCACCGATGAAGCCGGCAACGAGGTCCCCGTCGGCCAGCCCGGCGAAATCTGCGTGCGCTCGCGCGTACCGGGGCTTCAGTTCCTGGGCTACTTCCGCAACGAGCAGGCCACGCAGGCCGCGCAGCGTGGCGAGTGGTTCTGCAGTGGCGACCTGGCACGGCGCGACAGTGACGGCTACTACTACTTCGCCGGCCGCAAGAAGGACACGGTGCGCCGACGCGGCATCAACATCTCGGCATGGGAAGTCGAGCGCGTGATTGGCGAGCACGCCGCCATCGCCGAGTGCGCGGTGGTCGGCGTGCCAAGCGAGTTGGGCGATGAAGAGCTGAAGGTCTTCGTGCGGCTGGCCGAGGGCGCGCAGCTTGCGCCGCAAACGCTGGTGGACTGGTGCAAGCCGCGCATGCCGGCCTTTCAGGTGCCCCGCTTCATCGCCTTCATCGAAGAGTTTCCCAAGACCCCGACGCAGCGCATCCGCAAGAACGAGCTGCCCCGCAATCTCTCCGGCGCATGGGACGCCGAGCAACCCCGGAGCTGACCATGACAACCCTGATGACGATGAAGAAGTACATCAAGCCCTGCATCGCCGCCTGCGCGGTGGCCCTGGCCGGCGTGTCGGCCTCCGCGCAGGACTACCCGGCCCGCCAGGTGACGATGGTCGTGGGCTACTCGGCCGGTGGCGCGGTGGACGCCGTGGCGCGCCTGCTGTCGCAGAAGCTCGGCGAGGCGCTGGGAAAACCCGTCGTGGTGGACAACAAGGCGGGGGCCTCGGGCAACATCGGCGCCCAGTTCGTGGCCAAGGCTCAGCCGGACGGCCACACGCTGCTGATGGCGCCCGTCACCACCTATGCGATGAACTCGCTGCTCTACCCCGCCACGGCGGGCTACCAGCTCGACAAGGACTTCGCAGGCGTCTCGGTCGTGGGCTACCTGCCACTGGTGCTCGTGGTCAACGATGCGCTGCCCGCCCGTTCGGTGGCCGACCTGGTGAAAGCGGCCAAGGCCAAACCCGGCGGCCTGGACTACGGCTCGGCCGGCAACGGCTCCATCGAGCATGTGGCGGGCGAGATGTTCAAGCAACAGGCGGGCGTGAGCATGGTCCATATTCCCTACCGCGGCGCGGCGCTCGCCATCACCGACCTGATGGCCGGCCAACTGAGCCTGATGTTCGCCACCGTGCCCACCGCCGTGGCCAACCTGAAGAGCGGCAAGCTGCGCGCCCTGGCCGTGGCAACGCCCGAGCGCATCGGCGCGCTGCGCGACGTGCCCACGGCGCGCGAAGCCGGCTACCCCGGTTTCGAGGCCGGTTCCACCTACGCCATCCTTGCCCCGGCAGCCACGCCCCGACCCGTCGTTCAGCGCCTGAACCAGGAAATCGCCAAGATCCTGCAGATGCCCGACGTGCAGGCGCGCTTTCAGGTTCTGGGCATCGAGCGCGCCGGTTCCACACCCGAGGAGGCCACGCAGCGTCTGGGCCAGGAGCTCACCAAGTGGGGCAAGGCGATCAAAGACAGTTCCATCAAGGTGGATTGACAGCATGCCTTCTCCTTCCTCTTCTTCCTCCGACATCCACGTCGAACATCGCGGCGAGGGCCACGCCCTCGTCACCATCTCCCGGCCGCTGCGACGCAACGCCTGCGACTTCGCGGCCTGGACCGACCTGAAAAACGCCTTCGAGACGTTGGGCGCCGATCCGGCGGTCAAGCTCATCGTGCTCACCGGCGCGGGCGGGCACTTCTGCGCGGGCGACGATGTGGTGGCCTTCTCGGCCGTCACCGACGAGGCGGAGAAAGACGTCTGGCGCGCGCGCATTCAGGCGTGCTACGCCGCGGTGCAGTCGGCGCCCAAGCCGGTCATCGCAGCGATCTCCGGCGTGTGCGTGGGCGGGGGCTGCAGCCTGGCCATGTGCTGCGACTTCCGCGTGGGCGACGCCACGGCGCGCGTGGGCGTGCCCGTGGCCAAGCTCGGCCTGGTGTATCCCACCATCCAGCTGCAGCGACTGTCGTGGCTGATCGGCGCGTCGAATGCGCGGCGCTGGGTGTACGAGGCCGCGCTGTACGACGCCGCCGAATCGCACCGTGTCGGCTACCTCGACGCGCTCGCCGAGGGCGACGTGACGCAGGCCGCTTTCGCCTTCGGTGCGGGCATGGCCCGGGCCGCGCCGCTGTCCATCGCGGGCTCCAAGGCGCAGCTCAACGCCGTGCTGGCCGGCCGGGTCGACCAGGAGCGCGAGCGCCTCGACGCCATGGTCCTGCGCGCCGACCGCAGTGAAGATTTCCGCGAGGCGGCGCAAGCCTTCGCGCAGAAGCGGGCACCGGTCTTCAGAGGACGATAGAAAGCCATCCGCCGCGCTGGGGCGAGTCCCGGAGCCGAAAGGCCTTGGGACCGCGCCACCCCCATCACGCAGCCTGCCTGCCACCCATGACGACCCCCTCTTCACGAGCCAGCCCCGGCTCCTTCCCTTCCATCGCCTTCATCGGCGGCGGCAACATGTGCAGCGCCATCGTCGGCGGATTGGTCCGACAGGGCATCCCCGCCGAACGCATCACGGTGGTCGAGCCCTTCGAAGCAGCACGCCAGCGATTGCGCGAGCAGTTCGACGTACGGCTGCTGGCATCGGCCAGCAGCGCGCTGGACGGCGTTGCCATGGTGGTCTGGGCCATCAAGCCACAAGCGTTCCATGACGCTGCAACTGCGGTTGCGCCGTACACCCCGCATGCCCTGCACCTGAGCGTGGCCGCAGGCATCCGAACCGGCAGCATGGCGCAGTGGCTGGGCACAGAGCACATCGTGCGAGCGATGCCGAACACGCCCGCCCTGGTCGGGTCGGGCATGACCGGGCTCTTTGCCCGTGCGGGTGTGAGCGATGTGCAGAAGCTGCTTGTCGAGCAGGTCATCGGCGCCACCGGCCAGTTCTTGTGGGTGCAGCGTGAAGCGCATCTGGACGCGGTCACCGCGCTGTCTGGCTCCGGTCCGGCGTATGTCTTCTACTTTCTGGAAGCCATGGCGCAAGCAGGTGCGGACATGGGCCTGTCTTCCGATCAGGCGTACCAGTTGGCTGTCGCGACCTTCGTCGGCGCATCGCACCTTGCCGCGCATTCCAGCGAGCCGTCGGGCGTGCTGCGCGAGCGCGTCACCAGCAAAGGCGGCACCACCCATGCGGCGTTGGAAAGCATGCACGCCAGCGGTGTGGCGGCTCATTTCATTGCGGCGATGCGAGCGGCGGAACAGCGCGCCACCGAACTGGGTGACGAGTTCGGCGGCTGAGAACCTATCACGCTCGTCCGCATCACTCAGCGGCCGCCTCGCCGCTCGCCGCTCGCCGCCATTCATGCTCGGGGCTGTTGTTGACCCGCGCTTGCGGCCTTTTCTTTGCCCTTCTTCCCCCTGCCATGGACAGCCTGCAGTTCCTGCGGTGGCTCGGAATCACGCTCCAAGCCTCCGGCTGCTGGCACCAGATGGTTGCAGTCTTGGTCAGCCCAGATCCTTGTTCGGGTTGACCAGGTATTTCTCGCCTGTTGCCGCCTTGCCGTAAACCGCGATGGCGTCGAGCTGCAGCGCTTCAGCCATCGACACCTCGCGCGTGTAGTGGCTTGCAAAGGTTGTCTTGAGTTCGGATGCCACGCGTTGCTTCAGCCGCTCGACCGTGTCCGCACCGACCTTCTGCAGGAACGGGAACAGCAACCAGCCGCCCATGCCCCACGTCATGCCGAAGCCGCGGGTGAATTCCGTCGCCCCCCGATCCAGGCTGCCGTAGATGTAGACCTGCTTGTGCACGGTCGAGCCGTAGCGGTTGTATTCCTTCGCGCCGCGGTTCGCGGCGGCTTCCATCGCCATGAGGATCTGGCCGGCCAGCTTGCCGCCGCCGATGGCGTCGAAGGCCAGCGTTGCGCCGGTCTCGGCCAGCGCGTTCGTCAGGTCATCCATCAAGGTCGGCGACGTGCTGTTGCAGACATGCTTCGCGCCGAGTTCGCGCAGCAGCGTCTCGTGCTCGGGCTTGCGCACGATGTTGACGAGGCCGATCCCGTCTTTCAGGCAGACCTTGTTGAGCATCTGCCCCAGGTTCGACGCCGCCGCGGTGTGGACCAGCGCGGTGTGGCCTTCCCGCTTCATCGTCTCGATCATGCCGAGGGAGGTGACCGGATTGACGAACCATGAGGCACCCTCGGCGGCTGTCGTGCCCTCGGGCAGCGGCAGGCACTGCGCGACGTTGACCGCGCAGTACTGCGAATACATCGCGCCGCCGATCACGCCCACAGTCTTGCCGAGCAAGGCCTGCGCGGCCGGTGAACGCCCGGCGCCGACCACGACGCCGGCGCCTTCGTAGCCGACCGGCACCGACTCGTTCAGACGGGCCGCCACGGCCGGCAGCATGCGCGGCGGCACGGTGGCGGTGACGATCGGCCGGTCGGCCGTGCCGGAGGCCTTCGCGGTCGACATGTCGGCCATGCCGAATAGCACCATCAGGTCCGATGGATTCATCGGGGCCGCGTCGATGCGCACGAGCACCTCGTCGACTTTCGGTTCGGGCATCGGCACCTCGGCGAGCGAGAGTTCAAGCTCGCCGCCGGTGCGGACGATGGAGCGGAGTTGCAGCGGCATGGGGGTGTCTCGTGAGTTGGACGAAGTCGGGTTCGTGGAAGCTGAACGCCTCCGATCACCAAGATTCGCGGTACGGCCGCACTTCGGTCAGGAACGACCAGGCCGAACGCGGCTGGTGGGTGACGTGCCAGACCTCTTCGGCGATGTCGGATGGCTTGATGAAAAACTCATCCGGCTTGTCCGCCATCCGCGCGCGGGCCCAAGGTACGTCGATGACCGCGTCAATCATCATGAAGGACACGTGCACGCCCCGGGGCCCCATCTCGCGGGCGATGGACTCGGCCAGAATGCGCTGCGCCGCCTTGCTCGGCGCAAAGCCGGCAAAAGCGGCCTTGCCACGAACGGCCGAGGTGTTGCCTGTGACCAGCAAGGCGCCCCCCCCTGCTGCCTCCATCCGCGGCGCCGCCCACCGGGCCAGGTGCAGCAGGGCCATGACGTTGATCTGGAAATTCTGCTGGAGGACTTGCGGCTCGATGTCGAGGAAGTTGCCGAAGGCCCCACCCACGGCGTTGTGAATCACCACCTTGGGGACGCCGGCACGTTGTTCGATGCTCTTGAGGGCGGCCGCGAGCGCAGCAGGGTCGGCCACATCGCAGGGGACCGCAAAGGCGTTTGGGAGTTCGCTCTCGAGATCGGTCAAGCGCTCGACCGTGCGCGCGAGCATGGCCACTTGGTAGCCGCCATCGTGGAACCGCCGGACCATTGCCGAGCCAGTGCCCGGCCCTACGCCGGTGATGATGACAAGCGGCCTCATGCGGCCTGCTCCAGGCGAGCTTGCACGAAGTGCAGGCGGTCATTGCCGAAGAACATGTCGTCTCCGACGAACAGGGTCGGCGCGCCAAACACGCCGCGCGATGCCGCTCCGGCGGTTGCCTCGTCCAGGAGGGCCTGCGCGGCCGGCGAGTCCATCTGCGTTTCAAGCGCCTCAGCGTCGAACCCCACGGCACCCAGCAGGGCTGCGACCTCGGCCGCTGTCGCCAGCGGCGCCGGAGTCGCCCAGAACGCGTTGAAGATCGCGTGCACCGCCGCGAGCATCGCGCCCATTTGTCCGGCCACGAGCGTGGCGCGCAACAGGCGGCTGGCGTCGATCTCCGAGCCCTGGGGATGCCGGTTGAGTGGAACCCCATAGTGGGCAGCCCATCGGCCCATGTCGGTCATCACGTAGCGCCCTTTGGGTGCGCAGGTGATACTCGTCGGCACGTTCCCCACCGCTCTCATCAGCGCCCCAATCTCGAATGGATGGAAGGCGATCTCGACATCCATCTTCCGGACCTGAGACAGTGCAAGGAAGCTGTAGGGGCTGCGATAGTCGAAGTAGAAGTCAATCGTTTTCATTGGAAGTTCCTTTGAGAGTCCGTTGTTGTGAATGCTGTTGATCGTTCGCGGCCGACTCCGCGGTCGGTTGTGAACTTTGCGAGATAGGGGCCGAACTCCGGCGCGAAGGCCGGATCGTTCGCAAGGCGGTCGAAGTGCGCCATGGCCCGTGGGAACCGCTCACGGGCGTTGTCCAGGAACGGCGCCTTGCCGAGCGCAATCAGCGCTTCGCTACGGCCCAGTTCATTGTGGAAAAGGGCGAGTTCACAGGCGAAGCAGATGTCGGCCAAACTCACCTCCTCGCCGACAAGCGTATGGCGGGCCGGCTCCAAGGCCCGGTCGATTCCGGCCATGTAGGTCGTGAATTCCTCGTCGGCGCGAGCGTGGACGTCCGGCGCCAGCTCAGAACCTTGCAGGGCGAGGAGGTAAATCTGAGCGTCGCGACCAAACACCAAGCTGACATCCAGAAAGCTGTCGATTCGCGAGGCCTCGAACGGATCGTGGCCATATAGCCCGCTGCGCTCCGCTTGGCGGGCGACTGCACGCATGATGCTGTTGGATTCAAAGATGCCGACCTGGCCGTCCCCGCTGAAAGCCGCGGGCACCGTTCCGAACGGCTGAGCTGCAAGAAAGGCGTCGGTCTTGTAGAGCTTGCGGCCCTTGAACCCGATGCGGCCCACGCGCTCAGCGGCGGCGCGTTCCTCGGCGGACACTTCGCTCAAAGGACGGGCGTCGAAGTCCCAGAGCCAGTCTACGAGTTCGGCGCCCGCGGCGCCCCGCACCTCCAACTCGACGCCGCCGATGCGCGCGGCGATGACTGCCTTCCACACGCGAGGATTGGGCAAGTAGGAAAAGATCCGCACTTCGGCCATTGCGCTGACTCCATGGTGCGCCGTCAAGCAGGCGGCGCAGTTTGTTCGTCCAGCGGGCTGTGGGGTCGGCGAATGCCGACACCGTCCACTGTTTCACGCCCCATTCTGCATGACAACCATCATCCTGTCTGTCGCATTGGTTCGCCAGAAGATGTTTCAACTGCACTGGTTTACCCGGAGACGGGATTCATCCAGCAGGATGCGAACGCACGGTCCCAGCTGGGCGCGTTGCTGGAGCGTCGACCGTACAGGGAAGCGCTATGTAAGCTGGACAAGCGTGCCGGTCAGCACCGCGCACTCAGCACCTCGCACTCAGCACTCACGCAGTTTGAATTGCGTCACCTGCGGCGAGAGCCCGCCAGCGCTCGCCGTAGGGCGCGAGGACATGACATGTTCCGCAGTTGCTGAGCGCGCCAAGGGAACGCAGCACGGCGAAAGGCCAAGGCTGCGACTCAGGTTTCGTCCTGGTTGCCTGAGAGCGCCCGCTCATTGGGCTCGTTGACCGTTACCAGTTGCTCGCGCACGCTGCGGAGCAGGTCGTCCGAACGGGCGGAGTCTGTCATCGCCCGCGACAGGGCCAGAGCACCCACCATGGCGCTGACGGCCAACATCGCTCTGGAATCGTCGTCGTCGCCAAGGTGGCGCCGAGCGGCGGCAATATAGTCCTCGATCGAGCCTGCCATGATCGACTTGGACTGGTCGTCGGCGCGTCCGACATCGGAGATCAACGCCGAGACTGCGCACCCAGTGCTGCGGGAGTCCCGATGCCTGGTGCTCAGATAGTCGCTAACGAAGCCCGCGAAGCCGAGCGGACGCGCTGATTTCTGCCTGACCGCCGACCGACGCACACCATCAACCAGGGCGCGCCTGAGCGCCTGGGCGAGCAAGTCCGCACGAGATGCAAAATGGCCGTAGAAGCCGCCATGCGTGAGGTTCACGCTCTTCATGAGCTTGCCCACGCTCACCGACTCGAGTCCGCCGTCTCGAATCTGGTCGGCGGCCTCCTTCAGGATCCGCTCTCGACTTTGCGCTTTTTCGGCCTGCGAATGTCCCAAGGCAAATGCCCCCATGCAATCCGACCATCTGGATGACGGTCGACATCCCATTGTAGGCATTGATGATTGGGAGATGCATTCGGCCCTGGAGCATCGTTTGCGCCACCGCTTCAAGCCAGCGAGAGCAGCGCTCGAACCAACTGCTGCGGCATCGACAGGAACGGGCTGTGATCCGAGTCCAGTTGCAGCACCTGCGTCTTGTTGGCAGGCGTGGCGGCGTCTGCCTGCGCCACCATCAGGTCCTGCATCGCCGGCGGGATGGTGTTGTCCGCGCTGGTCCGGATATAAGTACGCGGGATGGCTCCCCAGCGCTGCACCGACGTGGCAATTGGCGTGACCATCGCACCGATCGGAATATCCGGCGACAGCAGATTGAGAGCGGCGCGCGCTGTTACGGCGTCCACTTTCCCGTAAAGCATATTGATAAGTCCCGCGCGATAACTCTCGTCCGTGGATGCGGGGTCGAGTCGCAGGGCGCCGGTAACACCAGGGTCGCTGCGCAGCAGCGGTGTCAAAAGCGATGGCGGTGCCTGTTCATCAGGGGGAAATTCCACCATCGGCTGGCCGTCCTTGGGCATGAATGCCGCGAGGTAGACCAGGCGCGCAATCTTGCCGGGGCCCAGCAGTTCAGCAGCAGCATGGATTGCACCGCCGCCCATGCTGTGGCCCACGACGATCGGCGCCGGGAAGCCGGCGGCGAGCAGGGATTCGACAGCATCGGCCACGGCCCGAGCGTAGTCGGCCAACGTGATACCCGCGATCGGTGAGCGTTCAGTCGCCAGTGCCGCCGTCCGGGGCTGAACGTCGAACGCCGCCGGGAATGCCGCATTCAGGCCATGCCCCGGCAAGTCGATCGCCAGCACGAGGTGGCCGGCGGCGGCCAGCATTGGGCTGATCTTGCCCCAGCACCAGGTGCCATGCCAAGCCCCGTGAACCAGCAGGTATGGGCTTTTGGGCAAGAGTGCTGGCGTCGGTGCTGCCTGCGTTCCCCCGCACCCGGCCAGGGCCGCGCCCGAGACCGCAAGGGCTGAAGAGATGATGGCGCGTCGAGAAGGAAGCATCGCGATGTCTCCGTGGGATTTGGTTCCGGAGCATCGGTGGTGTGCGGCATTGGCCCTACTGCCTCAGTGCAATTCGGCGGTTTGCGTGCAAATCGTCGACCCGGGATTTTCCCTCTTGTGAGTCGACTACTGCCGGATCATCGTCGTTTCCAGTGAACTCCATAACACCCTTCCCTCCCATCGAGTTCGATCATGGGGGCACAAGCCTGTGCGGACTCCGTGTGGCGGACAGCCATGATGTTGATGAATCACCCCAACAAACCGCGCCCTTCTTTGGTGAATGCCGGCTTCAGCGGCTGCGGCGTGACGACGTGTTCCATGGCACGCTCGATTGCGTTCCCATGGGGCCGGTGTCATTCAATCGCACACGCTGGGGCGCGCGTGTTTCGCTCCAACCTGTATCGGAGGCCTTGCAGGGCTACTACCTGATCAGCCTGCCGACTCGAGGAGCAGCGCAAGTACGCCAGGGCGACGAATTGCACCAACTGGTTGCACAGAGTCCAGGCGTCTTCAGTCCAGTTCGCACCTTCTCGATGGAAGTGCATGAGGGATATGACCAACTGCTGATCCGCGTTGATAGCTCATTGATTGCGGATGCTTGGCAGGGGCTGACCGGCCGACCGCTGATAGCACCTTTAATCTTCGAAATCTCCCTGTCCGCGCGCCCGCAGCTGACCCAGGCGTGGCACGGCATCGTCGCCCTTGCCGGTATGGCGTCGGCGCTCGCGCCAGCCGGCAAGGCGCGTCAATTCGCACAAGCATCGCTGGCAGACGCATTGGCATCGCTTCTGCTGACCCAGCATGCCCACAACCAGCAGTCCACGCTCGACGCAGGTGCAACCTGCATGGCCTCGCCGCGGATCGTCAGGCAGGCCGAGGAGTTCATGCTGCGGCGGCTGCGAGCCCACGTCTCGGTGAACGACCTTTGCATCGAATGCGGCGTGTCTCGCCGCACGCTGTTCGCCGCCTTTCAGGCTTGCCACGGCGCAGGCCCGATGACCTGGCTACGGGAAAGGCGGATGGAAGCCGTGCGGGGCGCGCTGCAGAAACCGAGCCGCGGCGGAATTCGCGTGGCCGACATCGCTCTCGAGTACGGCTTCGCCCATGTCGGCGACTTTGCCGGGGCGTACCGACGGCAATTTGGCGAGGCGCCATCACAGACCTTGAGGCGTGGTTGGGCGTACGCTTGAGATGTCAGCCAAGGATCCTCACGATTGTTGGATTCCGCCGATCTCTGACCCCTGGGGAGTCAATTTTCGGCGGCGATCAACAGAGAGCGCTCTGCCCGGCGCCAAGCGCGAAGAGGTGCAACGATGCAAGTCGCGCATGGTACCTAACGCACTTCGTTGATGTAGACGTGGTCCTTGGTTAACGCACGCCGCACGCCGACGATAGTGGGAACGTTGGACTGATCGAAAGCAACTTCCTCGATCATCATGATGGCAGCAGGTGTCTGTATACCAAGAAGCCGAGCATCGTCAGCCGAGGCGAGTTCGGCGCTGAGCTCTTCTCTCACTGCCGAAATTTTGATCCCATACCGCTCGACAAGAAAGGTATAGACGAGTTGAGGAACGTCTTCGTTTTTAAGGGGAAAATCCGGCACGCGTTCAGCCGCCAGAATGAAAGTGTCGAGCATTACCGGTTGCGCGTTCACCAAGCGAAGACGCTCGAGTCGAATAACGTCCGCACCGGCGTCGAGTCCAAGCTTTTCCTGCACCACGGAGTTCGCCTTTTCACGCACTACAGCAAGCACCCGAGCTTCGGAATGGACCAGCGAGCCGTCTCGTCTGTGCAGTCGGAAGTACTTGAAGAAGTACCTCAGTCCTCGATGAGCAGTGCGCCCGGTAACGACCGTTCCCGTCTTGCGTCGACGGCTCAACAGACCCTCTGCTGCGAGATCGAGCAGAGCGCGCCTCACCGTTCCGACTGCGACACCCATGGTGTTGGCCAGCGAGATCTCGCTGGGCAACACATGACCTGGTGGCCAAGCCCCCAGGTCGATGGCCTCGGAAATCTGGCGCTTGACGACTTCGTGCAGCGGCGAACTCGACAGTTCAGTGATGCGCTGCACAGGCGAGTTGTCGCCTGCCGCCTGCGCGGATCGTTCTTCGACTTCGAGCATCTGTTCCCGTCCGGTGGCTCAACTGTAATGTTTATATTTTGCCAGGAATAGGTCGCACGTTTGTGCCCGGTCGATGGCCTAGCCCCTCGGGGGCCGACTCGGGCGTGGGGCCTGTTTGGGTGCCTCCGCGGTCAATCCAGAACTGCTATTTTTTGGTCGCGATTCCGCCTTGGAGAGCTTTTTTCCGGTGAAGTCATCGGGATCGATCGGAAATCGTGAATTACTCGGTTCCGCAGATCTCGAGGATTGCGATCATGTAGATTCGGATCATGTCCAGGTAATCGGCGATGTCGACACGTTCGTCAGGCATCGTGTTATAGCGGCCGCCGGGACCGCAGACCACGCCTTCCATTCCGGCTGCCGCATACAAATGACCCGCGTCAGTCCCGAAGAAGCCAGCGGGCTTGATGGCGCCAGTCGGTTGCTCCATGCCGCGCACTTTCCTGAACGCTTCGTTGACAACCTTGACGATGCGAGAGTTCTTGTCGACCTCGAAGGGCGGCATGGTCGGGCGTCCCGTGTGCTTCTCGGCGACGACGGTGGCTTTCAGGCCAGGGTGTTCTTTTTCGAGCGTGTCCAGCAATCGCCGCAGGTCACCCAAGGCATCGGCTTCGGTCTGGCCCGGTGCGTAGCGACACACGCCACGCAAGCGAACAAAGTCCGACACCTGCGGCGGACGCCATCCGTGCAAGTCCTTGCCCAGTGCGCCATTGACGATACCGACATGGCCGCGGTTGATAGATCGATGCTCCTCGCTCTTTGCGTTGCTGAAGGTCATGGCATTGATTCGCGGGATCAGCACGCACGCTGCTGCAATGGCATCCACTGCTTCCTCGCGCTTGGACAGATGGCGAGTCACACCCGTCAACTCGATCGTGTACGACAGCGAAGCTGCGTGCATCGTTACCGCGGACAGGTCGGTCGGCTCGCTGTTGATGAAGTAGTCTGCACTTAGGCCCTGCTGAATGGCCGCCAGTGTCCCGACGCCGCCCTGGAGCTCGCCGACCACGAAGGTGAGCACGACATCGCCCTTGACCCTGACGCCTGCATCGATCAGCGTCTTCACCGCGCAGAAGTACGCAGCATCGCCGGCCTTCATGTTCGACACACCGATGCCATAGATGAACTTGTCGTCCACCTTGCCGGCCCATGGATCGACCGTCCACCCCTCCGAGACGGGGTTCGTGTCGAGATGACCGTTGAAAAGCAGGCTCTTTCCGCCGCCGGTGCCCTTCCAGGTTCCGATTGCGTTCACGCGGGTCTCGTTGACAGGGGTGAGCGCCGCCTCCAAGCCGATGGCACGCATCTGCTCGACCATGTATCTCGCTAGCACGCGCTCATCATCGGTTTCGGGATAGCTCTTGTGCTGCACCATCTTGGAGAGAAACTCGAGGGCAGCGGACTCGTCAACGCGGTCCAGCAACTGATCAACATTCATGGGGCAACTTCCAATTCAAGAGCAAGGCTGGCGTAGTCGCCAACCGGAGTGGGTACAGCGTCGAGCAAGGAGCGCGTGTAGGCATGCCGCGATGGAGAATCCACCTCGGCGGTTTCGAGGAGATCGACCAGGTCGCCCCGGTACATGACGGCGATGCGATGGGCAATCTGGCGCACGAGGTTCAGGTCATGCGTGATGAACAGGTAGGCGGTGCCGAACTGCTTTTGCAACTCGATGAGAAGCTCGACAACCGACGCCTGAACGGAAACGTCGAGTGCCGACGTAATCTCGTCGCAAATAACCAGCTTGGGACGGGAGGCAAATGCGCGGGCAATGGCGACCCGTTGCTTCTCACCGCCCGAGAGCTGATGCGGGAAGCGGTTCATGTACTCACGCGGCAGGCGTACCTGTTCCAGGAGGTCGCCGATGATCTGTGTGTATTGGCCTGACGGCGTGTCGGTGTACAGCTTCAACGGGCGCGACAGGATGTCACGGACGCGTTGGCGCGGATTGAGCGAGGCGTCGGGGTGCTGGAAGATCATCTGCACATCCCGCCGGTAGTGCTTCCCCATGTCCTTCGCGCCGTCGATCTGTTTGCCTGCAAAGAAGAGCTGGCCCTCGAAGGGATTGAGACCGGTCAGGGCCTTGGCCAGCGTCGACTTGCCAGAACCGGACTCACCCACCACGCCGAGAATCTCACCGGGCTTGATGGCAATGCTGATAGCACGGTTGCCGACGATGCTGGCTTTGCGCTTGCCGAGCAACCTGGCGAATGCCGAAACGCCGCCGTAGGTCACGCTCAGCGTTTTGGCTTCGACCAACGCTTGGCCGTTTGTCTTCGCGGGGGCGTCGACGAGACGGTGATCGGGCCGGGGCACGGCGCCGATCAGCCGCTTCGTATAGGGATCGGCGGGATGGGTGAACACCTGCTCCACGTCGCCTTGTTCGACGATGACGCCCTTGTGGATCACTGCCACCCGGTCGGCCACCTGGGAAACCAGTGCAAGGTCGTGCGAGATGTACAGCGAGGCCACGTGCGTCTCGGCCTGGAGCTCGGCGAAAAGATCAAGGATCTGCCGTCCAGTGATGACATCCAATGCGGTGGTCGGCTCGTCGAAGATGATGCATTCCGGCCTGCAAGCGAAGGCTGTGGCGATCACGACGCGCTGCTTTTCCCCACCGGACGCTTCGTGTGGGTAACGGCGCATCATCCCCGCTGGGTCCTTGAGGCCGACGCGGTCGAGCATGGCAATGCCCTCCATGGCTGCCTGCTTGCGGGTCAGGTTGCGATGCCGGACCAGCACTTCCGTCAGCTGCTCCCCGAGCGACAGGGTTGGATTCAGAGAGGTACTCGGATCCTGGAACACCATGCTGATGCGGCGCCCGCGAATGGAATCGATTTGCTTCGGAGCGACCTTCAACAGGTCTTCGCCGACCAGCTTGATGCTCCCGCTCGTCTCGATGGCGTTACCCGCGAGGTAGCGCATGATCGACCAGGCGAGCGAGGTCTTTCCGGAGCCGGACTCGCCAACCAGGCCGAGCACTTCGCCGCGATCGATCGTCAGGTTGAGATTGGTCAGTGCATGGAAGCGACCGTTCGGCGTCGCGTAGTCGAGCGAGTAGCCTTTGACTTCAAGGACGTGATCCATGACAGGCCTCAGGTTTTGGGGTTGAGGGCATCACGAAGACCGTCGCCCAGAAGGTTGAAGCCGATGGCGACCATCGCCACGGCGGCGCTCGGCCAGAGGATCATCCAAGGGCTCAAGTGCATGAACTTGCGAGCCTCGGCGGCCATCAGGCCCCACTCGGACGCGGGAGGTTGTGCGCCTAAGCCGAGGAAGCTCAACGTCGCGAAAAGCATGACCGCGAAGGCCACGCGGATCGTCATCTCGACCACGACGGGCGCCACGACGTTCGGCAGCATCTCGCACAGTACGACGTACAGGCTTGATTCGCCGCGTGCAATCGCGGCACTGACGAAGTCTTGCTTGCGGATCGCCAGCGCCACGGAGCGCGTGACGCGGGTCATGCTCGGCACGAACGCGACGGCAATGGCCAGCACTGCGTTGATCTCGCCCTTGCCCATCAGGTTGACGATGAGTAGCGCGAACAGCAGGCTCGGGATGGCCATGACAGCGTCGATCGTACGCATCACGATCTCGTCGAATCGACCGCCGAGGAAGGCGCACAAGGTTCCGATGAAGGCGCCGATCAAGCTGCCGATGGCAGTAGCCATGAACGCCAGAACGACCGTGGAGCGAGCGCCGTAGAGAATCCGGCTCAGCAGATCCCGTCCATACTGGTCGGTGCCTAGCCAGTTTGCTGCGCTGGGTCCCTTGTAGCGCGACAACGGCGCCATGTCGTCGGGACTGTGAGGCGCCAGATAGGGGCCGAATAGCACCATCACCATGACGATCCCGATGATCAGCATCCCCAGCTTGCCTTGCGGCGAGCGCATGAGGCGCGCGAAGAAATGGTTGGATCCGAGCTTTCCCGCCGAAGCCGACGCGGCGCTGCGCTTTTCGCTCTGGAGCGGTGTGGCGATATCACTCATATTGAATCCTCTTGTCGAGCGCCGCGTAGGCCATATCAGCGACGAAGTTCACGACGCAATAGGTCGCGGCCATGATGAGGGCGCCGGCCTGGATGGCGGGCAGATCACGGTTCTGGATGGCAACGATCAGTTGGCGTCCGATGCCAGGGAGGGCAAATATTTCTTCAACGACGATGACACCACCCAGGAGGTAACCCACATCAAGGGCAACGATCGTGATCGTGGGTAGAAGCGAGTTGCGCAAGCCGTGCTTGAAGAGGACCGCATGTTTCGACAGGCCCTTGAGACGGGCCGACCGGATGTAGTCCATGTGCAGCACATCAACCAGCTCGGAGCGGACCATCCGCGACACGTGCGCAATCAAGATGACCGAGACCGTGATCACAGGCAGCGCCAGATGCCGAAGTCCGCCGGAAAAGCTCTCCGAAAGCGGGATGTAGCCGGTCGCGGGAAGGATCTGCCAGAAGTCGGCGAAGAGCAGCACCAGCAGCGTCGCCGTCACGAACTCTGGAAGCGACACGCCGACGTACGACACGACGCTCACAAGTACGTCGGCAATCTTGCCGCGGCGCACGGCCGCGATGATGCCCAGCGGGACGGCGATCATCAGCATGAAGCTGATCGACAGGAAGGCCAGGGTCAGCGAACGCCCCAACGCCTCCACCATCACCGGCGCGACGGATTGCCCGGTGCGCATCGACTCACCGAAGTCACCGCGGATCGCTCCGGTGAACCAGTGCAGGTATTGCTGCCAGAGCGGGGCATCGAGGCCCAACTGATCTCGCAACGCCTGCAGCGCATCAGGTGTGGCATTCTCACCCAGCATCATCACCGCAGGATCGGCGGGCAACACCTGCGTAATGACGAAGACAAGGATTGACACGACGAGAAGCGTGTAAACGCTCAGTCCGATCCGTTTGAGGAAGTAGCTTAGCGACATGGTTGCTCCAAGCGAGGGCGCGCTTCAGGCGCGCTTCGGGGCGCCGTCGCCCAGCGAAACGTAGTCCAGACGGTAGACCAGGCCGCGCGGATTGACCTGGTAGCCGTCAACATAGCTGCGCTTGGCGCGAAGCAGGTCGAAGTACACCGGGATGATGGAGGGCACTTCCTCCGTCATGAGTCTTTGCGCTTCGGCGTACAGCTCGTTGCGCTTCTTCACGTCAGCCGTTGCGCGAGCGTCGGCCACCAGCTTGTCAAAGGTCGCATTGTTCCAGTGCGTTTCGTTCCAGGAAGCGTTCGAGGTGTACAGCAGGGAGAAGATCGAATCGACCGTCGGCTGCATGTTGTAGAAGCCGACATAGAAGTTGCCCTTCTTCCAGACCTGCTCCAGATAAGTGGCATGCGGCATCGTCTGCACATTGATGTTGAATCCAGCGGGCTTGGCCATCTCGCGCAGGGCGACGGCCATTTGCGTGCGGATCGACGGATTGTCGGAAGCGATCAGTGTGAGGGTGAGGCCCTTGTCGTGGCCCGCTTCTGCCAGCAGCTTCTTCGCCTGCGCAATGTCCCGCTTGCGCTGCGGCAGTTCCTTGTAGAAGGGATAGGACGCGCTGACGGGGTTGTCGTTCGCAACGGTGCCGTAGCCTTCGGCAACGAAGTCCACCATTGCGGGGCGGTCGACGGTCAATGCGAGCGCCTTGCGGACCCGCACGTCGTTGAATGGCTTCTGGTTGCAGCCGAGATTGATGTTGCAGAACACGCCCGACGGCAGCTTCAGGGCGTTCACACCGGACGCAGCCTTTAAACGCGCAAACTCAGCAGGCTGCACCAGCGCCATCAGATCGGTATCGCCGGCGATCAACGCGGAGCCCTCGGCCGTCGCGTCTGGATATACCCGGACTTCAATGCGATCGAGGTAGGGACGCGCCTTGTCGTAGTAAGCCTCGTTGCGTGCGACAACCACGATACGCTCTGGCTCAAAGGTCACGAGCTTGAAAGGCCCTGTGCCAATGGCTTCGCGATTAAGTCGGTCCAGCCCCTTCTGCAGCACGGAAGCCGGAACGATCTTGGCGCTCGGGAATGCGAGGGCAACAGGCAGATCCGCGTAGGGGGACGCCAGGACGAACACCACGGTGCTCTTGTCAGGAGCGCTGACGCTCGCGATCGGGCCGATGTTCTGGCGGCCCGGCGAGGCGGTCTTTGCATCCAGGATGGCCTGGAAGCTCGCGACAACATCAGCAGAAGTGCATGCCGAGCCGTCATGGAAAACTAGTCCTGGGCGCAGCTTGAAGGTCCATTGGGTCAGATCGGGAGAACTGGTCCAGGACTGGGCGAGATCGGCCTCGGGGGCCATGGTCGGGCCAAGCCGCGTGAGCCCAGAGTACAAGAGTTCGGCAACCAAGTACTCCGGCGTCACGCGCGCCACCAAGGGGTTCAGCTTGTTGACTGCCTGATTGATGCTGACGCGCAGCGTACCGCCGCGTTTTTGCGGGCCGGCAGCAAAGGCCGATGACATGGGGAAGGACAGCGCAGCCAACGAGGCTGCAGCCCCGAGGAAGTCGCGACGGTTCGCAGCAACAAGGGTGTTCATGCGGAATCTCTCGATGGTGGTTGCCCTCGGGAAGCGGAGTGCAAATGCGCTGGCAAACGGGAGGTATTCGTCTTGCCACGCACATTACTATAAAGTTTATCGTTTTCAACGGCAGGGGGAAAACAGCGGCTTGACAGATGACCTAATTTTGTGCGAACAAAGAGAAGCGCTCTCTTCCTGGACGGCACGCCGCAACCAAGGGCAACTAGGCGACGGGGTATTGCGGTCTGCCACGCACGGCTGCGTCTCCCACTCAGGAACCACACTGAGGCGTAGCGGCATGATCACAACGCCGCAACCACGGGCACGAGGGTGTTGCTGCGGCGAGGGTCGAAGATTGGCTAGGTCAATCACCGCTGGCGCAATGTGTTCTACCTACTGCTCCGAAGTGCCGCCGAGCGGGGCGCAATCCACGTATTGAGCGCGATGTTCACGCGTTATGCGCGGTCACCCCTGCTACGCCCCTTATTGAGTAGAAGTTGCCTCACTGTCGACAGTCCATGTCACAGCGCCTAGGACCAATGAGCGGCTTGGAGGACCTCAAGCAGTACGCGTCGCACTTCTGCGATGGCTGCATCGCGCAGCGCATCGGTTCGCCACCCGACTTCCACCGCATAGCGCGGCATTGTCAATGGACAGGCAAACATCTGCAGTCCCGTTCGCGCCGCGATCGCCGAGGCGGCATGTTTGGGGATCGTCGCGATGGCGTCGCTGCCAAACAGAAGGTGAGGAAGCGCGGCGAAGTGCGTCGTCGAGGCGACGACTCGGCGCGGTCGCCCGATGGCCGCAAGCACCTCGTCCACCACGCCGATGAAGCCGCCGGAGGAAACTAGCAAGTGGCCTCTGCGGACGTACTCCGGCAAGGTCAGTCCTCGTGTGGACGGTGCATACGCAGGATCCATGAGGCACGCGTAGCGGCCTTGGCCAATCGCCTCGTGGCCAAGCAGACGCGAGGATAGGCCGCCCGACACCACAGCGACGTCGGCGAGCCGCGCTTGCAGCATGTTGCCTACCACCAGGCTGTGCGTCTGGCGGAACGCCAACCGCAATCCGGGTGCCCGGGCCGCCACCGCATCGATGAACAGTCGTCCGAACGCAACCTCGAAGTCGTCTGACAAGCCGACAACTATCGAGCGGCCGTGGAAGTCATTGCCACCGCTGCCGCTCATGGACAAGCTTTGGCGACACTTGTTGAGCCCCTCGCTGATCAGAGGTTTAAGTTCTTGCGCCCTTAGCGTCGGCACCAGCCCGCGGCCGGTGCGAGTAAAGAGTTGATCGCCATAGGTCTTGCGCAGCCGCGCAAGTGCCGCGCTCACAGCCGATTGAGTCAGCCCCAACCTCACCCCCGCTCGCGTAGCGCCGCCCTCTTCGTACAAGGCTTCGAAGACCTTCAGAATGTTCAGATCAACAGCGCTGATATCAATCATGGTCATATCAATCACAAGCAGAACGGAGTTGATTGATTTTGCCGTGGATTCAATACTCGCAGTATTCCCTCACACCTTCGATCACCCATGGCCAAAACCAAAGTAGCCGCGCTTCAAATCGGCGCTCTTCCCAATGGCAAAAAAGCTACCCTGGACCTCGTGCTGGGCTTCGAGGAAAAGATCATTGAATCCGGCGCGTCCGTGGTGGTTATGCCGGAAGCACTGCTGGGGGGCTACCCGAAGGGCGAAATCTTCGGCACGCGCCTGGGCTATCGGCTTCCGGAGGGGCGTGAGGCCTATGGTCGCTACTACGCCAATGCCATCGACGTTCCCGGGCCGGAAACAGATGCGCTCGCGGACCTCTCGCGCCGGGCAAAGGCGAGTCTGGTGGTCGGCGTGATCGAGCGCGGCGGCAACACCCTCTATTGCTCCGCCCTGTTCTTCGAGCCTGAGAGCGGGCTGATGGCCAAGCATCGCAAGCTGATGCCGACCGGCACCGAACGCCTGATCTGGGGCCAAGGCGACGGCTCGACGCTTCCGATCGTTGATTCAGCCGCAGGTCGCCTAGGTGCCGCCATCTGCTGGGAGAACCACATGCCGCTGCTGCGGACAGCGATGTATGCGAAGGGGGTGCAGATCTGGTGTGCACCGACGGTGGACGAGCGCGATGTCTGGCAATGTTCCATGCGCCACATCGCGCACGAGGGACGCTCCTTCGTGATCAGTGCGTGCCAAGTGCAGCAGTCCCCGTCCCAGCTTGGAATCGAGGTGCCGAATTGGGAGCCATCCCGCCCCCTTATTCGCGGAGGCAGCCTGATCGTCGGACCGTACGGCGATGTATTGGCTGGTCCCCTCTTCAACGAGGTCGGGCTGGTCGTGGCCGAGATCGATACTGAGGAACTAGTGCGCGCGCGCTACGACTTCGACGTGGTGGGGCACTACGCACGACCGGACATTTTCACATTGAGCGTGGACACGAGGCAGAAGCGCCCGGTCGAATTCAACTGAGCCTGCGGCAATGAGCGCACAGTTGCCGATGTTGATCGTCCAGATGGGACGCCCGCCGCACGACGTAAGTGAAGTGCTGGGCGAACAACCGGACTAGTTTCTCGCCGCGCTCGCTCCCGCGAACCTCGACGTGCTAGTGGTACGCCCGCACATGGGCGAGCCGTTGCCGCAACCGGGCAGCTTTGCTGGCGCGGTCGTTACTGGCTCATGGCACATGGTGACCGATCTCCATGACTGGAGTGAACGCACGGCCGAGTGGATCCGCCAGCTGGTTGCTGCGGATGTGCCACTGCTCGGCGTCTGCTACGGACATCAGCTTATGGCCCATGCCCTTGGCGGGCTTGTGGGCTACCACCCGCGAGGTCGGGAACTGGGCCTCCAGACCATCCGACTGTTGCAGGAGAGCATCAACGACCCCCTCCTGGCACACATCCCCGGCGAGTTTCCGGCGCTACTGACGCACGCACAGACGGTGCTGGTCAAACCACCCGGCGCTGTGGTCCTAGGTGCCTCGGACCATGACGAAAACCAGATTCTTCGCTACGGCCCGAATGCCTTTTCCATTCAGTTTCATCCGGAGTTCACGCCGGCGATCATGTCGATGTGCATCCAGCGACGCAGAACCATCCTCGAACAAGAAGGCGCAGGCGTCGAACGGCTGCTCCTTAACCTTGCGCCTACGCCCGATGCTCACGCGATTCTCATGAAGTTCGCCACCACAGCCGCACAGGTGTCGGCTGACTTTCGGTAACCGAGGCGAACTCCAGCGCGCGGGATCCATCAGGTGCGCGATAGCCGTTGTGGACGTCCTTATCCTTATCGATGCAGCAACGAATGCCTATGATCCAGCCCCCTCTTTCATCGGAATCAGCTCTGAGCAATTGGAAATACACCCGTCGTAAGACTTCGGAGGGTGGTACCGGAGAGCAGTGCATCTGTATACGTGAAGTTGGAGTACTTCAATCCAACTGGTTCATACAAAGATCGCAGGGCGAAGACGATGGCCGCAACAGCGTCAACCTCTTAAGCATCGGGCCGCTGGACGGATCACACGTATCCTTGACGGACGGCAACTCAACGTTTTAGGGCACCACTAGGGCATCCGTCACTTGGACTGCAGCTGTGCTCCGACGTAGGCAACGCACTCCACAAGGTTGAGGACCGCCAGCAGCAAGAACTTCTCGGCGTCAGTTCGCACGCGCAGCAGGTCGTGCTCGCCGAGGTAGCCGTACACAAACGCCAGCAGGTAGCGCTCGGGGTGGTCGACGCAGAACCTTGTGATTATCTGCTCGACGAGGTCTGGCGGCACGCCCTCGGTGAACTTCATCGTCGCCGTCAGCCGCTGCAAGCAGATTTCCTGGACGTCTTCAGAGATCGTTGGCAACGCGTGCCCGCAGTGCTTCGTGGCCTTGAAAGCGACCAGCAGAACGTGGATCGGCACCTCAAGCTGCAGCATGTCGACCCCGTAGCGAGGGAACACGAGGATGGAGGCCAGCAGGTTCGGCTGCTGGACGTAGATTTCGTCAGCCAGCTCAACCTTCTGTTGCGCGCTCATGCGGTCGACGTCGATGTTCGCCCGAACCCATCACGGCCTGCGTGAGCAAGGTCATGGCGCCGCGTCGGACGCTGGCTGCCATCGTGCGGGCAGCAAGTCCTCGATTTGGCTGCTGCGCTGCGTCGGCAGGCGCTGCAGCACGTCGCGCAGGTAGGCCCAGGGCCAGCGATCAGCTACGCGAAGACGCGCGGTAAAAGGGCTGGCGCACCTGCTCCGTGCCGAGATAGTTGTCATAGAACGCTTTGACGTGCGGGAACACCGCCTTAGACAGGCGTCGCCGCGCCTGTTCCTCGGCGGTCTTCGGTCGTGCCAGCTGAGCCGCTAGGTCTGCCAGGGCCTTGTCTCGATCGATGTACTTGAAGACGCCGTTCGAATAGATTGGGTCACCGCCAACGTAGACGGCCTCCACATGCTTCTGCTGCGCGCGCTGGATCAGCACGTCCAGCATCGGCACGTCCTCGTCCTGGTATGGATAGGTCGCGCTCTCGTAGTCGATGACGACTGCATCAAAATTCAACCCGACGTCAAGGCGCCCAATCTCACCTCGGAAAGCAGTGGTCCGGGCGCCGTGCTCGGTCGCCATCTGGAGTATCTGCGGCACGCTGGGGACCTCGCCCTCGTCCATGCCGGGCACGCGGTGGACACGCAGGGCCAGCTTCATCTCCTGCAGCATGTCCCGGTCTTCATTGATTCCGGCCTCGTCCAGCCCCAGGCCGATGGTGACACCCCGTCTCGACAGGTCATTAATGGGTGCGACACCACTACGAAGCCTGAAGTTACTGCTGCAGTTGTGGCAAACACAGGTACCACTGTGCGCGACCCGCTCGACGTCCTCAGCGGTCAACCAGACTGCGTGGCCAAGGGTCAGCCACGGGCCGAGTGCGCCCAGGTCCTCAAGGTGTCGGACCGCAGTGGTGCCGGTGCGGCGCCTGGCGTACTCCTTTTGGTAAGCGGTCTCCAGCAGATGCATGTGCATGGGCACGTTATCGGCTTTGGCCAACGCCACGAGTTTCATCAGCCCGTCGTCGGTGATCCAGTGCAGGTTGGCGGGCGCGAGCTGCACGCGGGTCAGCGGGTGCTGGTTCTCGGCCCGTAGCTGCCGATAGAGCTGAACGTGCTGATCGAAACTCATCGTGGCCTGCCGGAGGTTCTCCAGCAGCGGCGCCCCGATCTCAGCCGGCAGGCCGGCGCAGAATCTGGCATCGTCCTCGTAGACGAAACGATTCTGCTCGCGCACCGCATAAGAATAGGACGCACGCATGCCGATGCCCTGGTAGGCCTTGAGCACCGCGCTCGCGGCACCATGCACTTGTTCGTAGGAGCCTCTCAGCCAACCGTGGATGTGCTGCACCGTGGTGATGCCGGAGGCGATCATCTCGAAAGCAGAGTAAAGCGTGTCGAGATAACTGTCGACGTCGCGCGCGGAAAGTCGAGAAGCGAACCAGAGCTCCAGTGCATAGTCCGGGGAGCCCAGTTGCAACGGCGTCAGCCCGACATGGTGATGGCTGTTGACGAAGCCCGGCAACAAGGCATGCCTGCCGTGGTGGGTAACTGGCGCCTCCAGATACCGCTGTCGGATTTCCTCATACTCGCCTAAGGCCACGACCTTGCCGTCCTGATGGGCCACGGCACCATCGTCGATGACCTGCGGAGTGTCCCGATCCTGAATGCCGGTAACAAGCCACTTCGCACGAACTAACGCTACTCCCATGAGTTCTCCTTTGAATAGTGAGTTAGATAGAGATGTCCGAGGGAACTCGCCAGGCAGGCCCTAGACGGCCGCTTCCATCTCACGGAAAGCCCTGTCGACTTCGTCAGCGAGCAGATCGCCGAGCCTGCGCTGCAGCTCGATGAACGCCGGATCGCGAGGCTTCCGCGGGCGTGGCAGGTCGACCGACACGATTTCCTTCACACGACCGGGACGCGAAGTCCACACGACGATGCGGTCAGCCAGTGCCACAGCCTCTTCTATCGAATGCGTCACCATCAGGACGCTGGCCCCGCTGACACGCCAGATTTGCAGCAGATGGTCTTGCATCTTGGCGCGCGTCTGGATGTCCAGTGCAGCAAACGGCTCATCCATCATCAGCACCTTGGGCTGCATAGCCAAGGCGCGTGCGAGGGCCGCACGCTGCCGCATGCCTCCCGAAAGCTCGTCGGGCCGCTTATGGCCCGCATCAGCCAGCCCGACCTTCATCAAAAGGTCTTGGGCAACCCGATCCCGCTTCTCGGGGAACTCCCCTCGCAGTTTGAGTCCGAAGGTGACGTTCTCTGCGATGGTGAGCCATGGAAAAAGTGATGCTTCCTGGAAAATCATGCCTCGTTCCGTATCGGGGCCCGTGATGGGCATGCCATCGCACAGCAACCGTTGTTAACAACTATTTACGCGGGCGTTAACAATTGCAACCTGGCCTGTCGCTTTCTGGAGCCATTTGGTCGAATTGATTGAGATTCTCAAATAAAAATCAAGAATTGATAGTAATCAAAAGATACTAATTGAATTGTTTACTTACCACATCTCATGCATTCCTCAATGCGCACTTTTTCGCCTTAGTTGGCGTTCTTATTGAAAGCAAAATGAAAGCAATCGCCTTTTCGTGGCGTATTGCCGCAATTCCGGGAGATTTGCATTCTTGGAGTTGCGGGTACTCGGCTCCGATCAGGCATTTGGCCCAGGCGCCGGCCTCTATAGGTGCATCACATGCACAGGCGGTGAGCCCCTGTCGGGATGAACCTGAGAGGTGAGCCCATGGGCCTGATCGCCCGTCGCGGCCTCAGGCAACGCAGTAAATACCGTATCGCCAGAGGTTTCCTGAGCGGCTCCCCGCGCAGGAACTGCGTCGATTGCGGTTGGGTGAGGCGGTCGGCGAGGCATAGCTCCACCAGATATCGCGCGGCCCCAAGCGGCCCGCGACAACGTCATGGCGAAGTTCAAGACTTGAACTGGTTGTACGGAGTGCCTGCCGTACGACTTCGTGATCGCATGGTTCGGCCTCTCGAGGCGAGACCCGGCCAGCAGCTCAATTCCCCTTCTTCGACGGTCCGGCAGAAGGCGGGTTCGCTTTGCTAGCGCACGACACATGTAGCGCCGAGGCTGCTTTTCAGAGAGGCCTTCCCCGCCTCTGTTGCGTTTCCGTGACACGGGGAAGCCTAGGCTTCACATATACGAAATCGCGATTTTTTCAACACAGCGAATGCGTTGAAAAATAAATTAGTGCATATCAATTTTGATATCAATAAAAAACAACAAATTAGAAGGCCGGGCTTGGCGACATCGCCGATGTGCGCAAACGTGAAGCCGAAATAATTAACTGCACACGCGGCCTTTCCCCTGTCCCGCGATCGCGAATTCCCGGTCGAAAATCTCTAAGGCCCGGTCGGCCAGCGATATCTGTGCGAGGACACGTGCAGATGAACAGGAGGAGCCCTTGCCTCCGACAGATGGGCATGCATCACCGGAGTCCACTCTCGAGCCTGCCTCCTATGAACGTGGGATTCGCGAGGAAGCCCTTTTGCGGTTCACTGAGGGTTGCCTGCAAGCATGTGAAACACAGCAATGCCCAGACGAACCGTCCATAACGCGACCGTGACCTTGAAACTGCCATCCGACATCGACGCCAATGCAGAGCACGTAGCCCTGCGGGCGGCGGGGATCCCAGTCGACGCCCTGGGCAACGCAGAACGGGGATTTCTCTTCGTCCGGTCGAGCAGTGCAAGAAGCGGCCAGACGAACATCTTCCGGTGGTTTGCCGGCGAGGTCGGGCGGCGGTCCGGCTAGCTCCTTTCCATGAACGCGACCCTGCCGCTCAACGACGGAAGTGAGTGACGTTGCCTCGGCCTCTGGGGTCGAACATGTAGCCCGCACCCTAGATCGTCTCGATCTCGATATAGGAAGACTCGCCGTCCTCCAGCAGCGTGTGCAGTCGGGAGACCTGCGTGTCTAAGCTGCGTTCGAAGGCACCCAGTGCGCGCCATGTGCGATCTAAGCGAGCCTTTCGCGCGACAGCGGTTGCACTACGAACCAAGACCTTGGAGAGCGCGATTTGGACGGAAGGCGCATGGCCGGATTACATGGGCATACAGCCGGGCTGGTATTAGAACGAGTGCCTGATGCCGAAGTCGTAGCCCATCGCTGTGCGCGGCGCATAACCCGGGGTGCCGGCACCGGTGGAAAGATAGCCTCCAGTACCGCCGGGGACCACTCCCATGATGGCCGGGTTGTTTTGCCCGTTCTTGATTCGGATCCGTGCCACTGTGGCATACAGCGCCGTGCGCTTCGAAAGGTTGTACTCATAGCCGATGGCAAGCTTGCGCACCGATGCATCGCGATCGGGTGCGAAGGGCGTGGCGGTGGCACCCAGGTCATTGTTGAACTTCACCCATGAGAAGGCCCCCCTCGTCTATCCCGTTGCCTACTACTACAGCGAACCGAGCCCTTCGATGGCCGAGAACGGCGAGGGCAAGTTCCTCACCACCAGCGTCATGCAACGGTTCATCGACTGCTACCTCGGCGGTCGGCAAGAACTGGCGCGGCACGCCGATTTCGCCTTGCTGCAGTCGCAGGCACTGCATATGCTGCCGCCCACCTAGCTGGCCACCATAGGCCACGACCCGCTGCGCGACGAAGGTCATGTGCTGGCGCTGCGCACCGCCACGACCCCGATGCCATCCACGGCTGCATTCACTTCACCGCGGTATCGGCGCTGGGCGCCCAGGTGATGGCCGATCTGGCCGAGTGGCTGCGCTTACAGCTATCGCCAGACTCGCGCCTCCTATGAACGCGGGATCCCTGAAGAAGCCTTTTTCGGATCAACTGTGCCTCCGGGAAATTTGACGGAGGCGAAGCAATGCCCAGGCACCCCATTCATAGCGCGACGATCACCTTGAAGCTGCCATCCGACATGGATGCCCATGCAGAAATCACGGCCCTGCGCGCTGCAGGCATCCCTGTCGACTCGCTCGGCAACGCGCAGCAGGGCTTTCTTTTCGTGCGATTCAGCAACGGGTGGAGCAACCAAGCAAACATCTTTCGATGGTTTGCCGGCGAAGTTGGGCAGGGCCCTCGTAACTACGGCACTGCGCCGCGGAACCACGAATGCGCGGCTGCATGAAAAGCCCCAGATCCCTTAAAACCGGGATCTGATCGAGCTTCTCCTCAGCGCACGGAATTGACCACGCCGATCCCGGCCAGATCGTTGTCCTGACTTACGGCTATGTGATCTGTTCTCGCCGCAAGCGCCATATGCATGCGGCCGTGGCGAGCAATTTTTCGACACGCCAGTCGTAGAGCTCGCTTGCGGGGTCTTCCCTCGCAATCAGTTCCGCGATGTAGTCGATCGCATCGGCGGGATTCAGGCCCCGTCCACTTCGCGCCATCTCGATCGAAATGGCCATCACTTCAGTCTTGTTCATTTGCAAGCATATTGAGTGTCCTCGTTGATTCCTCGGGCGTTACATGGCGGAGAAAACAAAGGGTAATACCGCAACGCCGAAGCTAGCGTGACTCGTTGAAGGTGTCTCAGGCCGCAGCATAGTCCGGCACGCCGAGTCGACGCAGGCCCGCAAGGCGCTGCGCGCAGTGTGGAAGACGACGATGCCTGTGGACCACCATTTGGGCACCGTTATCAAAGTGACGGACATCCGGCTTCCTGGAGCTTATGGCGTGCAGTTCGTGCCCAGCGGTCGACACTGTCACGGAATATTTCTCTGGGTGCTCCTGAGAGATTTGCTGGAGCGGAAATCCGCAGTATCAGCAGAAGTCCCGCATCTACGTCTCGTGCCTGAAGTCCACCCAGCCGGCGAATCTGCAGAGAGGATGCCCCCTCGAAAGAGCCTTTAAGACGGATCCATGAGTCTCGACACGCGTAGAGCGAATGGCTGCCCGCTCGGTCGGGTGCTGTCCTAGGCAGTAAATGCGACAACACATATATATCGCGACGTGATATATTCGCAGCCGTTTCGACATCCACTTCAGCCATGGCCTCCACCCCCCGCAAGCTCGCCAAGAAAGACTTCGAGGCGCTCTCCCAGTTCCGCTACCAGATGCGCCGCTTCGAGCGCTTCTCCGAGCACGCCGCGCAGGCCGAGGGCCTCACGCCGCAGCAGTACCTGGTGCTGCTGCACATCAAGGGCGTGCCCGGGCGCGACTGGGCTTTGGTGGGCGAGATTGCCGAGCGCCTGCAACTGCAGCCGCACGGCGCAGTCACGCTCGTCACGCGTTGCGAAGCGCTCGGGCTCGTGCAGCGCCGGCCCAGCGAAACCGACCGCCGCCAGGTCGAGGTGCACCTGCTCGCCAAGGGCGAGAAGCTGCTGTTGAGGCTGGCCGAACTCCACCGCGCGGAACTGCGCTCGCTCAAGGGCGTGTTCGACGTGCCGCAGATCGATCTTCCAGACGCTTCGTGAGCACCATGACCGCCAAGACCTCCTCCCATCCGCCGCGCGGCGATTTCGCGCTCAACACCCGGCTCATGCGCATCACTGTCATGGCCGCCGTCATCGGCGCCATCAGCACTGTGGCCGCCCGCGTGCTGCTCGACCTGATCCGCTTCTTCACCAACCTGTTCTTCTTCCAGACCTTCTCGCTGACCGAGCGCTCGCCGGCCACCAACACGTTGGGCGCGTGGGTCATCGTGGTGCCGGTGATCGGCGGGCTGATCGTCGGACTGGTTGCGCGCTACGGCTCCGACAAGATCCGCGGCCACGGCATCCCCGAGGCCATCGAGGCGATCCTGTTCGGTAAAAGCAAGATGTCGCCGAAGGTCGCGCTGCTCAAGCCGCTGTCATCGGGCATCGTCATCGGCAGCGGTGGCCCGTTCGGCGCGGAGGGTCCGATCATCATGACCGGCGGCGCCATCGGCTCGCTGATCGCGCAGCACTTCCACCTCACCGCCGCCGAGCGCAAGGCGCTGCTGGTGGCGGGCGCCACGGCCGGCATGACGGCCGTGTTCGGCACGCCGGTGGCCGCGGTGCTGCTGGCGGTCGAACTGCTGCTGTTCGAATTGCGTCCGCGCAGTCTGCTGCCGGTGGCGGTGGCCTGCGCGGTGGCGGGCTTCGCGCGGCCGCTGCTGATGGACCCGGGCCCGCTGTTCCCGCTGCAGACGGCGGTGCCCGGTCCGCTCGCCATGCTGTCGTGCGTGATTGCCGGCGTGCTGTGCGGCGCGCTGTCGGCGTCGCTGTCGATCTCGCTCTACAAGGTCGAGGACTGGTTCGGCAAGCTGCCGCTGCACTGGATGTGGTGGCCGGCCATCGGCGGCCTCGCGGTCGGCATCGGCGGTTACCTGCAGCCGCGCGCGCTGGGCGTGGGCTACGACGTGATCGGCGACCTGCTGCACAACCACCTCGCGCTCGGCGTGGTGCTCGCGTTGCTGGCGGTGAAGGCCGAGATATGGGTCATTGCGCTGGGCTCGGGCACCTCGGGCGGCGTGCTTGCGCCGCTGCTGATGATGGGCGCGGGCCTGGGCGTGGTGCTGTCGCACGTGCTGCCCGGCAACGACCCGATGCTGTGGCCGCTGGTCTGCATGGCGGCCACGCTGGGCGGCGTGATGCGCGCGCCGCTCACCGCCACCATCTTCGCCTTCGGGCTCACGCACGACAGCAATGCGCTGCTGCCGCTGCTGACCACGTCCGCCGTGGCCTACGGCTTCACCGTGCTGACGATGCGCCGCTCGATCCTCACCGAGAAGATCGCGCGCCGCGGCTATCACATCTACCGCGAGTACGGCGTCGATCCGCTGGAGCGGCATTCGGTCGAAGAGGTGATGACGCGCGAGGTGCACAGCATCGACGCGGCCATGCCGATGGCACAGGCGCTGTTCGAGCATTTCGGCGAGGGGCAGGCGCACCGCGCGTTCCCGGTGCTGCGCAACGGCGCGGTGATCGGCGTGGCTGACCGCGCGATGCTGGCCGCGCACGGCACGCGCGACCCGATTTCCACGGTGGGCGACGCTTGCGCCGATGCGCCGCTGTTCTTCGCGCTACCGGGCGAGAACTGCCGCACCGTTGCCACGCGGCTCGCGCGCCACCGGCTCGAACGGCTGCCGGTGGTGAAGGATGCACAGTCGCTCGTGCTGGTGGGCATCGTGGCGCGCAGCGACCTCATCAAACCCTCGCTTGCGCACTTCGACGAAGAAGAGAAGCGCGAGCGCATGCGCGGGCTGCCGTGGCAAACCTGAGCTGGCTCCGACTGCGCTCATAGGCCCCTACTTCCCGCATATCAAAGCACGTTTTCCTTATTTAGAGAAAGAAGCATCGCTGACTAGCATCCGGCCTCATTCAACCGGTCATAACAGGTCAGCCGCATGTCCACCGTCAGGGCGCTCGAGCCCATCGCCTTTTCGCCCGTCCCGCTCTACACCCAGGTGCGCGAAACGCTGCGCGAGCGCATCCTTGACGGCACCTACGCACCGCATGCGCAGCTGCCTTCGGAAAGCGAAATGGTCGCGCTGTTCAAGGTCAGCCGCATCACGGTGCGCCAGGCGCTCAGCGACCTGCAGCGCGAGAACCTGATCTTCAAGATTCCGGGCAAGGGCACCTTCGTCGCCAAACCCAAGGCGTTCCAGCATCTCGGCCAACTCGAAGGCTTTGCCGAGGCGATGGTGCGCATGGGCTACGAGATCCGCAACCAGGTCACCAGCCACAAGACCGTGCCTGCCTCGCCTCGGGTGGCGCAGCATCTGGGCCTGGCCGAGGGCACGCCGGTGGCGCAGATCAAGCGCGTGCGCCACCTCAACCGCGCGCCGGTGTCCTACGAGGTGACCTACCTGCCCCACGCCATCGGCGAGCGGCTGCGCCAGGCGGACCTGGCCGGGCGCGACATCTTCCTGATCCTGGAAAACGACTACGGCATCGCCCTCGGCCACGCCGACCTGCAGATCGATGCGATGCTGGCCGACGAGGTGCTCTCCCGCGCGCTGAGTGTGCCCGAAGGCACCGCCGTGCTGCGCGTGGAGCGCCTCACCCACACCGCCGACGGCGCGCCACTGGATTTCGAAGACCTCTATTTCCGCGGCGATGCGTTCCAGCACCGTCTGCGCATCGCCCGCGCCAACCCGACGACGAAGGCCAACCCATGAACATCCTCACCCGCACCGTCGACGTGCTGGTCATCGGCGGCGGCACGGCCGGCCCGATGGCCGCCGTCAAGGCCAAAGAAGCCAACCCCAAGCTCGAAGTGCTGCTGCTGGAAAAAGCCAACGTCAAGCGCAGCGGCGCCATCTCGATGGGGATGGACGGCCTGAACAACGCGGTGGTGCCGGGCTTCGCCACGCCCGAGCAGTACGTCAAGGAGATCACCACCGCCAACGACGGCATCGTCAACCAGAAGACGGTGATGGCCTATGCGCGCAACAGCTATTCGATGATCGAGGAGCTCGACCGCTGGGGCGTGAAGTTCGAGAAGGACGAGACCGGCGACTACGCGATGCGCAAGGTGCACCACATGGGCACCTACGTGCTGCCCATGCCCGAGGGCCACAACATCAAGAACGTGCTGTATCGGCGCCTGAAGCGCACACGCGTGGAGATGTCGCAGCGCCTGGTCGTCACGCGCCTGCTCACCGCGGCCGCCGACGGCAGCATCGCGGGCGCGATGGCCTTCGACTGCCGCACGGCCGAGTTCCATGTGATCCGCGCGAAGTCGGTGGTGCTGGCCACGGGCGCGGCCGGCCGGCTCGGGCTGCCGGCGTCGGGCTACCTCTTCGGCACCTACGAGAACCCGACCAACGCGGGCGACGGCTACAGCATGGCCTACCACGCGGGCGCCGAGCTCTCGGGCATCGAGTGCTTCCAGATCAACCCGCTCATCAAGGACTACAACGGCCCCGCCTGCGCCTATGTGACCGGCCCCTTCGGCGGCCACACCACCAACAACAAGGGCGAGCGCTTCATCGAGTGCGACTACTGGAGCGGCCAGATGATGATGGAGTTCTACAACGAGCTCCAGGGCGGCAACGGCCCTGTCTTCCTCAAGCTGAGCCACCTGGCCGAGGAGACCATCGCCACCATCGAGCAGATCCTGCACACCAACGAACGCCCGAGCCGCGGGCGCTTTCATGCCGGGCGCGGCACCGACTACCGCAAGCAGATGGTGGAGATGCACATCTCCGAGATCGGCCTGTGCAGCGGCCATTCGGCCTCCGGCGTGTGGGTGGACGAGCATGCGCGCACCACCGTGCCGGGCCTGCATGCCGCGGGCGACCTGGCCTGCGTGCCGCACAACTACATGCTCGGCGCCTTCGTGTACGGCCGCCTCGCGGGTGAAAGCGCGGCGCGGCATTGCGCCGAGACCGAGCTGCCCGCACTCGATGAAGAACAGGTGGCACGCGAGCACGCCCGCGTCAGCGCACCGCTCTTGCGCAGCGGCGGCCTGCCCCCTGCGCAGGTCGAATACAAGCTGCGCCGCATGGTCAACGACTACCTGCAGCCGCCCAAGGTCACGCGCAAGATGGAAATCGGCCTCTCGCGCTTCGAGCAGATCCACGAAGACCTCGAACAGCTCGCCGCCCCCGGCCCGCACGAGCTGATGCGCGCGATGGAAGTGCACGCGATCCGCGACTGCGCCGAGATGGCCGCGCGCGCCTCGCTCTATCGCACTGAAAGCCGCTGGGGCCTCTACCACCACCGCGTGGATTTTCCCGAGCGCAACGACCACGACTGGTTCTGCCATACGCAGTTGCAGAAGCAAGGCGATGCGATGGTGAGCTTCAAGCGACCGGTCGATCCGTACATCGTGCCGCTCGATGCGCATGAGATGTCGGCCTACCAGCACCTGCGCGTGCCCGCCGCCGTGCGCGAGCCGGTCGCAGCCTGACACCTGCACCACGACAAAAAAGAGAACCCCGCATGCCCATCGCCTTCAACCCCACCAGCGTGCCCGTGCGCATCGACGACGACAAGTGCATCGCCCACAAGGGCTGCACCGTCTGCGTGGACGTCTGCCCGCTCGACGTGCTCGCCATCGACCTCAGCAAGGGCAAGGCCTACATGAAGTTCGACGAGTGCTGGTACTGCATGCCCTGCGAGAAGGACTGCCCCACCGGCGCAGTCACCGTCGACATCCCCTACCTGCTGCGCTGAGCCGCGGCCGCCACATTTCAACTGGAGCAATCACGATGAAGACCACGAGAAGACTGGCCCTGTGGGGCGCCGCCTTCGGCCTGCTGCTGGCCCTGCCGGTCGCACAGGCCGAGACCATCCGCATCGCCATCGGCACGCAGGACACCACCATCAACTGCGCCACCGGCGGCCTGCTGATCCGCGAGCTCAAGCTGCTGGAGAAGTACCTGCCGCGCACCGGCAAATACAAGGACGCGCAGTACCAGATCGAGTGGAAGAACTTCACCTCCGGCGCGCCGCTGACCAACGAGATGGTCGCCGGCAAACTGGACCTCGGCTCGATGGCCGACTTTCCGGGCAGCTTCAACGGCGCGGCCTTCCAGAAGGCGGGGCGCAAGAGCATCTTCATCACCGTGCTCTCGGGCAGCACCACGGGCAGCGGCAACGGCATCGTCGTGCCCAAGGATTCGAAGGTGCAGTCGCTGGCCGAACTCAAGGGCAAGACCATCTCGGTGCCCTTCGCCTCGACCTCGCACGGCATGTTGCTGCGCGCCATCCAGGCGCAGGGCTGGGACCCGCTGAAGGACGTGAACATCACGACCCAGGCGCCCGAGGTGGCCGGCCCCGCGCTGCAGGCCGGCAAGGTCGAGGCGCATGCGGACTTCGTGCCGTTCGCAGAGCTCTTTCCATACCGCGGCTTCGCCCGCAAGATCTACGACGGCTCGCAAGCGAACGCACCCACCTTCCACGGCAGCCTGGTCGACGAGGAGTACGCGAAGAAGTACCCCGAGGTCGTCACCGCCTACCTGCGTGCCGCGCTGGAAGCCGACCGCCTCGTGGCCGCCGAGCCCGAAAAGTACAGCGAGCTGATCGCCAAGGTCACCGGCATCGAGGCCGAGGTCAACTATCTGTTCCACGGCCCGCTCGGACTGCAGACACGCGACCTGAGCTGGAAGCCCGAGTACCGGCAGGCGGTGAAGACATCACTGGAGACCTTGCGCCTGCTGAAACGCACCGACAACGACATCGACGCCAATGCCTTCGTGCAGGACGGCTACATCCGCGCCGCCTTCCAGGAAGCAGGCCTCGACTACGAGAAGCAGTTGAAAAACTACGCCCGCGCTCCGCTGGTCGCCAAGGACGCCTCGACCGGCAAGCCGATCACCGACGTGAGCCGCGTTGCCCAGATCTGGGTGGCCGGCGAGCCGCTGGTGCGGCACTACGCCTCGCCCGAGAGCGCCTTCAGCGACCTGCAGAAGCTGGAGAAGGCCGGCAAGAAGGCACGCGTGGTCTACGCGCAGGACCGAAGCAGCGGCAACAAGCTGCTCGCCGCCGACGCATGGTTCGTGCTCGGCGCCAAGGGCGAGGTCGATGCCTTCCTGCTCAAGGACCAGGCCGAGGGCTGGGCCGCGAAGAAAGGCGGCAAGGTGGCGGACTTCGCCGGCGTGCGCGCCGCGCTGGCTGGCTGACGCTTCGCGATTTTTCACATCCTCGCCATGGCCAGCTTCACCATCGCCAGGCTGCGCGCCGGTCTGCCGCGCGCAACTTGGCGCATCGCCGCGTTGCTCGTCTGCGTGCTCGCGTGGCACTTCGCCACGCGCCAGCGCATGAACCTGGGCTTCATCACCTTCCAGAACGTGCCGCCGCCGCGCGAAGTGGCCGAGTCGGCCTGGTCGCTGGCGCAATCACCGCTGGTCTTGCAGCATCTGTCGGCGAGCCTGCGCCGGGTACTCATCGGTTTCGGGCTGGCCGCTGTGGCGGGCGTGGCGCTGGGTCTGGCGATCGGCCGCGCGCGCTGGGCCGAAGACACGCTGCTGCCGCCGCTCGAAGTGCTGCGGCCGATTCCCGCCGTGGCGTGGATTCCGCTGGCCATCCTGATGTTTCCGTCGTCGGAGGCCTCGATGGTGTTCATCACCTTCGTCGGTGCGCTGTTCCCGGTGCTGCTCAACACCGTGCACGGCGTGGAGGCGGTGGATGCGCGCCTTGTCGCCTCGGCGCGCAGCCTGGGTGCCGGCCGTCTCGCGGTGTTTCGCGAGGTGATCCTGCCCGGCGCGCTGCCGAGCGTGGTCACGGGCCTGGCCATCGGCATGGGCACGGCATGGTTCTGCCTGGTCACGGCCGAGATGATCTCGGGCCAGTTCGGCATCGGCTACTACACGTGGATGTCGTACACGATCCAGAACTACGCCGACATCGTGGTCGGCATGCTCTTCATCGGCGTGCTCGGCATGGGCAGCAGCGCGCTGGTGCGATGGATCGGCCAGACGCTGATGCCCTGGCGCTGCGTGCAGGAGAAAAGATCGTGAAGGCCGACGTACAAACCGGCCGCATCGCCATCGACGACCTGCGGGTGCGCCTGGGCCAGGGCGCGCAGGCCTTCGATGCGGTACAGGACATCACACTGCATGTCGAGCCCGGCGAGTTCGTCTGCCTGCTCGGTCCTTCGGGCTGCGGCAAGTCGACGCTGCTGGGGGCGCTGGCCGGCCACCTGACGCCCGCGGGCGGGGTCATCCACGTGGACGGCGAGCCGGTGCGCGGACCGCATCCGGACCGCGGGCTGGTCTTTCAGCACCACACGCTCTTTCCCTGGAAGAAGGTGCTGGACAACGTCGCTTTCGGCTTGAAGATGCAGGGCGTCGGCCGGCGCGAGCGCCATGCGCGGGCGCACGAGATGCTGCGGCTCGTCGGCCTGGACGACTTCGCCGGCTTCTATCCGTCGCAGTTGTCGGGCGGCATGCAGCAGCGCGCGGAGATTGCGCGGGTGCTCATCAACCATCCGCGCGTGATGCTGATGGACGAGCCCTTCGGCGCGCTCGACGCCCAGACCCGGCTCATGATGCAGCGCCAGTTGCTCGATGCCTGGACGCGCGTTCGCACCACCATCGTCTTCATCACACACGACATCGACGAGGCGCTGTTCTTGGGCGACCGCGTGCTCGTGATGGGGCCCAGGCCCGGCCGCATCGTCGCCGAGTTCGCGCTGGACTTTGCGCGGCCGCGCGATCCGTCGCTGGTCACCTCTTCCGAATTCACCGCGCTCAAGCGGCGCTGCCTGCAACTGCTGCATCCGCATGCAGCAGCCAGCGCACCGCTGGAACGCCTCACGCCGCTTGGCGCGCCCACCGCCGCACAGCTGCGCTTCGCCATCTGAAAGAAAAATGAACCCCGCCCTCCTCGACGATCCCGAATTGCAGGCCATTGCCGGACGGCTGGACTCGCCCGACGCCGAAGTGCGCCGCATCGCCGTGATGGACCTTGGCGACTTGGCCGATGAGGCGCACACGCCGCTGTTGGTCGCGGCGCTACGCGACGAGGCGCCCACCGTGCGCGCCGCCGCCGCGTGGGCGCTCGAAACCATGGAGAACCAGCCTGCCGTCGAAGGGCTGGCCCAGGCGCTCGACGATCCCGATGCGCAGGTGCGCGAGGCCGCCGCCCACAGCCTGGCCGAACTGAAGGACCCGGCATCGGCCGCCTGGTTGCTGCCGCATGCGGGAGCCGGACCTGCGCATGTGCGTGCCGCCGTGCTGCGTGCGCTGCGCGGGTTGCGCGTGCCGGCCAGCGCCGCACCTGCGCTGGCGGTGCTGCAGGAAGCGAGTTCCGCCGATGACGCCATCGGTGCCGTGGCCCTGCGCCGCGAAGCCATCGGGGTGCTTGGCTATCTGAAGCACGCGGCCGCGCTGCCGGCCCTGGCCGCGCTCGCAGTCTCCGATCCCGTGGACGAAATCCGCCGTGCGGCCGTGGGTGCGCTGGCATTCGCGGCCGGCAACACCGACGCCCGCGGCGCACTGGAAACCGCCCTGCGCGACGCAAGCTGGCAAGTGCGCGAAGAAGCGGCCACCGCGCTCGGCAAGCTGCAGCAACCCGCGGCGGCCGCGGCACTGCTGGTCGCGCTGAACGACGCTTACTGGCAGGTTCGCCTGCGCGCGGCGCGCAGCCTCGGCCGCCTGCGCAGCACCGAGAGCGTCGCGCCCTTGCTTGCAGCGCTGGGTCACAGCATCAGCAACCTTCGCAAGGAGGCCGCATTGGCGCTGGGCGAGATCGGCGATGCCGCTGCCCTCCCCAACCTCGAACACGCCGCCCATGACCCCGATCCCGAAGTGCGCAAGTCCGTGCGGCTGGCCATCGCCCAGATCGGCGCCCGTCCGGCAGCCTCGCATGGCGCCTGAGTCCATCGTCGATCACCGCACACGCGCTGCGCTGGAGTTCTGCTGGGCGGATGGTGTGCGGCATGTCGCCGGCTACCAGCTGCTGCGGTCGAACTGCCCCTGCGCCGACTGCAAGGCGCTGCGCGCGACCCCAAGCGCTGAAGGTGCCGAAGATGTGCAAACCGCCACCGGACTGTGCGTAACGGACATCCTGCCGGTCGGTGCCTACGGAGTTCAATTCGTGTTCAACGACGGGCACGACAGGGGAATTTTTCCCTGGGTCTTTCTCAGAGAACTTCTGGAGCGGGCCGTGTCATTGCGAGCCGTCCCATAGGCTGGCCGCCTTGCACTGGTTGATGCTGCTGCAGTTGTTAGCTGTCTATGCATGCGTCAACCTGGCTGGCCTTTTTCCGGAAGGGAGAAAACAGACGATCTTCGTGAAGCTCACGAGTGGTCTCTTATCGAATCCATAGCCATAAAGCCACCCCAACACCGATCCAGACTACGACAACGAATGCGATGCCCCACGAGCTGCGCGGCTTGCCCTCGCCACGGCGCATCCAGGTGTCCGCCTGCTCACGACATTCAGCGAGGACGTCTTTGGGCATCAACCGTATTGCAAGCCAGATCAGGCCGGGCAGCAGGAGCACATCGTCCACATACCCCAGCACCGGGATGAAGTCGGGGATCAAGTCGATTGGGCTGAGCGCGTAAGCGACGACGAAGGCTGCCAGCACCTTGGGCAGCCACGGCGTGCCTGGATGACGGCACACGAACCACAAGGTCACAGAGTCGCGCTTGACGCGATGGGCCCACTGGCCGATGTTTTTCAGGGTCGACAACAGGGACTTCCTCGTTGGCACGGAGGGACCAGCTTGCGCGAGTTAATCTTTCTCGATACATTCATTGTGTAACGACCGCTACATTATCTGTGAATCAAGAAAAGAAAACTAGTTGGCTGCTGCTGACCTACAAGGTGCCCGCCGAACCCTCCAAGTTCCGGGTGGCGATCTGGCGCCGCATCCGCAGCCTGGGTGCCGTCTATCTGCAGAACAGCATCTGTGTTCTACCCACCACGACCGAGCATCAGCGCCAGTTCCGCATGATCCAGGCCGACATCGACAGAGCCGGCGGCGAGGCCGTGATCTTCGAAACCCTGGCCCTCGACGCGAAGCAGGAAGAACGCGTCGTTGCCTACTTCAAGCACGACCGCGACCAGGACTACGAAGAGTTCCTCGACAAGTGTGGCGACTACAAGAAAGAAATCGAGAAAGAGGTCAAGGCCGATCACTACACCTTTGCCGAGGTGAAAGAGAACGACGAAGACCTGAAGAAGCTGAAGAACTGGCTGGAACGCATCAAGGTGCTGGACTTCTATGGCGCACCGGCTCGCGCAACAGCGGAACAGCGCCTCGCCGAATGCGAGGAACTGCTCGAGGCCTACGCCAACGAGGTGTTCGAGCGCGAGCAGAACGCGAAGGGCGAACCGCTCGAAAAGCCCTCTCCAGCAAAGCGCACCGCCACGAAGCGCCCGGCTGCAAAGAAGAAGCCGGCCAACGAACCCAAGAAAGGAAGATGAAATGATTGTCTGGACATCGGCCGCACCGTCGGTGCTCGCATCCTTCATGGCCTCGACGGTGGAATTCGTCGAAGCACTGACCATCGTGCTGGCGGTCGGCGTTGTGCGCGGCTGGCGCTCTGCGTTGCTGGGCACCGCAGCCGCGCTGGCGGTGCTCATGGGCCTGGTCGCAGTGCTCGGTCCCGCATTGACGCGCATTCCGCTGCCACTGGTTCAACTGGTCGTAGGAACCTTGCTGCTGCTCTTCGGCCTGCGGTGGTTGCGCAAGGCGATCCTTCGTTCGGCCGGTGTTCTGGCCTTGCATGACGAAGCCAGGGCTTTTGCCGAAGAAACCGCGGCGCTGCGCGCTCAGGGTACGCAGGGCGGCGTGATGCGGCAGGTCGTCGACAAGCTGGCTTTCGCGACGGCCTTCAAGATCGTCATGCTCGAGGGCATCGAGGTGGTGTTCATCGTGATCGCAATCGGTGCCAGTGGACAGATGATGCTTCCGGCTTCTATCGGCGCCTTGCTGGCGCTGCTAGCCGTGGTGCTGCTCGGGCTGTGGCTGCACCGGCCGCTCGCGCGCGTACCGGAGAACGCGCTGAAGTTCGGTGTCGGCGTGATGCTGGCCGCATTCGGAACCTTCTGGGTCGGCGAAGGCATCGGGCTTCAGTGGCCCGGCGCCGACTGGGCGGTGCTGGCGCTGATCGGCGTCTTCCTGTTGGTTGCGCTCGGCCTGGTGCAGCTTTGCGCCCGAATGCATAAAGCAGCCGCGGCCTTGCCCAAGCCCTCGGCGAAAGCTGCCTCCGCGCCCAAAGCCAAGGCAGGCGTGCCCGCTGCGATCGGCCGCGAGCTGCTCGGTCTTTTCCTCGACGATGGCTGGCTTGCCATTGGCGCTCTGATCTGGGTGTCGGCTGCTTGGCTAGGCGAAACCCGCCACGCCATCGCAGGGCCCTTCGACGGACTGCTGCTTGCCGCGGGTCTCACAGCCGTGCTCGCCGCCAGTGCTGCCCGCCGTGCAAGCTTCAGATAACGGGCTTTCCCTTTGACTTCTTGTCTGGCGCCTTCCCCGAAAGGAGGCGTTGTCATGAACCCAGCGAACGGGATGGGCGTCGAACAGATATCTAGGCACCACCCGATCAGTTCGTGTTCTCGAGTAGACAGCCGACGCCGCGCACCGCAAGCCCCTCGATCGCGGGCCAGTCGAAGCACTTCCAGTTCGCGAGCGAGACCGCTTTTCGGGCCCGCAGTGTGGGGCAGTAAGCGGTCCAGAATGACCACATCTACGGCTTCTGTGCGCCACTTGCTATCGGCGCGGCCGACTCGGGTCCTGGCGTGGCGGCCGATCAGCGAGAGGCGATCTTCGAGCGCTTTGTCCGCGGTCGCGAACCCGCTGGCGAAGGAAGCGGTCTGGGTCTGGCGATCGTGAAGGAAATCGCGCTCTTGCATGCCGCCGAAGTGAAACTGACGGACAGCGAATCGGGAGGCGCGAAGCTGGTGATCTATTTTCCGGCGGCAAGGGCGCCAGGTCACCATGGCCCGCAGACGTGACCGCTTGGCCTGATTACGACGACGATGGCGGCGGCGCCGGCACGCAGTCCTGGAGGCCATGCTCGTCCTCGGGTCGCACGATGCCCCAGCGCAGACGCACGCTGCGCGCGTCGTCCGTGCCGGCCCAGGGCAGGTGCAAGCTGCCCGTGCAACTGGCACTCGCCAACAATGGCTCCAGCAGCGGCCCCTCGGAGCGAAATTCCGGCGTGTCGAGGATCAGCACCATGCCGCCTTCCCGCGCCAGGGAGCCGGGCGTCAGCCAGGGCGAGGTGCGAGGATCCCCGTCGATCAGAAGTTGAACGGCTGGGTCCATTTGCAGGGCCACCGCACCCGCGAACCATGTGTCGCCAATCAGCAGCCGCAAGGGACGGTCACCGATACGCTCGCGCCAGAGGGTATCGACCGCTTCGGCGATTTGCCGCGAGGGCAGGTTGGCGCGCGTGATGTAGCCATGCCGCGCGCTCCAGACACCGTCGATCCACGCCTGCCCGAACGAACCGGCGACGTGGAGAAATGCCGCCACGGCTAGCGTGGGGGCCCAGCGGCTGCGTTTCCAGCGCTCCGCCTCGAGACCCGGCACCACTGCCACTGCCCACACCGCAGCCGGCAGAAAAAAGGTGCCGAGCCACGAGGCCACCAGGCGCGTCTGCAGCAGTACTGACGCCGCCAGCACCAGGCACACTGGCCCGAGGGTCGCCCAGGCAAGAAAGCGCCGGTCGAAGCCGTTCGACACCGCCGAGCGTCCAGGCGGCGTACGCGCGCGCGTGAACCAAGCCCATGCAACGAACAACAACATCGGCGACATGCGTGCAAGCTGCACCAGCAGCACCCGAAGCGGCCGCGAGTGCAGGTGCTTCGACAGGCCGGAAGGATGCACCGAGTGCCGCGCATAGCCAATGGTCTGATCGCCGTGCTGCAGCAGCCACGCCAGGTGCGGCGCCATGAGCAGCAGCATCACCGCGCCGGCCCGCAGCAGGTCGCGTCGCACACGTGCATCTCGCCACGCTCCTTCGCGGGCGATGAAAGCTGCTCCCACCGCGAACTGCACCAGGGCGCTGTATTTGGTGAGCATCGACAGTGCTGCGAAGACGCCAAGCCACAGCCAGTCGCGGCGTCCCGTCTCCGGCGTGCGCAGCACACGCCAGAGCATCCACCAGTAACCTGCTATCGGCAGCAGTTGCACCGTGTTGTGGTTGAAGATGGTCGCACGCTGTACGTGGTAGGTCACCAGTGAGCCGAGCAGCACCGCCAGCGCCGCTCGAGCGGGGGACACCATTCCCAGCGACCAGCGCCACAGGATATAGAGAGCGCCCACGCCGCAGCCGACGCCCGCGGCATAGGTCAGCCAGGCCTGGCGACCGGCCAGGGAGACAAGCAGGCCCATCAGCCAGCTCGGCAACGGGGGATGCTTGTAGTAGCCCCATTCCAGACTGCCGCCCCAGAAGAGTTCCTCGACGTTGTCCCAGGGAGGCGTCTCGTAGAACGTCGCCATCGGCAAGGTCCACACCACCACCATCGCCAGGAGAGCGGCGAGGACAGCACCATGCAGGGGTGGGCGTCGCGCCGTCGCGAGCAACGAACGGGCATCGGGGGAAATCGGCCAGGAACTCATTGCGGAGGTTTGTAATACAGCCGACCTCACTTGAAGCTGACTCTATTGAGTTCCGCGCCAGCCAGCACCACATTCCGAAGACGTTCGCCTCCATCGTGCCCCTGCGCATGGCGGCCGCCAGTCCTGCCCTCATCAGCGACGGTTCCGTGCCCGCTGAAAAAGCGGATCAGACGAGCACGAAAATCAACAGTGTGGGTGCATATCGGTCCGGGACAGTGGCTCAATCGCCGCCGAACCAGAAGAGCAGCCACATGGCCACGGCGGCCAGAGCGCCCAGGCCCGAGGCACTTTGAAAATGCAGCCGCAACCAGCGTGAGATGCGCAGGAACTGATGCGTTCGGACAGGGCTCATGCGGGGCGTTTTTACCTTCGAACCTTGACTGCGACAAGTAGAGTGAACGGCGTACTCACGGGGTGTGATGGGAGCGAAATGCCTCGTCAGAAGAGTGCGGCCGGATAGGAAACAAGCTCTGACGCAATCGCATCGGCTGCCCCTAAACTTTTCGCATGACCCGAATCGATTTGAGAGAATTCCCTGCGAGTCAAGCCACGCGTGAAGGCCTCATCATGAAATCTTGATCGCCTCTGCCCATAACTTGTGGAAGAGGGATTCCTGAATCTTCTTGAACACGGCGCTTGAATGCAGACCGACAGCGGACTCTATCCGTGTCGTCTTGCCAAAATCAGCGCTGGAAACCCAGACAGTGTCCGGCGACACAAGTACGACTTTGGCGTTGTTGTTGTCATGCAGCGCTATGCGCACATCAGGAAAGCGAGTCTTGAGCACCGATGCCTCCTTTCGTGCATCGGTGTTTGCAATGATGAATATGCCTCGCGGACGCTTGCCCAGAGTTTGGGAGATGTACTCTGGATCTGGAAGCGATCCAGTCATGATCAGGATAGGGCCGATCACGCGTGCAATTTGAGCTAGACGTGTGTTCCAGGTGCTGACGCAGATGGACATCTTTGCATCGTCGCAGGAGAACGCGAAACCGCGACTGTCATTGGTGAAAGCCATGTGAAGGTCTGTATCTTTGAATGATTGCTCTGCGAGAGCCGTCGGAGCGCACTTTCCCTTCGATGCTGCTTTCTGTTTTGATTTCCGCGCGTGCATGGCCCACATTTCCGCCGGCGCTTGACCGTCCATATCCTAGGGCGCGCACACCTGTCTCATGCACCGGCATACAGAGGCGGCTCAGCGCTCGATGGAAGAAATGGGGCAAACGAACACGGAAATGCACAGACAAAGGGGTACGGATGCGACATCTCCGTGCCGCATTTGTCTGGCCACCCAGGCCGCACCAGGAACCGATGATTCCTGACGCGGCGTCCCCTCACCACTTCATGCGCAGCCCGATCGAGCCCTGCAGGGAGGTCTTCACATCCGTTGCGCCGCCCGAGGCCCACAGCTTGCCGACTTCGCCGTAAATGCTGGTGGTCTGGTTCAGCGCCAGGGTGAGGCCGCCGGCCAGTTCGCTGACAGTGGAGCCGGTGCGGCTCGTGATGTC
>NZ_FOII01000031.1:0-51462 GCF_900111625.1 Variovorax sp. OV084 | reverse complement strand
TGTGAGACGGAGAAGTCGAACCCGGCCAGGTCGCGGTGCATGGGGAAGCGCGCCGACTTCATCTGGTGAGCAATGGAGCGCATTGCCCGGTCAGCATCTTCGGCCTGCAGCAGGTGCTCCACCAGCCAGCGTGATGCGGCCAGGGTCGTATCGCCGCCTTGCTCCGTCAGATCGGCCCAGGCCGTGGCCATGCCGTTGAGCCTCAGCGCCTTCAGTTGGGCCTGTACATCGATGGAGGTCTCACGCATGGCCAACCTCCTGTCCGTCCAGATGATCCTGGTGGGTGGGGCGCAGCCGGTCGTAGCGCGCGGTGTCGGCCTTAGGCGCCTGGGTGAGTCGCAGGGACGTCTGCGCTTGGTCTGGCGTGGCCGGGTTGTTCAAGCGGGCCAGTACGTTGCGCACGTGCTCAACGCTGATGCTGCCGCTGGGCGCTCTGCCTTCGAGCACCAACTCGATGGCCACCAGCACCGCTTCCAGCCCGGCCTGCGGCACCACGGCCAGCACCTGTGCCATGACCCGGTCTCCTCCAGGGTGCCTGAGCAGCGACTGGCGCAAGCGCAGCAATGGCGCCGGCAGGTCCAGGAACGGCGTGCCGTTGCGCAAGGCGCCCGGCTTGCGCTGCACCAACTCGATGTAGTGCTGCCAGTCGTAGCTGGTCTGGCCGCTGCCCGGCAGCCGGGCATGGCTGGCCACGACGGCGTCTGCGGCCGCTACATCGACTCGCTCGGGATAGACGCGGGTGCTGACGATGTGGCCGGCCCACTCGCACGGTACGGAGTAACGGTTGCGCGCGGCGGCCACCAGGCAGGTGCTGCTGACCCGGGCCAGCCGCTCGACGTAGCCGTCGAAGGGGGCTGGCATGGACATGAGGTGAGGCTTCTCTAACTCCCACATCTCGGCCACGGTGAACTGCCGGTGGATCGGGTGCGTGGTGTCACTCCACACCGAACGACACCGCTCACTCAGCCAGGCATTGAGTTCGATGAACGAGCCGAAGCGCCGGGTTGCGGCTTCGATCCAGATGCGCCGGCGACTGTCCTGCACGTTCTTCTCGACCACACCCTTCTCCCAGCCGGAGGCGACGTTGCAGAAGTCGGGGTCGAACAGGTAGTGGCTGCACATGGCAGCGAAGCGGGCGTTGACGGTGCGCTGCTTGCCGCGCTGCACCTTGTCCACGGCGGTGCGCATGTTGTCGTAGATGCCGCGCCGGGTGACGCCGCCGAGTGCCTGGAACGAGCGTGTGTGCGCGTCGAACAGCATCTCGTGCCCCTGGCTGGGGTAGGCCACCAGCCAGAAGGCGCGACTGGCGCACAGCTTCAGGTGCGCCACTTGCACGTTGTAGAACACGCCACCGACGACCATGGCTTCGACGCTCCAGTCGAACTGGAAGGCCTCGCCCAGCTCGAAGCTCATCGGAACGAACGCCTTGGCCGGACTGGCTGCCGACTCCACCCGCCAGCGCCGGATGTAGTCGGTGACGGCGCTGTAGCCGCCGCGGTAGCCCTGCGCCTGTATCTGGGCAAACAGGGCGCGACCACTGCGCCGTCCCTGCTTGGGGCGATGGCTGTCGGTTGTGAGCGCTTGATGCAGGGCCGGCTCGAACGCCGTGAGCTTGCCGTCGAGCTTCACCCGCTCGTACTTCGGCACAACATCGCCGGGCGCCTTGAGCCACTTCTTGACCGTGTTGCGCGACAGGCCTGTGCGCTTTGCGATCTCACTGAGAGAGAGTTGGTCGCGCAGCCTCATGCGCCTGACCTTGCCAATCATGTCCATGGTGATCACCTTGAATCCCTGCTGAAATTCTCAGCAGGTCAGTGGAACACCCTGGTCAATATTGGATCGGCACTTTGCGGTTTAGCTGGTCAAGATTGCATCGGCACTAACACCCAAGGCCTTGAATTCGTGGTTTAACGCTTCGGCCAGTTCCTTGGAGACCACTTTTTCCGCCAACTCCGAGGCTTTCAGCGAGATGGCGTTGGTCTTCACGGCTGACAGACACTTCACGAGCTTCGCCTGGTGGCCGAGTTTCTCGACCGCGGTGACCACGGAGTCCTTGACCTGACTCAGCCGTCGACGCGCATCGAGTTCCCCAAACTGCTTCTGAAGCGCTGCGCGTGCTTTCTCATCCGATGCCTTCTCCAAGGTCTCGGCCTCGGCGTTCAGCTTGGCGGCCAGCGCCTGCAGCCGCGCCGCCGGGTTGATCAAAGCCTGATCGATACCGTCCCACTGGTGCGAAAGCACCGCTGCCTTGATGGCCTCCTGGCGAGCGATCAGCAATGGTTCGAATGCTTTCGCATCAGCGGCAAGCTGCGGGTCCAGGACTTCGATCTCGCCATGCGTCACATCGTCGAGATTCAGCGTCAGGACATGGGCAACAAACGGCTTGTACTCGGCGAACAACGCTATACGGCGTGCCTGGGATGTTCTCTCGGCCTCCTGCTGGATAAAGGCCTCGAAACGCAGCATTCGCGCCGCGCCTTCGCCGAGAGGTTGCTGACACAGTGGGCAGGGTGCTTCGGCACCCAAGTCGGGGAACTCCTTTTCCGGATAGGACTCGACTGCGAACTTGCGGGCAGCATCGAAGAGTTCGCGCCAGACCTCGCCGCCGGTGCCCGGCAGCAGGTTCTCGCCTTCCTTGAACTGCTTCGCCGCGAGCGCGGCTGCCGCCTGCGCCGTGCGGTAACTGTCCGCCAGGCTGCGCAGCTTGGTGGCGACCGTTGGGCCAACCAGCGAACCCTTGGCCGTAGCATTCGTCGCAATGGTCGCCACGCGACGAGCGCGCAGGCGCAACTGCGTTGCTTTCTCCTTCGGGTTGTTCTCTTTCAGGCTCTTGTCGAATTCGACGTGTTGGATCAGTTCTTCAGGTGTGAGCGTAGCGAGGGCATCGACCTGGTCAATAGTCGTCTTGGCAGACAGCGATGCGATCAACTTGCCGACGAGCGTGTCGCCCTGCAACGGCACGAATGCCGTAAGGTCGGCCGCGAACAACGCATGCTCGGTTTCGATCGAAGTCTTCAGTTGCTTGCAGACCTTCGCCAATCCTTCGAACACATCCAATCCATAGGGCACGTAGGAAAAGTCGTCTTCGTTGTCGAGGTAGGCGCGCGCGCAGCGTGAATCGAAGATGGCGAATGACGACAACTCCGGAGGCGCAGCCTTGCCCTGGGTCCAATGCGCATCCTTGGCAACGCCGTCCACGGCTATTTCGAAGGCTGCCTCCGGAGCGCCAGCCTTGCCGGGCGGTAGATTGGCGTTTGGATGGATGGCTTCCCCCTGATCGCGGGCACGGCAGGCGCGCTTGAGCACGCGGGAGTATCCGGACTTCCCCGAGCCGTTGTCGCCGTAAATGACCGTCATTCCCGCCGCGCTGAACGGCAGATGCTGGTTCTCCGCAATCGCGTTGACGTGGCGCATGTTCTTAATAGCGCGCAACTCAACGTGCGTCGTCGCTTTGACCGGCGCGGGGATCTGATCGGCCGTGAGCGGCTTGGGCTTGCGGTCTTTCGGGTCGGGAATGCCGTGTGCCGCCTTGAGAAGCGCGAATAGATCGTCCTGATCCTCTGCCGTCAGAGTCTGCTTGGCCAGCAAACGTGCGACCGCATCGCTTTGCCATGTGGCCAGCCCCTGAGTCCAGCCCAGTATTTCCTGCAGTATCGACATGGGTCTCCTCCAGTCGTTGTCATTGCTGCTTTTCCTCTCTTGGAATACGCGCACGAACGTGCCCACGGAGTCGCATGCATCAGGAGTCATGATGGCACATTTAGAAACATCATCACATCCTCTGGTCCCGGCGTCAGGCTTTTTTGGGCGTTGCCCTGTGCCAACCTGATCGTCACGGCTACTACCGTCCGGCGAGCGTCGATGATGAGCTGCAGGCTGCACAGCGCGCAACTGCGCGGGCGTGAGGTGCGGACGTCGCCACAGCCGGTGCAGGACTTCCTGCAGGTCAAGCTGGGCGGACTGGAGTGAGGTGTTCGCGGTGCTGATGCTCGCTGCGCAGAACCGCCTCATCGAATACGTCGAGCTGATCCGGGGACGCAGTAAGCCAAGCTTCGGCCTATCCACGCGAGTTGGTCAAGGAATCGCTGACATTCAATGCGACAGCAGCGATTTTTTGCCACAACGATCCCTCGGGCGTCGCCGAGCCGTCGCGGGTCGAAAGGCGCTGTCCGACACGTTGAAGACGGCCTTGAGTCTTGTCGACGTGCCGGCGCTCGACCACCTGATCGTCGCGGGCAACGACGTGATGCGTTTTGCCGAGCGGGGACCACTTGACGCAAAGGGCCGACGGCCCTTGGTTTTCTGCCTGGTCGTGCGCGCTGCGCGCGAGTCCTGACTCCCGAGGATCAGCCATACAGGCTGTATATGAGCTCTGACATCCGCGGTACCCATGCCGGGATAGGCCCCGGGCAATCCGTCCGACACCGATCGGCGCAGTTCGTACCGCCGCCTTGGTGTTCATGCAGCTACGGAAGTAGCCATTATTCTTGGTCGTGCGTGCGAACGAGATCGGTTCGGGAACTGAGCCTGCTTTCAGCACGTTCACCGCGTTGATGTGCCCTGATCAGTTCGATCTCTCGATTTCGAATCCAATCGGGAAAGGCGATTGACCGTTCCTGAAATACGAATGCTCGGACCACCCACTCATTGCCCTGTTCATAGAGCGCGTTCATGGTCTCAGGACCGCCCAGGATTGTCCCGAAAGCAACCTTTTCGACATCGCCATTCTGCAGCATGGTGTCGAATGTTGAATCGACCTTTGCCTGGAAGGCCTTCATGTCGTCGATGTCCTCTTGGCATTCCAGGCCCATATGAATCGGGGTATCGGGTAGATATTTGAGAACGGGTGGCCAACTTCCAATGTCGCTCCACCAGAGGGGGGGCATTGGAATCGCATCGTAGCGCCGTCGACGGGGGTGCATGTGCAACTGACTAATACTGAGATCGACATATTCGTAGAACTCCGTCGCCAGCCAGATGTGATGATCCTTGTCCCAGAAGCCACCCCAGGCGACGACACCAGGCTCCATAAAGACTTCAGCCACGCATACAGCGCCCATCCACAATTGGCTTTCGATACCCAAGCGAGAGAGCAGCGATTTCACCGCTGCCGCCGTCTGCAGGCACTTGATGGAATAGATGCTTCCATAGTGCTGTCGTGCGACCTGATCCACGATGGCGAAGACAAGATGACGCAGTGCCGGCGTAGTCTGTCGACCTACAAAAGATTTGGCTTTCTGCGAGGCTAAGAAGGCGTTGTCGATCATCTTGGAGTGCGGGCTCTTTCGGAGTGCCGGATCGTGATCTCAGATCGTTGGGTAGACCATCTTTTCGTTGTGCTCGCTGAACTCATCAGACCACGTCAACTTGATCGGATGCTTGCTCTTGGAGTCCATCGATACGGCGGCGATCAACTCCACCGATTGGTGCGTCTCCAGTATCTCCAATGGGAACTTGGCATCGATGTCCGATTGGATCAGGCATTCGTTTCCCTCCGGGAAATCCAGCGACACGTCGCGCGCGGCCGACTTGCCCTTGTTCCAGATCTTGAGCCGGTGCTTGTTGCTTCCGAGCTTGACGAAGGTTGCACCAAGGTCGGCCTTCTTGACATTGAGGACTTCACCTGCTTCTTTGTCCAAGAGCAACTTATTCAGTCGCTCCTGGCTCTCGATCAACGTGTTCTGTCTTTCATTGAACTTGAAAGTCTTCCAGGTCGCGTAGGCGGACAGTGCGAGCGCGCCAGTGGCGATCGCATCCCCGATGCTGATCGAGATTGGCATTATTTGATTCGGAAGTTCTTGCTGCCGCTGAATGCTTTCTTCAGCGACTCGCGCAGCTCTTTTTCGATGTCCTTGACCACCTCTTGGCCGATCTCCTTTACATGCTCGTCGACGTTCTCACTGTTTGCCCGGACGAGATCGTCCTTCGATATCTCCAGTCCGCAGCCTTCGCATTTCACAAGCGCGCTGGTTGAAGCATCGGCATCGTCGTGAGAAAACTGACTGCCACCACATGTCGGGCACAGCAGGCTGACCGACCGGCTGTACTTGTCCGCATTGAGCGTCATGCTGTGTCTCCTGTTTGTGTTTGACCGTCTAGCTTCTTCGAAGCCACGGGCCGACGGGGGCAGTGCATACCGTCGGCCATCGCCATCGGAGTGAACCGAATGGCAAGGATGCCTACACCATGCTGGCCGATCTTATCGAAGGACGTGCCTTCCGTGTCGACGCTGCAGTCCTTTTAGGACCGTGCACACTATGCGCTCGGCGCGTCATCGTCGGCTTCTCCGGTGGCTTCGCCCTTGGGCACCAGGCTCACCGACCAGTGCCCACCCTCCTCCTGCCGAGCGGATAGCAGGTCGTAGGTCTTGACCATGTTCAGCAGACCGGAGTGGCCGTAGGTCTGCGGCGAAAAGGCAGGGTCGGTGCGCTTGAGGTACTGGCCGAGGGCACCCAGTCCGACCTTGCCTTCGGAGGTGTCGCTGGCCAAGAGCGACACAGCGTCGATCAGGAAGCGCGGCCGCCGCTTGACGGCCGGCTTGGGTACCTCCGGTTTCGGAGGCTCGACTTTGGCCGACTCCGCTTTTGCCGTGGCTTTGAGTATGGTTTCGAAAGGAGCTTCCACTGTCAGCTCCGGGCGCACCCATTCGAAGAACTGGTCGCTGGCATTGCGCAGCGCGTCAGGTGTCTTGGGCTCACCGACAATGCAGACGGTAGCGCCGCGCTCGCGCAGCTTGCGGCACAGATAGGCAAAGTCGGAGTCGCTGGTGACCAGGCAGAACGTATCGGCCCGTTGGTCGAAGAGAGCTTCGAGGGCATCCAGGGCCAGTGCGATGTCGGCGGTGTTCTTGCCGGCGGCGTACTGGTACTGCAGGCAAGGGGTGAAGGCCAGTCGCACCAGGGCGTCCTGCCATTTGTGGGCCAGCGTACCTTGATTGCCGTAGCCCCGGCGCAGCACGACGCGGCCGAACTGCGCCGCCATGCGCAACGCGTGCTCGAGGATGTCCGAAGGCACGTTGTCGCAATCGACCAGGACGGCCACGCGTGTCTCTGCTATGGTAGGAATGGTGCTCATCCGGATTTGTATATTTCTGGGATTGAGTTTCCTCAACGCTAGCTGATTCCAGGCGTCTCCGATCAAGTGCCCATGGCCAGCCGCGCTATCGTGGCGCATCAAGCTCGCTACGCGAGTCTCGCCCCCTTCCACTTGCATGCGCAGGCGTCGAGGCCTTGGCGTGCACTGAGGGGGTCATCACACAGGTGGCATCAGGTCTCCAAGTGGGCTGCGTGTGAAAGGATTCGCCCCCCGCTCCCTTGCACCCCATGCAGGTAATCGAAGAACACATCGGATTTGTCAAAAACTAGTGCACACGCAATGCACACGAGCTCTTCTAAGTAGTTGATTTTCCTCAGGTTTCCGATTTATCCATCACCGACATGAAGGAAGTGCTGCGAGCGCCTCGGCGCTCCAAGGCCTTCACCCTCGATGCGCTCAAGACGAAGCTGGGCAAGCTGAAGCTGAAGGACGTCACGCGCGAGCGGCTCATCCAGTTCGGCAAGGACCGCGCCAAGGAAGGCGCCGGTCCCGTCACCATCAGCATGGACATCGGCTACATCAAGCTGGTAGTTTCTCACGCCGCGGCCGTTCACGGGGTTCGCGTTCCGGTAGAGACCATCGATCTGGCTCGCATCGCGCTCAAGCGCCTGGGCCTGGTCGGCAAGGGGCGGGAACGCGACCGCCGCCCTACCCTCGGCGAACTGCAGGCGCTTGCCGACTACTTCTCTAGCAATTCACGGCAGATCATCCCCCTGGGGCGAATCATGCGGTTCGCGGTCGCCACCGCGATGCGCCAGGACGAGATCTGCCGCATCCGATGGGAGGACATCGACGCCAAGGCCCGTACCGTGATCGTGCGTGACCGGAAAGACCCACGAGACAAGAACGGCAACGACCAGAAAGTGCCGCTGCTCGATGTCACCGGCTTCGATGCCTGGGCCATTCTCGAGGAGCAGAAACCGTTCTCCGGGAACAGCAGCCTGGTCTTTCCGTACAACGGGCGCTCTGTCGGGACCGCTTTCCGGCGGGCCTGCAAGGAATTGAGGATCAAGGACCTCAAGTTCCATGATCTGCGGCACGAAGCAGCCAGTCGTCTCTTCGAGGCCGGGTTCACCATCGAACAAGCTGCGCTTGTGACCGGGCACAAGGACTGGAAGATGCTCAAGCGATACACCCATCTGAGGCCAGAGCACCTGCGCGGCGTCAAGCCAAAGCACATTCCACCTTCGCTCGATTTACCGACCGGCCCCAGGCTATCCATGAGCATCGCTGGCAGCCGGGTCTTCGCATCGCACATGGCGTCAGGCAATGCTTTGAGCAGTGCCGCGTTGACCTTCCGGCAGCACGATGCCGAACTCAGAGAGCAGCCCCCCGAAGTTCGTTCGTCTGCATGATGCGGGTCTTCATGAGTTGCGCGCGCAGCCGGTGCAGCGACAGCACAATCTGCTGAGCCTCGGTCTTGACGGGAACGAAGCGCATGCCGGGCTGCTGGCACGCCGTCCAGATCGCTTAACTGCGCAAAACCACAGGCCGGCGCTTCCGCCATCAGATATTGCGACCGGTTTCCACACCAGCCGGAACTGCAAGGTAACACTGCAGCACCGATTTCCGCATGCGTCTGATCAGTCCCACGATCCGTTCCCCGCCTGAGCGATGCATGCTTCGTGGAGAGGTGCGCGCTTGGGTGCTGTATGCATGCCGATGCCAAAGAAAAGCTGAGCAGGCGTCCATTCGTGCGGCTCGTTCATTGACGCGCCAGTGCCGAGCTTCGCACGTGCTTTGAAGAAATGTCCCGATGGAAATGCTGATTCTTTTCGGCCTCCACCTCGAGTTCGCGCTCGCTCAGCGAGCTCCCATGCGTAGGAAAGATGCCGTCAACCAATAGCGCATTTTGGAGATGTCCGTCGCTTCTCCTTGAGGACACTCTGTGAGTTCTGGCTGGCGCGGTGCCGGCTTTCATGGAGATCCAACGTATGGCAGACGACCCGAAGAAGACCGGCCTTGATCGCAAGCTCGTTAACCTCGGCGAACCGCACGAGGTGCGCTCATGGACCGAATCACTGGGCTGCACCGAGACTCAACTGCGAGACGCCGTGAAAGCGGTCGGCAACTCCGCCGACGCGGTGCGAAAGTACCTCTCGGGGAAAGAAAAGTGATGTCTCCAATCCGCCGGATCTCGATCCACGTCGAGGAGCCGGAACCTCGGCGCTTCTATTGGGTGCTCATGGAAGAAGGCAACGACGCCTCGCAGTGGGGCGAACTCGAGTCAGCGAACGAGCCCTGTGACATGTGGCTCGACGCACTCCAGGCTGGCACGAAGGCGCTGTTGAGATATGTCCCCGACGAACGCATTGGCCCGCGAGCTTCGAGTGACCACGAAGAAGCATCCCCGGTCGGGAGCGATGGCGCTTAGGAGGTATCGCGATGGCTCTCTACGCCCTGCTGTGCACCTGGCGAAAGCTCGCCTGGTATGTCCGTCGCGGCCCACTCTCGTAACCGTTTGTTGACGTCGCCAATATGACTCGCCGTACGAAGACGATAAACATCTCCGCAGCCACGGCGGCCGACGCAAAAGCATGGGCGACGCGTCTGGGGTGCACGGTTGCGGAACTTCGAATCGCAGTCCGGGCTGTGGGAAGCTCTCTCGACCGCGTCAGGGCTTACCTCGACGCGCTCAACAGCCGGACACCGCCTAAAGGCATCGAGCCGAACGCGCCCGATCAGCCGATCCTTCCAACGACGGCACCTGATATACGCCTGCCGCACTGGCCGGCATCGCAATCTTCAGAGCGTTGACAGGGCACACCGCTGCGCGGCGCGCGCGCCTTCACTCCAAGTCTGCGCGCAGCCTGTTCAACTCTGACCTACCCCGTGGCGTGATGCGCAAAATCACTCCCCCCGGCCGGTGCCATCGCCCGCCTCAGCGAGATTCGCCTCGACAAGGTCGGCAGCGGCCAAGACGGCCGCGCACTCAATGTCGCTCTCTTCGTGGATGACCAGGGGAAACGACGCATCCTCAATGCGCCGCAGGAAATTCATCGGCATCGCCGTTGCGCCTCCTTAAGTTGAGATGAACCAGGCGCTGTCGTTGGACGCACGCACACACCTGCTCGGTCGCCCTATTGCCCCCCCGATAGCGCTCAGTCGGCCAATGCACGGGCGGGAGCGCCCCCGCCCCCGTTTGGTCCGTAGAGGCACATACACCGCGCGATGCGTGCAGCCGTGTCGGCTGCACGCTCATCGACGCACCCCTCAAGCCAAACTAACGTCGATCCGCCTGGGCTTCGCATGCTCGGCTTTGGGAATCCGCAGCTTCAACACGCCTTGCGTGAGCTCGGCCGACACCTTCTCCGTGTCCAGCTCCTTGCTGAGCGTGAACACGCGACGGAACCTCCCGAGCCCCACCTCGGTGTGACTGGTCTTCAGGCCGTCAGGCACCGTCAAGCTCGACTCGGCCTCGATGGTCAGGGTCTCCGCCTCGACATGAAGATTCAGCTTCTCGCGCGAGACGCCCGGCAGGTCCGCGTAGAGGGTGATGCCACCCGAGTCTTCGACCACGTCGACAGGTGGGGTCAATGCCGCGTTGCCATAGCGCGGCGTCTCCTGCTTCGGGTCGGCGCTTTCGGGCGCATCAGGCGAACGGGTCTGAATGTCTTTGCTCATGGTGTTCGTCTCCTTGGCTCATTGGACAGCAATGCGACGCGGCTGAGCCGACGCACGACGGCGAACGGTAATGCGCAGCACGCCGTCGCGCAGCTTGGCGTCAACCGCCTCTGGGTCGGCATCGTCGGGCAGCGTAAGCATCCGGCGGAATTGGCCGTCGAAGCGCTCATTGATGTGAACTGCTGCTTTCGCATCCCCCTCGGGCAACACGCTCTTGCGTTCGCCCGCGATGGTCAGAAGGCCGCGTTCGAGGTGGACCTCCAGCGTCGCCGGATCGATGCCCGGCGCAAACGCATAGATCTCCACCGTCTGCGGCGTGGCGCCGACATTCAATGCAGGAAATCCATTGCTGCCGTAGCCACGGATGGTGGGCGCCAGGTCGAACGCCTGCTGCATGTCCCGCTGTAGGCGATCCATTTCTGCAAGCATGTCGCGCGGAAAGAATGATCGGTACATGTTCGAATCTCCAAATCTTGAATGAAGTAAACGAGAGATGGGCCGAGATCCTCACTGAGGCAGGCGATGCGAGCTGGCCTCCCGTGAAGGGCCGCCGGCATCCGGACGGCGCCATGCGGTGATGCGCGGCGAGCGGCTTCGCCAGCGCGGAGGGCGCGATTCCGGATAGTTGAATTTCGCCAGTTCCTCCCGTCCCTTCTGGGTGATGGCCAGCACCTGCGCCGCCGAGGCGGGTCCGGCCATGGAGAGCGGATTCGAGGGCGATGGCACCAGGGCGACGACGAGCCCGGCGGCCCGCAGAATCCTGACCTGGTCGATGTCCTCGGCGCGATAGAACGTAACGGGCAGGCGAGAGCCGGCGATTTGCTTGAGCAAGTTCATGGTCATTTCAATACCTCCTTTTCGGTTGACCAATTTCCGACGGAAGAGAAGATAGGAGAGCCCTTGCGCGATTTCAAGAGGGAAATTTCGACATCCAGCATCGGCTCGCCGAGCCCGCGGCGCGCTTAAAAAAAGCCCGGCCGCAGAGGGCCGGGCGGAGGTTTACAGCAAGCCTGCGGATAGCTCCGCAGGAGCCGAAATTTAAGACACGGTCCTGGACTCTGCGTGTCGGATAGATCCTACGTTTTGAAAATACGATGCGTGCTCCCTGGTGCCACGTCGGCGGCTACGGTGCTTCACAACGGAGAGAGGCCTCGACTCAACGATGCCCACAGCAGCACAGTGATGCCGGCATCGAAGGGACTTTGCTGCTCAAGCAAGGCACTACGCGGATTTCGCGGGTTATCACCGGCGCATGGAAAACGACGACCAGCGTCCGGGCGGCCACTTGCTAACGAAGAACTCCACCTCTTGGCGACGAGCCAGTCCACAAGCTGCTTCATTGAACTGGGGGCTTCGAGGCCTCTGGTGGTCGATGGCGATTGGCGGCTTCGTCGTCATTCTTGTTCTTCGTCCTCTTGAACACGCTGAGAGTGCCATCGCTTTCCAGTCTAGCGACGCGCACCTCCGAAAAATCAGCTACACCTTGCTCGCGCAGCTTGCCGCGCAGCTCGTCCGTCCTGATCATCCCGCGCTTGAGGGCACGCCGATTCAGCCGACCATTGCGAATGAGCACTTCGGCGGGCGGCTCCAGAAAATGGGCGACCGGCTCGAAGCGAAAACTCAGCCAGTCCAGCGCAAAGTTCCACGCGACCAGCGTCGCGAGCAACACCAGCCCATCATCGACGGACTTGTATTCGCCCTGCATCGCGTTGCTCGATGCATCCGCGACCAGTACAACGAAGAGCAGGTCGGCCACGCCCATCGAGCCGATGTCACGGCGCAGCACGAAGCGGAACACGAGGAGGAGGAACCAGTACACGACCGTGCCGCGCACCACCATGTGCCACACGGGAAATTCGCGGGCGAAAAGATCAGCGATTTCACTCATGCTTCGTGTCGTCCTGGAACGAATGACGAGGGTCGCTAGGCATCCCACGCGGGCGTGGCTGCAACGATCAGCCTCATCGAGAGAGACCTTCTGCGAGTCGGTGCTCAACCTAGAACGAACAGCATTGGTGCAGTGTCGGCGAGGGCTTCGGTAGCTTGTAGGCGGCGGAGATGTGGAGCACCGACGAAGAAGCCACCCGTGCCAGGGCGTGCGCCAGCCGACGCGACGCCCGGCCGCAGCGACGTCGTGTCGCGCGTCATCTTTGGACTCGACCCAAGTTAATGGGGCTCAGCTGACCTGCCCGCCATCGGGCGTACCAGTTGAAGGTCAGCAGAGTCCGTCTTCAGCGACATTCGCCGACGTGCCGGAGGAAAAATTGAGCCCGCAAAATTGCAGAAGCCGCCTCACATACGCATAGCGCAGCATGAGCCTGCCAAGCCACATGGAACCTGCGTCAAGCTGGCTCTGCTTTTGAGTTAACGGGGCTTGCCGATCGTCATGGGATCGTCGAAAGCGCGTGACCGCCAGCGGCACCGGCCGTTCGCGCTGCTTATGGCCGTCCATACTGTTGCGTAGTACGAAAACCAACAATTCAATGCAGACAACGCGGGCGGGAAGTGGCATGGCTGTCCGCGCCTACCCCCTCTTCACAGCAGGTCTGTCAATTCGCCAGGCCACAACTGCGCGCTATGGAGAATACGCAGGATACGAACGTGATCCTTTCCAACCCAGTAGGCCACGATGTACGGTGTGCGGCGAACGATCAACTCGCGCGTCCCTTCGATGCGCCCTGGACGCCCGCCCTCTGGAAATTGCGACAGCACCAGCACTTGCGTGGCGATGCGCTCGTCCACCGCAATCGCCGCGCGCGGGTCGTCCTGCTCGATGAAGTCGAAAATCCGCTCTCGGTCATCCATCGCCAACGGCGACCACTCCAGCCTCACGCCTCACCTTCATCCACTTTGAGCAGCGCGGCTGCTCGACGCTTGGCGAAATGCGTTTCAACTTTCTCGTGCGGGACGGCCGGGCGTGGATCATCCAAAGCCTCCTGCACCTTGGTTCGGAACCAAGCATCATGGGCCGCAGCGTCGACGGTAAACCCCGCCGGCAATGCGCCCTCCTTGGCCACGCGTGTCAGAACGATCCTCATCACATCCGAGACGGTGAGGCCGATGTTGTCGAGCACTGCGGTGGCACGCTCCTTCACCTCAGCGTCGATGCGGGTCTGTACCAATGCGTTTGCGACCATGATGGACCTCCAAGTCAGAGAACAAACAGATTCATTGTAATTCAACTGAATGACATTAACGGCGTGCTTGGGCCCAGCGCCTGATGGGGGAATGCAGCAGCGGGTGTCGGAGGGTTATGGGATTGATTCCGAAAGCCTTCTGGGCTTTGGCAGCGTCACGCGCCTTTCCCGCAGCCGCAAGGCTCACGTCGGGATAGGAGCCCAAGGCGAATTTCTTCTCGACCCCTCAATCCTGAACTTCCAAAACCATCGGTGAGAACCCGAGGCTGAGACTTCCAGATAGAGGCCACCCGCGAAAAACGAGTGCACACGCAATGCACACGAGCTCTTCTAAGTAGTTGATTCTCTTCAGGTTTCCGATTTATCCATCAGGGCGGACTTGCCCGAGTGCTTGCCGGATCCAACGTAAGAGGATTCGCCGAAATCCGGGCGCGGAATCATTGCCGACTCCAGTCCCGGCGGCGATTGCCTGGGCGTGTCGAACGGTGGCCGGGGGGCTGCTTGCATGGGATGTGTCATTGCGCGCTCCTCTCCATATACCGGAACGTCTCAGAGCTCAGAACTGGCCTTGCCGGTCGCCCGAGCGGTCTCCCGCAGCGCCTTGATCTGGTCACCGTTGCGCCGGGCGCCCTCGGCTTGGCGCTGCACTATGGCGCGCACGCTGGCAGGCAAGTCCTCCTCGAGTGCCTTGCGGTAGCGCACGACAGCAGCGTCCTCGCCGCGTTCGTATTCCTCGAGCGTCGACGCCGAACTGTCGGCGCCGACAAATCCCTTCGCGTGCACCCAGCCGCGATGCATCGCACCGCCGACGGTACCGCCGTCTCTGGGCTTGCCGCCGAACTGCCAGATGAGCCCGGCAAGTTCGGATGCCGCGCTGGCGCACTTCGATGCGCGGCTTTGAAAAACCTTCCTGAGTGGCGCCGAGTCCGCTTCTTTCGCGCATGCACGGAAGCCATACTGGCGGTCGCGCGAGTTCCCCAGAAGTTGGTTCAGAACGTCGACCATCTGATCGTTCGACACCGCTTCTGCAGCGGTGGAGATTGCGCTGATATCGCTGGCCATGAGTTGCTCTATGAAGAGTCGGTCACTGCGAAGGCCGGTCGGTCCGGGAAGGAAAACCGCAATGAGCCTCATGGTTGGCAAGATCCGGCGCGCACTCTGTCGTCTCGACGCGATGACGGTTGCAAGCCTTGTCCGAAGACAAGCTGGAAGTTCGCACCCCGCGAGGCATGGACGACGCCCGGAATCGGTCTCTTCCCACAGGGCGGGGCATCGCGTGGGATGAGAAAGAGGCTTTCGAACCCGACCAAGGACCAGCGATGACGGACTCGACCACCCGCAAGCACGACAGCGACGAACGCGACGCCGGCAAACCTTCTTCCGAACACAACAAGGCCGGCCATCAGGAACCCACCCCTCGCAATGAGCCACGCCGTACGCCCGAGAGCAGGCACGATCGCGAGAGCCACGTCGGCGGCGGCAACCAGCAGATCCGGTCGCGGCGCGGAGGCCTCTCATGACGCAGGATCATCGCTCATCGACAGAACCCAGGATCGCGCGCATCTGGCGTGGCCGGGTTGCGCCGGGCAAGGCCGACGCCTACGAGCGCTACCTGCTGGCGGAAGGCATTCCTCCGCTGCGCAAGACCGCCCTCGCGGTGCAGTTGTTCCGGGAAGACCGTGCAGCCGAAACCGAGTTCGTGACGACCTCCTACTGGCCCGACATCCCCTCAATGAGCGAGTTCACCGGCGGTGACCCGAACGTGGTCCATCACCTGCCGCGCGACGCGGAGTTCCTGATCGAACTGCCACAGCGGATCGAGGTGCTGCGCATCATCGTCAACACGCTGCCATAGGCTGCGCACCACCTACAGAGCGAAGCGCTTTGCCAACAACACCGACCTCGTGCAGGTCGGCGGCTATGCCCAGCTGGATGCGATGGTGGCTTACCATCAACCCAAGTACGACCTCCGGCTGAACCTGTTCAACCTGGCCAACCGCCATGACGCCGACGCGCTGATCCCATCGGACGGCGGCCGTGCGGTGCCGGGCTCGGGTCGCGCCGCCACGCTGTCGCTCACCTACCGGCTCTGAGTTTCCCCAGGAGCATTCGACACAACATGCTGGTCTGCATTCCCGGCGTCCTCGACCGCGAAGCGCTCGCGGCAGTTCGCGCGCGCCTCGATGCGGCCGGCGACGCCTGGGTCGACGGCCGCGTCACCGCGGGACACCAGGGCGCGCCGGTCAAGTTCAACCAGCAGATCGACGAAGGCTCGGCGGTGGCGCACGAATGCCAGGCCATCGTGGCGAGCGCGCTCGAACGCCATCCGACCTTCATCAGCGCGGCGCTGCCCAACCCGCTGTACCCGCCGATGTTCAACCGCTACAGCGAAGGCATGCGCTTCGGCCTGCACGTAGACGGCGGCGTGCGCATCGACCCTCGCACCGTCGCGCACGAGGCTCTGCACCCAGAAGAAGCACGCGAGCCGCACGCCGCGCGTGATGGGCGTCACTTGGTGCAGGCTGGTGGCGGGGTAGAGCACCATGTCGCCGGCTGCGAGCTTCACGGTCTGCATGCCGTGCGTGTCTTCCATCTGCAGTTCGCCGCCGTCGTAGCTGTCGGCGTCCGACAGGAAGAGCGTGGCCGACAGGTCGGTGCGCAGCTTGCGGACGCAGGCGACCGCGCATTGCTGTTCGACATGGACAACGCGGTCCAGCGCCTGAACCAGAGCGGTGCCGACGAATCGGCGCGCCGCACGCTGGTGGGCACGTATCACAACCTGCTTTGCAAATGGAGCGATACCTGAGCTCTTGAACGCTCCCGGCTCGACACTCCGCCACTCGCCCCCGGATGCCGCCTCGCCGCCGCGGCAACGTCGCCGGGCGCGTCCCGCAAGGGGCCACTCAGGAACGCCGCCAACACATCGTTGCTGGCAGCCTGGCTCCCGGCGGGGCCGCGCGACCCGCCGATCAATGCGGCCAGCGCGAAACGCACCGGGCCAGACAGGTACAGCGGCACGTCGGTAAAACTGTAGTGATTGGCCTCGGCGATCTGGTAGCGGTAGCCACCGGCGCGCAAGTGCTGTTCAAGAGCGGCGTTGCCCTGCAGATAGTTCTGCGAATGCCGGGTCTCGCGGTGGTCGCTTTCCAGCAGCAGGAACGGCACCGGCATCGGGTCGCTGGCCGCGCGGCCGTACAGGGTGCCGTCGAGGTTGGCGGCTGCTCGGATGCGAGTGTCGCTCATCGCCGCCTCGACAGCGCTAGCGCCGCCGAAGGAATGGCCGATCGCGGCAATGCGTTGCGGATCGAGCCGCTGCGACAGCCGCGGACCGAACGCGCCCGGCCGGCCGATCTGATCGACGACGTAGCGCAGGTCCGCTGCCCGCACCGCCTGCTGTGCGCCCATGTAGCGCGTGCGGTCGGGGTCGTCCGGCAGGAAGCGCTCAATCGGTGTCGCAAGGCGGCCATTGGCCAGCTCCACCACAGGGGCTTCGTAGGGATGGTCCAGCGCGAGCACGACGAAACCGCGGCTGGCCAGATCGGCAAGCAGCCCGGAGTAGAACGCACGCGACGCGCCGTAGCCCGGCGAGAACAGCACCACCGGCCAGCGCGCCTGTTGCGTGGCCACCGGCGCGTTGGCGCGGGCATGGGTGTCGATGCGGTCGTAGCGCTGCATCACCAGGCCAGGTATCAGCGAAACGTACGTCGGCAAGCTGCCGAGGCCGTCGATGTAGCGCGACCCAGCGCCCTCGCCGGGAACGGCGGGAACGGCCGGATACCAGGCCTGGACCACGACGTTGCGGTGATCGTGCGGGTCGGCGGTCGCGGCTTCGTCGCGATCGCTGTCGATCCATCGGAATACCTCGCTGCCGACCGCATAAGGTCCGCCTGGCGCGGGCAGCTCAGGCACCGGCACGAAACTCCACGCGAGCAACGCAACTGCGGCGAGCCCCGCCACACCACAGCGCCCCAGCCATGCGAGCGCGCTCCGCCGTGGCGGCGGCCCACGACGCCTCCAGGCCAGCACCGCCAGCCCTGCAAGCAATGCGTAGATGGCAACGTACTGCCAGTAGAAGCCCTCGCGCCACACCTGAACGAGGCAGGCGACCAACAACGCCGCCAGCACAGCGACGATGACGCGCGCGCCGACCCGCCTCGTCGCCACCGCGACCAGGGCCAGGCCAACTGCGACCAGGACGATCGCGCCATCCAGTGCTGACATCGCCAGCTCAGCCGCCGTACCTGGCGAGCATGCCCAGCTTCTCGCTCAGCCCGGCCTGGAATTGTTCGCGCTGCGAGGGCACCCACATCGGCGGATCGAACGAGGCGACGATGCGATTGCTCTCGATGCGGATCGTGCCGGCCAGCGGCTCGCGCACCGCAAAGCTGTCGCCCTGCACGTCGATCCTGAAGCCCAGCGCCTCGCCTTCCTTCAACTGCGCCTTCAGGGACTCCTGCAGCCTGGCCGGGCGCCCGGCGTGCGGTATGGATATCTCGATGGGCCGCAGGTCCGGCAGCGGCAGCAGCACCGCGGCGATGACCTTCGACGGCCCGCGCGCGCCAGGAAAGCGCAGCCCGGCGGCGGCATCGAGCACCAGCGCCCGGGCTGCGGCGACTTCGTCGTTGGCCTCGTAGCCGCTTTGCACGGTGACGAAGTTGTCGGTCAGCACATCGACCGACTCCACGCTGCCGTCTGCTGTCACAGCCATGCGAAAGCTCATCACGCCCTGCACTTCCTTGAACGGCCCAACCGGTTCGGCAAGCGAGCGATGGAACTCGAACACCATCTTGCGCGCGGCAGCGGCGTCGAGCGGTCCGGTTACCACCGGCGAGGTGGCGCGCAGGTGGCCGACCAGTGCGATGCGCCCTTCCAGCGGGTCCATGCTGCCCTCGATGGTCGGGGTGCCATGGACGATGCGGTCGTCGAACAGCAGCAGCTGGTTGAACTGCGCCGGCACCAGCTCGTACAGCACCTCGCCCTGCACGTGGTGCTTCTTGTAGCTCGGCACGCCGTCGCGCATCAGCAGGGTTTCGCCGCCGGAGAACTTGCGGGTCTGCCAGCGCGTGAGCGAGTAGACGAAGCCGCAGGTGCCGTTGTGGAAGTCGGTGTGCAGGCCCAGGGTGCAGCCGTTGACCATCAGGTGCAGGTTCGGCGCGCCGGTCGGAATCAGGCCGACGTGGTCGATGCACCACTGCTTCAGGTGCTGGTCGAAGCGCGCCCACAGCGCCTCGGGAAACACCTGCTGCGGCACCGTGCGCAGGTAGGTGTACATCTGCGGCTCGCAGAAGTATTGCCAATGCACGGTCTGCCTGTAGGCATTCTTGACCTTGCCGTCGTAGGCCGTGCGCATGGCCTCGGCCTCGGGAAAGAAGTCGCTGACGACGTGCTGGCGTTTCATCATGCCGGCTCCTTCATGGCGGCAGCGGTGGCCGCGGCGTGGTCGCGCATGTCGCCCAGGGCAACGCGAACCTGGCGGTTGCCGCTGTACGGCAGGCGCCCGTGGGCCATCAGCAGGTTGTTGACCAGCAGCACGTCGTGGGCCTGGGTCTGGATGCTGATCGAACATTCGGTCAGCACCCGGTCGATGGTGCGCACCCACCCGGCCGGAATCGGGCTGCCGTCGCCGAAGAACACCGTGCGCGGAAACTGGTCGCGCCGGAAGTGCTTGCTCAGCAGGGCATCGACTTCGGTTGGCAGCGCGTCGGGGTGGTGCAGCAGGATCTGGTTGAACCATGCCTCTGTGTCGCGCTCTGGAATCTGCAGCAGCGCGTGGGTGCGGTACGACACGGTCAGGTCGTTCTCCGAAATCGCGTCGATCTCGTGCCCGGTCGGCGCGATCTTCTCGCGCAGTTCCTGCAGGCTGCCGACCTTGAAGAACTGCTCCCACGAGGCATCCAGGCCACGGATGAAGCGGCGCCGGTAGACCAGACCCAGTTCGCGGAACCGATCGAGCATTTCTGCAGGCAGGCACTCGATGACCTTGCGCCCGTCCGACAGGGTCCACTCACCCCCTTCGGACGCCGGCTCCAGGCAGAAGAACAACTGGCGCGATGGCCAGGTCTGGGTATGCGAAGCCTCGTTGTGGAAGCGGATCTCCAGGTGCCTGGGGTACGGCGTCGCGAAGTAGACGTTCTCGCTGGCGCTGGCCAATGGCAGGTCGCCGTAGTGCCTGTACAGCGCGTCGCAGGCCGAGGCGGCGGAGGCCTCGAAGCCGTCGAGGCCGCCGACGTCAAAATCGCGGAACAGCACGTGGCCGTCGCTCCACAGCGCTTCGTCGATGCGCTCGCGGTGTTGGCGTATCCAGGGCGCGAGCGGTTCGCGCGAAGCAGAGGTGATTTGCATGGGCTCGGTTTGCGATGGGTTTGGAAAGAGGAGCGAGCGGCACTGTTCAGGACATGGCCACGAGAATCCGCCGCGCGCCGTCGAACGGCAGTCGCCCGTGCGCCGCCAGCACGTTGTCGACCACCAGCAGATCGCCCTGCTGCCAACGAAAAGTACGCCGCTGCGCGCGCAGCACCTCGCGCACGCTGGCCAGGGTGGCGTTGTCGATCCGGCCGCCGTCGCCGTAGTACGCCGCCATCGGCAGGCCGGCCTCGATGCGCGCATCGACCGTGCTGGCCATCGGTGTGTTGGAGGCGTGGAACAGGTGCACCTGGTTGAACCAGACCCGCTCGCCAGTCAGCGGATGCAGGCGCGTGGCCGGCCGCCGCTCGTGAATGCGCAGGCCGCCGCTAGGCTGCCATTCGCAGCCGATGTCCATGTCGCGGCACCAGGCCTCGACCCGCTCGCGGTCCTGCGTCTCGAAGGCCTTGCTCCAAGCGTTGTAGCGCGATTGCGCCGGCGCCAGGTTGCGCACGTACATCAGCTGGCGGCGCTCGAACTCCTCGACGATAGGCGCCGGCATTGCCTGCAGGATGCGCCGCGAGTCGGCCAACGGCGTTTCGCCGCCGGTCTGCGGCGCGGTCGCGCAGAAGAAGTACAGCCGCTGCGGCCAGCGCGCGCTGTACGACATCTCGTTGTGCAGCGGAATCTCCAATTGCTTCGGATATTCGGTCGAGGTGTAGATGCCTTCAGCCACCTGGCTGCGCGGCGAAGTGCCGCCTGCATAGCCGCGCAGCTGCGGCGCCATCGCCGCAACCGCGCGACGGAAGTCTTCGGCCTCGCGCAGGGGGAAGCCTCGAAACAGCAGCGCACCGGCACGCAGCAGCACCGGCTCTAGCCGCGGCATCGTCTGTGCGAACCAGGCCCCGGCTTCCGCCGCGCCGCGCCCGGCCAGAGCGGAGTCGGCATGGATGCAATGCGGAAAGCCGCTGCCGATGCTTTCATCGGTCTCGCTCATGCTCATCGCCCCAGGTACCAGTGGCGGCCGACGATCTCGATCACGCGATCGACGTGCGGCGGCTTGAGGATCGACAGGTGGTCACTGCCGGGCACATCGAAGCTGCGCAGTTGCGGCTCGTGCTGGCGCCAGGCGTCGAGATCGACGGCTTCGCCGGGAACGGCGCGCAGCAGCAACGCCAGGCCGCCGAACGCACCCTGTGGCCGATAGCCGATCGCGCACTGGCGGCAGAACATCTCCAGCACGGGCACGAAGTCTTCGAGCCGCGCATTGGCCGGCAGCAGCCGGCCGCGGCGCATCGCCTCGAAGATCGGCCGCGCCTGTTCGGTGGGTGGCAGCTCGGCCAGCGTGTCGGCATCGAGCCCGTGCTCCTGCTCGCTTTGCAGTTCGATCAACGCCAGGTACTCGCGCAATGCGTAGCCGCGATCACCGTGCCCCTCTGCTCGCGGTGCCTGGGTGTCGACCAGCACCACCGGCGCGACCGTGACGCCGGCCTCTGTCAACTGCCTGGCCGCCTCCAGCGCGACCCAGCCGCCGAACGAATGGCCGACAAGGTGATAAGGCCCCTCCGGCTGCAGGCTGCGGATCGTATCGACATAGCGCCGCGCCGCCTCCTGCAGCGTCGGCGGTTCGCCATCGCGGCCGAGCGGCGCGGGCGCTTCCAGGCCGATGAAGCCGGCGTCGCCGGGGCTGCGCGCAGCAAAGTCGAGGAACGAAGTGGCGTTGGCGCCTGCGCCCGGCAGGCAGAACACCTTGCGCGTTTGCGCATTGCCGGTGCGGATGGTCACTGCCGCGCCCGGTGCGGGCGAGCGGGCACTGCCGCCCGGCTTCGGCGCCATGCCGTCGAGGCGGGCCAGCACAGAAGCGATCGCGCCGCCGACCCGGCCGGCGCGCTCTGCGTCCATCATGATGCTCCAGTGGTCGCCGCCTACAGGATGCACCTGCAGGCGATTGCCCAGCAACCCGCTCCAGCCGTTGGACGGATCGCCCGCATCACCCGCATCAGCCGGCTGGGCCGCGAACAGATGCGTATCGATCTCCAGCGGCTGTGCGTAATAGCGATGCGCCGCGGCGCGCAGGTTGAACCAGAGCATGGCGCGTGCTTCGAACTCGGCCGGGCTCATGTCCTTCTTCAGCCACCCTTCGCCACGCGCCAGCGCAATCGCCCCAGGCAGGTCTTCGGTGGCGAGGATCCGCGCGATCTCGGCCGCCTGCAGCTTGCGCCCGTAGTACTCGGCGAAGGCCACCAGCAGCAGCTTCCTGTCGTGCAAGCCCAGTTCGGAGATGCCGCGCTCGCCCTCGCCGCGGTGCCAGCTGTCGATCAAACCGAGGAACTCGACCCGCTCGCCCAGTGCGAGCAGTTGCTGCGCGACCTCGAAGGCGAGCACGCCACCGGCCGACCAGCCAGCCAGGCGGTACGGCCCCTGCGGCAGCGCCTCGCGGATCAGGCGCACATAGCCCGCGGCCAGATCTTCATAGCGACTGTCGGCATGCACCGCATGGCGGTCGGCGCGGATGCCGTACAAGCCGATCTCGGGATCGATGCGTTGTGCCAGCCGCTCGTAAGACAGCACTTCGCCGCTGGGCTCGTGGATGAACACCAGCGGACGCCGCGAACCGCCCTTGCGGATGGTCACCCATTGCGCGTTCGCCATGACGTCAACGCCATCGCGCGGCTTACCGATCAAAGCCGCCAGCGTGCTCAACTGCTGCGCCAGCAGCACGTCCTGCAGCGCGACTTCGTAGCCCTTCTGCTTCAACCCCTCGATGACCTGGAACACCATCAGCGAGTAGCCGCCCAGGTCGAAGAAGTTGTCGTGGCGGCCGACGCGTTCGACCCCGAGCAGTTCCGACCACAGTGCGGCGATGGCGCACTCCACCTCGCCCTGTGGCGGCTCGTAGCGGCTCAGGGCCAGGCCCTGCCCGTCCGGTGCCGGCAGCGCCTTGCGGTCGAGCTTGCCGTTGGGCGTCAACGGAAGCGCGTCGAGGGCGACGAAGGCCGAGGGCAGCATGTATTCGGGCAGATGCGCGGCCAGGCCGGCGCGCAGCTGCGCCGGGTCCACCGCATCGACCGCATGGGCGACCACGTAGGCGACCAGGCGCTTGTCGCCGGGGCTGTCCTCGCGCGCGATCACCGCCGCCTCGCGCACGCACCCCTGTTGCGCCAGGCGTGCTTCGATCTCGCCCAGCTCGATGCGGAAGCCGCGCAGCTTGATCTGCGAGTCGTTGCGGCCGAGATATTCGAGCGTGCCGTCCTCGCGCCAGCGGCCGAGGTCGCCGGTGCGGTACATGCGCGCCTGCGCGTCGCCCGCGAACGGGTCGCGCAGGAAGCGTTCGGCGGTGAGTTCAGGGCGGCCCAGGTAGCCGCGCGCCACGCCGGCGCCGCCGATGTGGATCTCGCCGGCCACGCCGACCGGCACCGGCTGCGCGGACTCATCCAGCAGATAGATGCGTGCGCCCGGCATGACCTGGCCGATGTGCGGACGGCGCCCGTCGACCACGCCGCAGCTGGCATCGACGCTGCACTCGGTCGGGCCGTACATGTTGAAGAACAGGCGCTCGTCGACGGCAGCCAATGCGCCCCAGGTGGCCGCGTCGATAGCCTCGCCACCGAGCAGCAGCTTGCGCAGGCTCGGCGCGCGCCCCTGCAGCAGGCCTGCGCCCTGCATCAGCCGCAGATGCGATGGCGTGCACTCCATCACCTCGATGCGATGCGCCTCCAGAAAGCCGAGCAGATCCTCCGCGCCGAGCCGCGCCGCCTCGGGCAGCAGGAACACGCTGCGGCCGAAAGCCAGCTGCCCCCAGGCCTTGACCGCCATGTCGAAACCGAACGATGAGTTCCACGCCACGCGCTGGCAATCGGGTGCCACGCCGTGGATGCAGGCTTCCATTGCATGGAGGAAATACGCCACGTTGCGGTGCTCGACCATGACGCCCTTGGGCGTGCCGGTCGAGCCGGAGGTGTAGATCACATAGGCCAGGTGCGCGGGCGTGAGGCCGACGGCGGCCGGGTCCGGGTTGCTGGACGAGGCCTCGGCCCAGTCTGGCTGCTCTGCATCGAGCATCATGCGAACGCAGCGCCCGGGCGTCTGCAGCCGTGCGTCCAACCGCTGCAGCGTCAGCAGCACGACCGCACCGCTGTCGGCCAACATGTGCGCCAGGCGCTCGTCCGGATAGACCGGGTCGAGTGGCACGTAGGCGCCGCCGGCCTTGAGCGTGCCCAGCATCGCCACGACAAGCTCCAGGCTGCGCTCAGCGCAGATCGCGACGCGGTCGTCGGGCTTCACGCCGAGCGCGCGCAGGTGATGGGCGAGCCGGTTGGCGCGGGCGTTGAGCTCGGCGTAGCTGAGCGCCTCACCCGCGTACTCGATCGCCTGTGCGTCAGGCTGCCGCGCGGCCTGCTCTTCGATGAGCGCGTGCACCAGTACCGGTCTGGCGGCAGCAACGTGGCTTTCGTTGAAGCCTTCCACGATGGCCTCGCGCTCCTGCTCATCCAGTAGATCGATGCGATCGACCTGCTGGCTGTCGTCGGCAACCATCGCGCGCAGCACCGCCTCCAGGCAGCGCCACTGGCGGCAGACCGTGGCCTCGTCGAACAGGGCCGTGGCGTAGTTGAGCTGGCCGCCGATGCCGTCTTCGCTCTCGCGCAGTTCGAGCGACAGCTCGAACTGCGCGCTGTCGGGTCCGCCGCCAAGGCTCTGCGCCTGCAGGCCGGCCAGGTCGAGTTCGGCCTTGGGCGTGTTGTGCCACGACAGCATGACCTGGAACACCGGATGGTGGGCCAGTGAGCGCGGCGGGTTGAGCGCCTCGACCAGCCGTTCGAACGGCACGTCCTGCAGGCTCTGCGCCTGCACCGCGGTCTGCCGCGCCCGGGTCAGCAGCGCCTGCACGCTGGGGCTGCCGGACAGGTCGATCTTCAGGGCCTGGGTGTTGACGAAGAAGCCGATCAGCGGCTCGACCTCGATGCGGCTGCGGCCGGCGTGCGAGCTGCCGATCACCACCTGGTCTTGTCCGCCAAGCCGGCCCAGCACCACCGCCCAGGCCGCGAGCATGGTCATGTACAGCGTGGTGCCATGGCGCTGGCCGAGCGCGCGCAGGCCCTGGCTGAGCCCGGCCTCGAGCGCGATGGCGATGTTGGCGCCGCGATAGTCCTGCACCGGCGGACGCGGCCGGTCGGTCGGCAGATCGAGCAAGCTCGGCGCACCGCGCAGCTGTTGCACCCATTGCTGCAACTGCTGCTGCAGCAGCGGCCCTTGCAGCCATTGGCGCTGCCACATGCCGAAGTCGGCGTACTGGATGGCCAGCGGCGGCAGCGGATCGGGCCGGCCTTCGCGGAAGGCGCGGTACAGCGTCGAGAACTCGTTCGCCAGCACCCCGCCCGACCAGCCGTCGGAAACGATGTGATGCATGGTCACCAGCAGCACGTGGTCGTCCGGGCCAAGCGCGAGCAGGCGGCCGCGAATCAGCGGCCCCAGGGCGAGGTCGAACGAACGCAGCGCCTCTTCGCGAAGGACCGGCTCCAGCTCGGCATCGGTAGCGCCGCGCAGGTCTTCGCGCTGCAGCGCGAAGCCGCGGGCTTCGTCGATGACTTGCAGCGCCTGGCCGCCGATGCCGACGAACCGGGTGCGCAGCACCTCGTGGCGTTCGACGATGCGGTCGAACGCGGCTTGCAGCGCAGCAACATCGAGCGGGCCGCGCAGCCGCACCGCATCGGGCACGTGATAGGCCTTGCTTGCCTCGGGATCGACCCGGGCGATGAACCACAGGCGCTGCTGCGCGAACGACATCGGCAAGGGCGCCGAGCGGTCGGCGCGGGTGATCGCGCTGAGCGTGTTCTGGCTTGCCTCGGCCACGTCCTGGGCGAGGTCGGCCAGCTGCGGGTGGGTGAACAGCACCGGCAGCGGTAGCTCGACGCCGAGCCGCTCGCGCAACTGCGAGATCAGACGCATCGCGAGCAGCGAATGGCCGCCGAGCTCGAAGAAGTTGTCGTGCCGCCCGACGCGTTCGATGCCGAGCAGCTCGCACCAGATCTGCGCCAGCGTGTCCTCTATCTCGCCGATCGTCGCCTCGTAGGCGCGGTGGACGAAGGCCAGGCCGTCCGGCACCGGCAGGGCCTTGCGGTCAAGCTTGCCGTTCGGGGTGAGCGGCAGGGCCTCGAGCGGCATGAACGCGCCCGGCAGCATGTAGTCAGGCAACTGCGCGGCCAGGCGCTGGCGCAGCTCGGCGGGGTCTGTCGCCTGCGCATCGCTCACATCGCCCACGATGTAGGCGACCAGGCGCTTGTCGCCGGGCACGTCTTCGCGCGCGATCACCGCGGCTTCGCGCACGCCGGGCAGTTCGTTCAGACGCGCCTCTATCTCGCCCAGCTCGACGCGATGGCCGCGAATCTTGACCTGGAAATCGTTGCGGCCGAGGTATTCGATGGTGCCGTCGTCGCGCCAGCGGCCGAGGTCGCCGGAACGGTACATGCGCGAGTGCGCGTCTCCCGCGAAGGGGTCGGCCAGGAACCGTTCGGCGCTCAGTTCGGGCTGGTTGAGGTAACCGCGCGCGACCTGCACGCCTGCGATGTGGATCTCGCCAGCTACACCGCGCGGCACTGGCCGGCGCTGTGCGTCGAGCAGGTACATCCGGCAGTTGTCGACCGGCGTGCCGATGGGCGGCAGGTCGTCCCAATCCTCCGCCGCGCCAACCAGCGTGTGGGCGGTGACCACGTGGCTTTCGGTCGGGCCGTAGTGGTTGTGCAGGCGAGAGCCGCTGCTGCCTTCGAACAGACGCCGGATCGCCGGCGTGATGCGCAGCTGCTCGCCGGCGACGACCAGGTCGCGCAGCGCCGGCAGCGGCGCTTCGCGCTGCGACCACAGCTCGCTCAGGGCGTTGAGCGCGATGCAGGGCAGGAACAGCCGTTCGATGTGCTGCTCGCCAAGCCAGTCGGCCAGGGCGGGCAGGTCTCGGCGCAAGTCTTCGTGCAGCAGCACCAGGGTGCCACCGCCGGCCAGCGTCGAGAAGATTTCCTGGAACGCGACATCGAAGCCGGGTGCGGCGAATTGCAGCGTGCGCGCCGCGCCCGGCAGCACCCCGCGCTGCCAGGCCAGCAGATTGACCAGGCCGCGATGCGGCATCGCCACGCTCTTGGGCCGGCCGGTCGATCCTGATGTGTAGATCACGTATGCCAGGTGCTCGCCGCGCAGGCCCAGCGCATGCGGGTCGGGGCGCTGCGCCGCGGTCTGCGCCCACGGCGCCTGGCCGATATCGTCGAGCAGCACGCATTCGCAAGCCGCTGGTGGATGCAGTCGCTCGACCAGCCGCTCCTGCGTCAGCAGCACGCGCGACGCGCTGTCGCCGAGCATGTGCGCCAGCCGTTCGTCAGGGTGAGCGGGGTCCAGCGGCACGTACGCGCCGCCGGCCTTGAGCGTAGCCAGGATCGCGACCACCAGCGCCGGACCGCTCTCCAGGCAGATCGCGACGCGCTCGTCGGGGCCGACGCCAAGACTGCTCAGATGCCGGGCCAGCTGGTTCGCCTGCGCCTCCAGTTCGCCGTAGCTCAGCCGCTGCGTGCCGAACTCCAAAGCCAATGCGGACGGGTCGCGCCCGGCCTGGCGCTCGAACAGCGCATGCACCAGTTCGCCATCGCCGCTGTGGTCGCGGTGAGTGGCATTGAAGCCTTGCAGGACCTGTGCGCGTTCGGCCGGCGGCAGGGTCTCGATCGCGTGCATCGGCGTGTCCTGCGCCTGGTCCAGCGCGTGCCTCAGATGCTCCAGGGTTTCGCGCACCCAGCCGGCGATGCGCGCGGCGTCCACGCGCTCGACGATTTCGGCGGTGACGGAGAAACCATCGCCATGGTCGTCGACGTGCAGCACGAACGGATAGTTGGTGCGGTCGCGGCTGTCGAGATAACGGATGCCGGCGATGCCTTCTTCGCCTTGTGCAGGCTCGTCGCGGCTGTGGCGATAGTTCAGCAGCGCCGAGAACAGCGGCGTGTTCGCGGCCAGTCCGCTGCAACGCTGGGCCAGCGTCAGCGGCGCGTGCTCGTGGCGCAGCAATCCGGCGAGGCTGGCCGCGGTCTCTTCGAGCGCGGTGGCGGCGCTGCGTCCATCCAGTCGCACCCGCAGCGGCAAGGTATTGATGAACATGCCCATGGCGCGATCGGCTCCAGCGCCCCCCTGCAGACGCCCGAACAGCACCGTGCCGAACACCACGTCTTCGCGCGCGCTGCAACGCCCCAGCACCTGCGCCCACGCCAGGTGGAACACGCAGGCAGGGCTGACCCCGTGCGCTCGCGCGACCCGGCGCACGTCAGCGCACAGTGCAGGCTCGAGCCGGAGCTTCGCCTGCACCGCATCGCTGCCGTTGCCGCGCACGTCGAGCAGGTCGAAGGGCGCGGTCGGCTGCTCGACGTCGCCGAGCATCGCGCGGAAGAACTGCTCGTGTTCGGCCTCGCGCGCGGACAGCCGTGCCTGCGCGACGAAGTTGCGGAACGGCACCGGCTCGGGCAGTTCGGCGCGGCGGTCCTGCATCACCAGGCCGACCTCGTGCACCAGCAGCTCCATGGTCACGTGGTCCATCACCAGGTGGTGGTAGAGCATCTGCAACAGCCAGCGCCCACTGGCCTCGAAGGTGGCATCGAAGGCAGCAAAGCCACGCATCATCGGCGCCTGTCGCACATCGAGGCGATAGCGCCCCGGATCGGCGTGGGCCTGCAATCGCGCCTGCACTTCGTCGGCGAACTCCAGCGTCTCCACTTCAAGCTGCGCCTGCCGCCACACCACCTGCACCGGCTCGGCCAGGCCGTCCCATTGCACCGCGGTGCGCAGCACGTCCTGCCGCGCGATCACCTCGTTCATCGCGGCGACGAAGCGGTCCAGCAGCTCGCGGCTGTCGAAACCCATCAGCAGCCGGGTCAGGTAGGCATCGCCCTGCTGCTGCAGCAGGTGATGGAACAGGATGCCCTCCTGCAGCGGCGCCAGCGAATAGATGTCCTGCACGTTGCCGGCCCCGCCCGGAGTGGCGGCCACGATGCGGTCGATCTGGGCCTGCTCCAGCCGCACCAGCGGCAACATCTGCGGGGTGATTCGCGCCTGCTGCGCCGCCGGTGCCGGCGCGGCGCGTTCGCCGTTGGCCGCGACCCAGCTCAACAGCGCCTGCTTGTGCAGCTTCAGCGATGCCATCACGCCCGGGGTCAGCACGCCGCGAGGCGCCTTCACCACCAGTTCGCCCTGCTCGATCCGCGCTTCGAACCGGCGCTGCTCGAGCAGGCCGATCAGGGCCGGCGCATCCAGCGATTTCATGCTCGCGACTTCCACATTCACAGTCTGAACTCCTCGGTTTCTTCTGATTCGTCGTCCGGCGCGGCAAAGCGCACCGGGATGGCGTTGTGCGGGATCTCGGTTGTCGGTGCGGTGCGCACGGCGGCGGCCATCGCGGCCAGTTCGGGTCGGTCGAAGACCGCGCGCACGTCGATCGTCCAGTCGCGCCGGCGCAGGTGTTCGAGCAACTGCATCGCCAGCAGCGAGTGCCCGCCGAGCGCAAAGAAGCTGTCGTGGCGACCGATGCGCTCGACACCGAGCAGCTGCGACCAGATCGCGGCCAGGGCCTGCTCCGTCTCGCCCCGCGGTGGCGCGAAGGCCTGGCGGCTGAAGGCCTCGTCCTGCGGTGCAGGCAGCGCCTTGCGGTCGAGCTTGCCGTTGGCGCTCAAAGGCAGTGCCGCCAGGCGCACGTAGGCCGCGGGCAGCATGTGCTCGGGCAGGTGTTCGCCGAGCTGGCTGCGCAGTTGTGCAGGCTCCGGCATTTCATCGGGCGAGGTCGGCACCACATAGGCGACCAGCGCCAGCGCGCCGGAGCGGTCTTCGCGCGCCAGCACCGCAGCCTCGGCGATGCCGTCGAGCGCGCGCAGCTGCGCTTCGATCTCACCCGGCTCGATGCGCTGTCCGCGCAGCTTGATCTGGAAGTCGTTGCGGCCCAGGTACTCGATCGCGCCATCGGCGCGCCAGCGGCCGAGGTCGCCGGTGCGGTACAGGCGGCCACCCTCGACGAAAGGATCGGCGATGAAGCGCTGCGCGGTCAGCTCCGGTCGGTTCAGGTAGCCGCGCGCCACCTGCACACCGCCGATGTACAGCTCGCCGGCCACGCCGACCGGCACCGGGCGCAGCGCATCGTCGAGCAGGTAGAGCCGGGTGTTGGCGATCGGCCGTCCGATCGGTATGGAATCGCCATCGTCGCTCCCGCAGGTCCAGGCGCTGACATCCACCGCCGCTTCGGTCGGGCCGTACAGGTTGTACAGGCGCGCATGTGGCAGGCGTTCGCGGCATTGGCGTGCCAGCCCGGCCGAAAGCGCTTCTCCACTGCACACCACCCGCCGCAGGCTGGCGCAGCCGGCCACGGCGTCAGGCCGGGCAAGAAAGACCTGCAGCATCGACGGCACGAAATGCAGCGTCGTCACCCCGCTGCTGCGGATCAGCTCGCCCAGATAGGCCGGGTCTTTATGTCCATCCGGCCGTGCGAGCACCAGCCGTGCACCGGCCATCAATGGCCAGAAGAACTCCCACACCGACACATCGAAGCCGAACGGCGTCTTCTGCAGCACGACGTCATCCGGAGTCAGCGCGTAGGCCTGCTGCATCCAATGCAGGCGGTTGACGATGCCGCGGTGTTCGTTCATCACCCCCTTGGGCGCGCCGGTCGAACCGGAGGTGTAGATCACGTAGGCCAGGCGGCCTTCGTGGAGGCCGGTTTCTGAAGCATCGAGATTGCGGTCGGCGAACGTGGCCGTGTGCGTGTCGCGAGCGGGCACCAGGGTACGCACGCCCGGCACGCTCAGCGCCAGTTCCGGGTCGGCCAGCACCACTACCGCAACGGCCTCGTCGAGCATGTGCCGCAGGCGCTCCGGTGGATGGGTGGGGTCGAGCGGCAGGTAGGCGCCACCGGCCTTGAGGGTCGCCAGCAAGGCCACCACCAGCGATTCGCTGCGCTGCATGAGCACACCCACGCGGGCGTCCGGGCCGACGCCCAGCACGCGCAGTTGCCGTGCCAGGCGATTGGCGCGTGCGTTGAGCTGGGCGTAGCTGAACTGGCGGTCTTCGAACACCAGCGCGATCGCGTCGGGGCGCTGCGCGACCCGATGCTCGAACAACTGGTGCAGGAGCACGCCGTGCGGGTACTCGGTGGCGGTGGCGTTGAAATCGGCCAACACCTGCCGGCGCTCGTCTTCCGGCAAGACATCGATGCGGCGCAGCGGCCGCTGCGACTCGCTTTCCAATGCATCGACCAGCGCGTGCAGGGTCTGCCGCACAAAGCCGCCGACGCGCCACGCATCGAGGCTGCGATCGATCTCGGTGGTAATGCCGAAGCCGTCGCCATGGTCGTCCACGTGCAGCACGAATGGGTAGTTGGTGCGGTCGTGTCCACCGAGCAATTCGATGCCCGGCAGGCTCGTGGCTTCGGTGTCGCGTCGGCTGTAGCGGTAGTTGAGCAGGCTGGTGAACAGCGGCGCATCGGCCGGCAACCGGCTGCAGCGCCGGGCCAGGCTCAGCGAGGCATGCTCGTGGCGCAGCAGCTCGGCCAGATCGGCGTGCACGCGGCGAAGCGCCGCTTCGGTTCCGGCAGCGCCAAGGCGCACGCGCAGCGGCAGGGTATTGAGGAACATGCCCATCGCCCGCGTCGCCTCGGCGCCAGCTTGCAGGCGGCCGAACAGCACCGTGCCGAACACCACGTCGTCGCGGCCGCTGCAACGTGCGAGCACCAGCGCCCAGGCCAGGTGGAACACGCTGGCCGCGCCCACCCCACGCAGCCGCGCCTGTTCGCGCAGGCGACGCGCCAGCGCGGGATCGAGTTCGCTGCGCGCCTGCGCCACGCCACTGCCGTCGCCGCGCACGTCGCTCAGGCCGAACGGTGCGGTGGTTTCCTCGACATCGCCCAGCGCGGCGCGGAAATAGGCTTCGTGCCCGGATTCCGCCGCGCCCTGCAGGGCCTGCGCGACGAAGCGACGGAACGGCACTGGTGCAGGCAAGTGCTCGCGCCGACCCTGCAGGATCAGCATGATTTCCTGCACCAGCAATTCCGAGGCGGTGTGGTCGAGGATCAGGTGGTGGTGCAGCAGCTGCAGCAGCCAATGCCCGCTGTCGCTTTCCTGGATCGAGTGGCCGCGCAGCATCGGCGCGCGGCGCACGTCGAGCCGGCTGCGGCGCGGATCCGCCAGGGCCTGCAGGCGTGCCAACGCATCTTCCGCAGGCGCGGCGGCGAGCATCTCGATGTCCAGGCCAGCCTGGCGCTGGACCAGCTGCACGGGCTGCTCCAGCCCTTCCCAATGCACGCTGGTGCGCAGGATGTCGTGCCGCGCGATCACCTCGCGCAGGGCCTGCACGAACCGGTCCAGCCGTTCGCGGCCATCGAAGCGCAGGAGGGTCGGCATGACGTAAACATCGCCACCCCCACCTTCGCCGTGCAACCGGTGATGGAACAGGATGCCCTCCTGCAGCGGCGCCAGCGGATAGATGTCCTGCACGTTGCGCACGCCGCCCGGCACCTGCGCCACGAGGCGGTCGATTGCGTGCTGATCGAGCGTGAGCAGCGGCAGCATCGCCGGCGTGATTGCATCAGCCCCTTCATCGATGCGGTAGGCCAGCGGATCGCGGCCCTGGCGTTCGCGCAGCAGGGCAATCAGCTCCGGCTTGTGATCGCGCAATGCCTGCACCAGCGTTGCATCCGCCAGCAGGCGCGAGTCTCCCTGCAACGCCAGCCGCTCGCCGTCCAGGCGCAGCGTGAGACCGCGCGAGGCCAGCGTGTCGAGCAGTTGCGATGCATGGTTCATAGAACGATCTCCTCCAGTTGCACCGTGGCGGCGGCAAGGTCTGCCAGGGTCGGTGCGTTGAACACCATCTGCACGTCGACCTGGAGTTGTTGTTCGCTCATGACGTGGATCAGCTGGATGGCCAGCGCCGAATGCCCGCCGAGCTCGAAGAAGTTGTCGTGACGGCCGACCTGCCCGACTCCGAGCAGCTCGCCCCACAGCCCCGCTAAACGGATTTCCATGTCGGTTTCCGGCGCGGCATAGGCCTGCCGTGCGAGGCCGTCATCGTCCGGCAGCGGCAGTGCCTTGCGGTCGAGCTTGCCGCTCGCGTTCAGCGGCCAGGCCGCGAGCGTGACGTAGGCGCCGGGCAGCATGTAGTCCGGCAACTGCGCACCGAGTTGCGCGCGCAGCACCGAGGGCTCCAGTGCGGCGCCCGGCTGCGGCAGCAGGTAGGCGATCAGGCGAGGCTCGCCAGCCAGCTCGGCATGGGCGACCACCACAGCCTCGCGCACGCCGTCGAGCCGCGCCAGCTGCGCCTCGATCTCGCCGAGCTCGATGCGGTAGCCGCGAACCTTGACCTGGAAATCGTTGCGGCCCAGGTACTCGATGCTGCCGTCGGCGCGCCAGCGGCCGAGGTCGCCGGTCCGGTACATGCGCGCCGTTCCGTTCACGAACGGATCGGGCAGGAAACGCTCGGCGGTGAGTTGCGCGCGCCCCAGGTAGCCGCGCGCGACCCCGGCGCCGCCGATGTGAATCTCGCCGGCCACGCCAATAGGCACCGGCTCGCCATGCGGATCCAGCAGGTAGACGCGCGCGCCCGGCATCGGGCGGCCGATATGCGGCACCGCGCCAGCGATCGGCCCGCAGGTTGCGTCGACGCTGCATTCGGTCGGGCCGTACATGTTGTGGAACTGCATCCCTTCGGCTTCGGCCAGGCTGCGCCACGTCGAAGCATCGAGCGCTTCGCCGCCGAGCAGCAGCTTGTGCAGCGAACCGGCGCGTCGCTGCGCAAAGCCGGCCGGCTGCAGCATGCGCAAATGCGAGGGCGTGCACTCCATCGCCTCGATTGCGTGGCGCTCCAGAAAGTCGAGCAAGGCCTCCGCGTCCAGGCGGGTGCGTTCTGGCAGCAGGAACACGCTGCGGCCGAACGCCAGCTGCCCCCAGGCCTTGACCGCCATGTCGAAACCGAACGATGAGTTCCACGCCACCCGCCGGCAGTCTGGCGCCGGGCCGTGGATGCGCTGCTCCAGCCCGTGCAGGAAGTTCAGCACGTTGCGGTGTTCGACCATCACGCCCTTGGGCATGCCGGTCGAGCCGGAGGTGTAGATCACGTAGGCCAGGTGCGCTGGAGTCAGCCCGACCGCCTCGGGATCGGGGTCGTCCGTGGGCGCATCAGCCCAGGGCGGGGGCGATGCCTCGTCGTCCAGTACGAGCACTGCGCATCCCTCGGGCATCCGCAGCCGATCAAGCAAACGAGCCTGGGTCAGCACCGCCACCGGCGCGCTGTCGGACAGCATGTGGGCGAGGCGATCGTCGGGATGCACCGGATCCAGCGGCACGCACGCGCCGCCGGCCTTGAGCGTGGCCAGCAGTGCGACGCCCAGGTCCACGCTGCGTTCCAGGCACAGCGCAACGCGGTCGTCGGGCCGCAGCCCCAGGCCGCGCAGGTGGTGGGCGATGCGGTTGGCCTGGCGGTTGAGTTCGCCGTAGTCCAACGCCTGGTCTTCGCAGGCCAGCGCCAGGGTGCTTGGCTGCGCTGCGGCCTGCGCCTCGAACAGGCGATGCAGCAGGCCATTGCAATCGACGCTTCCACTGGCATTGAACGCGCGCAGCACCTGCTCGCGTTCGTCCCGGGACAGCAGGTCGATACGGGCCACCGGTGCGGCGGCATCGGCGACCATGCCGCGCAGCATTGCCACCAGCGCATGCCAGTGGCGCCGCACCGTGGCCTCGTCGTACAGGGCAGTGGCGTAGTTGAACTGACCGACGATGCGTTCGCCGGCCGGTTCCAGGTCGAGCGAAAGATCGAACTGGGCGCTGCCGGCATGGCTGGCGAGGTTGTCGAACTCCAGCCCTTCCAGTTGCAGCTGCGCAGGCGGCGTGTTCTGCCACGCCAGGCGGACCTGGTAGACCGGGTTGAAAGCACTCGAGCGCGGCGGATTGAGCGCCTCGACCACCTGCTCGAACGGCACGTCGCGATGTTGTTGCGCCTGCAGTGCGACCTGTCGGGCCTGCACCAGAAGGCTGCCTAGGTCGAGACCGTCGTCGATGTCGAAACGCAAGGCCTGGGCGTTGACGAAGAACCCGATCAGCGGCTCGAGCTCGGCCCGGTCTCGCCCGGCGATGGCGCTGCCGAGCACGATGCGCGACTGGCCGCTCAACCGCGCCAGCACCGCCGCCCACGCCGCGAGCACGGCCATGTACACGGTGACGCCGTGGCGCTGAGCCAGCGCGCCCAGTTCGCGGGTCAACTCTTCGTCGAGGCCGACTTGGATGCTGGCGCCACGGTAGTCCTGCTGCGGCGGCCGTGGCCGGTCTGTGGCCAGGCCGATCAGCGGCGGCGCATCGCGCAGGCGCTCGACCCAGTACTGCAACTGCGCCTGCACGGCATCGCCCTGAAGGCGACGCCGCTGCCAGGCGGCGTAGTCGCCGTACTGGACGGGCAATGCCGGCAACGGATCGGGTTCGCCGCGGCGGAACGCCCCGTACAGCGCAGAAAACTCATGCGCCAGCACGCTCAGCGACCAGCCGTCGGAGACGATGTGGTGCATCGTGGCCAGCAGCACGTGCTCGTCTTCGGCCAGGCGCAGCAACTGCACCCGCAGTGGCGGGCCGCGCTCGAGGTCGAACGGTGCTGCGGCTTCGGCTTGGCACAGGGCGCGCAAGGCGGCGTCGCCAAGCCCGTCGAGTTCGCGGTAGTCGAGGGCCACGCCGTTCGCCGGTTCGATGCGCTGGCGCGGCTCGCCATCGACGACGACGAAGCGCGCACGCAGCGACTCGTGGCGCGCGACGATCCGGTCCAGCGCGTTCTGCAGCGCGATGCGGTCCAGCGCGCCGCGCAGGCGCAACGCGGCAGGCAGGTGATAGGCCGCGCTGGCCTGTGCGTCGATACGGGTCACGTACCACAGGCGCTGCTGCGAGTGCGACAACGGCAACGGTGCGCTGCGATCCGCCGGCACGATCGGGTCGATCGCACTGGGTGCGGCGCGCGCCATCTCGGCGGCCAGGTCCGCCAGACGCGGTCGCGCGAACACTGTCGTCAGCGCCAGCTCAATGCCGAACCGCTGACGCAGCTGCGAGAGCATCCGCACCGCCAGCAGCGAATGCCCGCCCAGCTCGAAGAAGCCGTCGTCGCGGCCGATGCGTTCGATGCCGAGCAACGACGCCCATGTCTGCGCCAGCGCCTGCTCGAACTCGCCCTGCGGCGCCTGGTAGCTGCGCTGTGCGTAGGCCTCGCCGTCCGGCGCGGGCAGCGCGGCGCGGTCAAGCTTGCCGTTGGCGTTGAGCGGCAGCGCATGCAGCAGCACGAAGGCCGCCGGCAGCATGTAGTCGGGCAGGCGTTCGGCCAGACGCGCGCGCAGCAGCAACGGGTCGGGTGGCGGGCGATCCGGGTCCGCAACCACATAGGCCTGCAGGCGCTTGTCGTCGCCCTGCCCCGCCGTGGCGATCACCGCGGCTTCACGAATGCCGTCCAGCCGCATCAGTTCGGCCTCGACCTCACCCGGCTCGATGCGGAAGCCGCGGATCTTGACCTGCTGGTCGTCGCGTCCAAGGAACTCGATCGAACCATCGCCGCGCCAGCGGCCGAGGTCGCCGCTGCGGTACATGCGCGGTGGCGTGTCCGCAGATGCGGTCACGAACGGATCGGTTGCGAAGCGCTGCGCGGTGAGTTCGGCGCGATGCAGGTAGCCGCGCGCCACACCGGCGCCGCCGATCCAGATTTCGCCGACGGCGCAAACCGGCACCGGCTCGCCGTGGGCATCGAGCAGATAGACGCGCGCATTCGCGACCGGACGGCCGATGCCCAGCGGCGAATCTCCGGCGCTGCAACGGGCGACGGTGGCGTTGATCGTGGTCTCGGTCGGGCCGTAGGCGTTGGCCAGCGCCGGTCGATGGCCGTCGCGCTGCCACCAGGCATCGAGCGCGGCCGCGCCGACCGCATCGCCGCCGATCACGATCTGCCGCAGCGACGGCGGAAAGATCGCATCGGGCGCCTGGACCAGGCGTTGCCAGAACAGCGTCGGCAGGTTGGCCACGGTGAGCCGGTGTGCGGCGCACAGTTCGCACCAGCGCCGGGGTTCCGCCAGCCACTCGTCGGTGCGCAGCACCAGCGTCGCGCCATGGCTGAGCGCGCCGAAGATCTCCTCGCCGGCAACGTCGAAGCTCAGGCCGGAGAACTGCAATACCCGGTCTTCGGCGCTGAAGCCATAGAGCGCCTGCAGCGCTGCGATCTGATTGGAGAGTTGCCGGTGTTCGACCATCACGCCCTTGGGCGTACCGGTGGAGCCGGAGGTGTAGATCACGTAGGCCAGATGCGAACCGTCGCTGGGCAGGTCGCACAGATCGGGCGCATGTATGGGCGCTGCCGCCCATAGCGAGTGTTCGTCGAGCGCGACGGTCGTGCAGCACGACGGTGGTTGCAGCCGCGGGCGCAGGCCGGAGTGCGTCAGCAGCACCACCGGTGCGCAGTCTTCCAGCAGCCAGGCTAGTCGCTGGTCCGGATGGGACGGATCGAGCGACACATACGCTGCACCAGCCTTGAGCGTGGCCAGCAGCGCGACGATCAGGTCGGGCCCGCGCTGCAGGCACAGCGCAACCCGGTCCTCCACGCCAACGCCGAGGCTGCGCAGATAGTGGGCGAGCCGGTTGGCGCGCTGGTCGAGTTCGATGTAGCTGAGTCGCTCGCCATCGTGCTCCAGCGCGATCGCCTGCGGCTGCAACGCAGCCTGCCGTTCGAACGCGGCATGCGCGAACGCATGGGCAAGCTGTGCTGGCGCGCCTTCGGCGAACTCGTGCAGCAGCAGCTCGCGCTCATCGGCGTCGAGCAACGCGATGCGATCGACGGGCCGGCCATCGTCGGCGGCCATGCCGCGCAGCATCGCCATCAGGCTGTGCCAGTGGCGGCGCACCGTGGCCTCGTCGAACAGGGCGGTGGCGTAGTTGAGCTTGCCGGTAATGCGCTCGCCGTCTTCCTGCAGGTCCAGCGCCAGGTCGAACTGCGCGCTGGCCGGAAGGCTCTCGACCCGTTCCACATCCAGCCCGGCAAGCTCCAGTGCGACAGCGGGCGTGTTGTGCCAAGCCAGCATCAGCTGGAACACCGGATGGTGGGCCATGGAGCGCGGCGGGTTCAGCGCCTCGACCAGACGCTCGAACGGTACGTCCTGGCGCGCCTGTGCCTGCAACGCAGTCTGGCGCACCTGGGCCAGCAGATCGGCCACGCCCGGGCTGCCGTCCAGCGCGATCTTCATCGCCTGGGTGTTGATGAAGCAGCCGATCAACGGTTCGATCTCGACCCGCCCGCGGCCGGCGTGCGAACTGCCGATCACCACCTGCTGCTGGCCGCTGTAGCGTGCCACCACGGCGGCCCAGGCGGCCAGCACGACCATGTACAAGGTCGCGCCGTGGCGCTGGCCGAGCGTGCGCAGGGCTCGCGTGGTTTCGGCATCGAGGCCGACATCGAGGCTCGCGCCCCGGTAGTCCTGCAATGCCGGCCTCGGCCGGTCGCATGGCAGCTCGGTACGTGCCGGTGCGCCTTGCAGCTGTGCGACCCACTCCTGCAGCCGGACTTGCGCGGTCGTGCCCTCCAGGTGCTTGTGCAGCCACACCGCATGGTCGGCGTACTGGATCGGCAGCGGCGGCAGCATCGGCCTCAGTCCATTGCGCAACGCGCTGTAGGCAGCGGCGAACTCGCGCATCAGCACGCTCAGCGACCAACCGTCGGAGACGATGTGGTGCATCACAACCACCAGCACGTGATCGCGCTCGGCAATGCGCAGCAGGCGGCCGCGAATCGGCGGACCGGCCGCGAGATCGAAGGGCTCGGCCGCAGCCTCGCGGCACAGTGCCTCGATCTGCGCCGGACTCGAATCGCCCGCGTCCTGCTCGCGCAACTCGAAGCCGTGCGGCGCGTCGATGCGCTGCCAGGGCTGGCCGTCGATCGCGATGAAACGCGTGCGCAAGGCTTCGTGCCGGGCCACGACATCGTCCAGCGCGGCGCGCAGGGAAACGCAGTCGAGCTCACCGCGCAGGCGCAGCGCGCCAGGGATGTGGTACGCCACGCTGGCCTGGGCATCGATCCCGGCGATGAACCACAGGCGCTGCTGCGCCGGCGATAGCGGCAACGGACGGCTGCGGTCGGCGGGCGTGATGGCATCCAACGCGCCGGGGCCAGCCGCTGTCACGGCGTGGGCCAGTGCGGCGAGGCGCGGCTGTGCGAACAGGGTGGCCAGCGCGAGTTCGGCATCGAAGCGCTCGCGGATCTGGGAGATGAGCCGGATGGCGAGCAGCGAATGTCCACCGAGCTCGAAGAAGTCGTCGTCGCGGCCGACCTGCTGCACGCCAAGCAGCTGCGACCAGATGCCGGCCAAGGCCCGCTCGACTTCGCCTTGCGGTGCTGTGTAGGCGCGCTGGCCGTAGGCCTCTCCCTCCGGCGCGGGCAGCGCCTTGCGGTCGAGCTTGCCGTTGGCGTTGAGCGGCAGCGCACCGAGCACGACGTAGGCTGCCGGGACCATGTACTCCGGCAGGCTGCGCGCCAACTGTGCGCGCAGCTGCGATGCATCAGCGTGGCCGACCAGATACGCGACCAAGCGCTTGTCACCGGGCCGGTCTTCGCGTGCGATCACCGCTGCTTCGCGCACCCCGTCCAGACGCGCGAGCTGTGCCTCGATCTCGCCAAGCTCGATGCGGTAGCCGCGCACCTTCATCTGATGGTCGTTGCGGCCCAGGTACTCGATGCTGCCGTCCGCACGCCAGCGGCCCAGATCCCCGCTCCTGTACATGCGTGCGCCGTCGTGCCCGTCGAACGGGTCGGGCACGAAGCGCTCCCCCGTGAGTTCGGGTTGTGCCAGATACCCCCGCGCCACCTGCACCCCACCCAGGTACAGCTCGCCAACCACACCCACCGGCACCGGATTGCGCTGCGCATCCAGCACATAGATACGACTGTTGCCGATCGGTCGTCCGATCGGCGGCAGGTCTTCCCACGCCTCGGGCGGACCGCTCAAGGTGTGCGCGCTGACCACATGCGTCTCGGTCGGCCCGTAGTGGTTGTGCAGCCGCGCCTGCGGGTGCCTCTCGAACATGCGCCGGATCGCCGGCGTGATGCGCAACTGCTCGCCCGCGGTGATCAGGTCCCGCAGCATCGCCAGCGGCTCACTGCGCTGCGACCACAGCTCGCTGAGGTTGTGCAGCGCGATGTACGGCAGGAACAGGCGCTCGACCGACTCCTGGGCCAGCCATTCGGCCAGGGCCGGCAGGTCCTGGCGCAACGCTTCGTGCAGCAGCACCAGCGTGCCGCCGCTGGCAAGCGTGCTGAAGATCTCCTGGAAGGCGACATCGAACCCGAGCGCAGCGAACTGCAGGGTGCGCGCAGGCTCGGGCAGCTGCTCGCGCTGCCAGGCCAGCAGGTTGACCAGGCCGCGATGCGGCATCGCCACGCCTTTGGGAACGCCCGTCGAGCCGGAGGTGTAGATCACGTAGGCCAGGTGTTCCGGGCGCAGGCCCAGTTCGACGGCGTGCAGGTTGGCTGCGGACAGATTGGCCCACGCCGGTTCTGCTTCATCCAGCAGGACCGAGGTCGCATCAAGCCGCTCGACCAACCCGCGCTGGCTCAGCACGACCACCGGCTCGCTATCGCGCAGCATCTGCGCCAGTCGCTCGTCGGGATACATCGGATCCAGCGGCACACAGGCACCACCGGCCTTGAGCGTGGCCAGGACCGCGACCACCATCGCCAGGCTGCGTTCGACACAGATCGCCACGCGCGCATCCGGCTCAACACCGAGCCGGCACAGGTGCCGCGCCAGCCGGTTGGCCTGCTCGTTGAGGGCGCGGTAGCTCAGCTGCGCACCGTCCAGTTCCAGGGCTATGCGCTCCGGGTGCGCGGCGGCCAGCTGTTCGAAGGCCTCGTGCACCAGCGCCGGTGCGGTGTACTCGCGCCGGGTGTCGTTGTAGCCGTGGAGCACGCGATCGCGTTCCCCGGCCGGCAGCGCATCGAGCGACAGCAGCGGCGTGTCGGGTGCCTGCTCCAGGGCCTGTGCCAATACCTGCAGCGCCTGCTGCATGAAGCCGGCGATGCGTTCGGCCGAGACCGAAGCATCGACCTGCACGGTCAATTCGAAATCGCTCCCATCGTCATCAACGTACAGGCCGAACGGGTAGTTGGTGCGATCGCGCACGTCGAGCAATCGCACGCCATCGAGCACCTGGGCATGGGCAACTCGGCTGTGCCGGTAATTGAGCAGGGCCGAGAACAACGGCACATGCGCCGGCATTGCGCTGCAACGTTGCGCGAGCACCAGCGAGGCGTGTTCGTGGCGCAGCAATCCGCTCAGCGCTGTATGGGTTTCGCGCAGGCCCTGCGCCGCGCCGCGCCCGCCCAGTGCGATGCGCACCGGCAAGGTGTTGATGAACATGCCGACCGCACGATCGGAACCGGCGCCACCGTGCATGCGCCCGAACAGCACCGTGCCAAACACCACATCGTCGCGCCCGCTGCACAGGGCCAGCACCCGGGCCCAGGCTAGGTGGAACAAACTGGCCGCTCCTACGCCCTGGCGCATGGCGAGCGCGCGCAACTGTGCCGACAGCGCCTGCGGCAACGTGAGGCGGGCCTGCTCGACCTGCGAGCCATCGCCCTGCACGTCGAGCAGGCCGAACGGCGCGGTCGGTTCGTCTACGTCGCCGAGCATCGCGCCGAAGAACGCCTCGTGTTCGGCCTCGCTCACGCCCAGGCGCGACTGGGCGACGAAGTCGCGGAAAGGCACCGGCGCTGGTAACCCGGCGGCATCGCCGCGCTCGATTGCGGCGATCTCTTCCACCAACCGCTCCAGCGTGGTGTGGTCCATCACCAGGTGGTGATAGGACAGCAGCAGCAGCCATCGCCCGCTGGCATCGTCGCGAGCCGCGAAGCCATGCAGCATGGGAGCGCGGCGCACGTCGATGCGCAGGTCGCGCACGCGCGGATGTTCGCGCAGGCGCTGTGCTGCTGCGCCCTTGCCCGGCGCCAGATCCAATGTGTCCACCGCGAACCTGGCGCGCCGCCACACCACCTGCACCGGCTCGGCCAGGCTTTCCCAGTGGATCGCGGTGCGCAGGATGTCGTGGCGTTCGATCACTCGCGACAGGGCCGCGATGAAACGGTCCAGGCGCGGCTTGCCGTCGAATTCGAGCAGCGTCGGCAGCACATAGGTGTCGGTGTCGCGCTCCAGCAGATGATGGAACAGGATGCCCTGCTGCAACGGCGCCAGCGGATAGATGTCCTGGATGTTGGCCGCGCCGCCGGGCGTGGCGCTGACTATCCGGCCGATCGCGGCTGCGTCGAGTTCGACCAGCGTCAGCATCGCCGGTTCGATCGCCTCGCAGCCGGGCGGAATCAGGTTGGGAGGCACTGCCAACGCTGTAGTGGCATCGTCGCGCCGGATCGTCGCGGCCAAGGCGGCCAGCCTCGGATGCGCGAACAGCGAGCGGATGTCGGCCGACCAACTGCGCCGCCGCAGTTGTTCGAGCAGACGGATGGCGAGCAGCGAATGTCCACCGAGTTCGAAGAAGTCGTCGTCGCGGCCGACCTGCTGCACGCCCAGCAACTGCGACCAGATGCCGGCCAGGGCCTGTTCGACTTCGCCTTGCGGTGCTGTGTAGGCGCGCTGGCCGTAGGCCTCTCCCTCCGGCGCAGGCAGCGCCTTGCGGTCGAGCTTGCCGTTGGCGTTGAGCGGCAGTGCATCGAGCACGACATAGGCGGCAGGGACCATGTACGACGGCAGGCGTTGGCTCAACTGTGCGCGCAGTTGCGATGCATCGGCGTGACCGACCAGATACGCGACCAAGCGCAGGTCGCCGGGCCGGTCCTCGCGTGCGATCACCGCCGCCTCGCGCACCCCGTCCAGACGCGCGAGCTGTGCCTCGATCTCGCCAAGCTCGACGCGGTAGCCGCGCACCTTCACCTGATGGTCGTTGCGACCCAGGTACTCGATGCTGCCGTCCGCACGCCAGCGTCCCAGGTCGCCGCTCCTGTACATGCGCGCACCGTCGCGGGCATCGAACGGGTCAGCGAGGAACCGCTCGGTGCTCAGTTCGGGCTGGCTCAGATAACCCCGCGCCACCTGCACCCCACCCAGATACAGCTCGCCCATCACACCCACCGGCACCGGATTGCGCTGCGCATCCAACACATAGATGCGGCTGTTGCCAATGGGTTGCCCGATCGGCGGCAGGTCGTCCCACTGTTCTGCGGGGCCGCTCAAGGTGTGCGCGCTGACCACATGGCTCTCGGTCGGCCCGTAATGGTTGTGCAGCCGCGCCTGCGGGTGCCGGGCGAACACGCGGCGGATCGCCGGCGTGATACGCAGCTGTTCTCCGGCCGTGATCAGGTCCCGCAGCATCGCCAGCGGCTCGCTGCGCTGCGACCACAGCTCACTGAGGTTGTGCAGCGCGATGTACGGCAGGAACAGGCGTTCGACCGACTCCTGGGCCAGCCACTCGGCCAGGGCCGGCAGGTCCTGGCGCAACGCTTCGTGCAGCAGCACCAGCGTGCCGCCGCTGGCAAGCGTGCTGAAGATCTCCTGGAAGGCGACATCGAAGCCCAGCGCAGCGAACTGCAGGGTGCGCGCGGGCTCGGGCAGCTGCTCACGCTGCCAGGCCAGCAGGTTGACCAGGCCGCGATGCGGCATCGCCACGCCCTTGGGCACGCCCGTCGAGCCGGAGGTGTAGATCACGTAGGCCAGGTGTTCCGGGCGCAGGCCGAGCTCGACTGCGTGCAGATTGGCCGCGGACAGATTGGCCCATGCCGGTTCTGCTTCATCCAACAGGACCGAGGTCGCATCAAGCCGCTCGGCCAACCCGCGCTGGCTCAGCACGACCACCGGCTCGCTATCGCGCAGCATCTGCGCCAGTCGCTCGTCGGGATACATCGGATCAATTGGTACGCAGGCACCACCGGCCTTGAGCGTGGCCAGGACCGCGACCACCATCGCCAGGCTGCGTTCGACGCAGATCGCCACGCGGCTGTCCGGGCCAACACCGAGCCGGCACAGGTGCCGCGCCAGCCGGTTGGCCTGCTCATTGAGGGCGCGATAGCTCAGCTGCGCGCCGTCCAGTTCCAGCGCGATGCGCTCCGGGTGCGCGGCGGCCTGCTGCTCGAAGGCCTCGTGCACCAGCGCCGGCGCGGTGTACTCGCGCCGGGTGTCGTTGTAGCTGTGGAGCACGCGCTCGCATTCTTCGGGCGGCAGTGCATCGAGCGCCAGCAGCGGCGTGTCGGGCGCCTGTTCCAGCGCCTGTGCCAATGCGTGCAGCGCCTGCTGCATGAAGCCGGCGATGCGTTCGGCCGAAACCGACACATGGATCTCGGCGGTAAGCACGAAGTCGCCACCCAGGTCATCGACGTACAGGCTGAACGGGTAGTTGGTGAGATCGCGGCCGCCGAGGTAGTGCATGCCCTCGGCGATCTCGCTGTCGCCAAAGCTCTCGCTGCGGCTATGCCGGTAGTTGAGCAGCGCCGAGAACATCGGCGTGTTCGGCGGCAGGCCGCTGCAGCGCTGGGCCAGAGTCAACGATGCGTGCTCGTGGCGCAGCAGTCCGCTCAGCGCCGCATGGGTCTCGCGCAAGCCCTGCACCGCTGCGCGCCCGCCCAGCGCGATGCGCACCGGCAGGGTGTTGATGAACATGCCCATGGCGCGATCGATGCCCGCACCGCCCTGCATGCGCCCGAACAGCACCGTGCCGAACACGACATCGTCGCGCCCGCTGCACAGGGCCAGCACCCGGGCCCAGGCCAGGTGGAACAGGCTGGCCGCGCCCACGCCATGGCGCATGGCGAGCGCGCGCAGCCGCGCCGACAACGTTGCCGGCAGCGTGAGGCGAGCCTGCTCGACCTGCGAGCCGTCGCCCTGCACGTCGAGCAGGCCGAACGGTGCGGTCGGCTCGACCACATCGCCGAGCATCGCGCCGAAGAACGCTTCGTGCTCTGCGTTGCTCACGCCCTGGCGCGACCGTGCGACGAAGTCGCGGAACGGCACCGGCGCCGGCAGGGCCTCGGCACGTCCCTGCAGCAGCGCCACCACCTCGTGCAGGACCTGCTCGGTGGTGGTGTGGTCCAGCGTCAGGTGATGGTGCAGCAGCTGCAGGAGCCAGCGCCCCGAGACCGGATCGAAAGCAGCATGGGCCTGCAGCATCGGCGCGCGACGCAGGTCCAGGCGCACCTGTCGCGCATCGGCGCGGGCCTGCAGCTGCGCCTGCACGTCACCCCCGGCCGGATCGAAGTGCAGTTCGTGCAGCGTCAGTGCGGCGCTGCGCCAGACCACTTGCACTGGCGCGTCCAGCCCCTCCCACTGCACGGCGGTGCGCAGGATGTCGTGGCGCGCAATCACCTGCTGCAAGGCGGCCACGAACCGATCGAGGCGCACGCGATCGTCGAAGCGCAGCAGGGCAGGAAGCACGTAGGCATCTCCCTCGCCCTGCAGCAGATGGTGGAACAGGATGCCTTCCTGCAGCGGCGCCAGCGGGTAGATGTCTTGAACGTTGCGCATGCCGCCCGGAACGTTGCTGGCGATCAGCTCGATCTGCGCCTGGCTCAGTTGCACCAGCGGCAGCATCTGCGGGGTGATGCGTTCGCACTGCGCGGGAATCGCATTGGCCGGCACTGGTGTCGCGCCCTGCCCTGTTTGCGCCACGCGGGCCGCGAGTGCGGCCAGGGTCGGTTCGACAAACAGATGGCGGATGTCGGCCTCCAGGCCTTCGCGCTGCATACGCTCGACCAGTTGCACGGCAAGGATGGAATGGCCGCCGAGTTCGAAGAAATTGTCGTGGCGGCCGACCTGTTCGACGCCGAGCACTTCAGCCCACAGCCGTGCCAGCGCTTGTTCCGCTGCTCCTTGCGGCGGTTCATGGTCGCGCTGGTGCCAGGCTCGATGGTCCGGCGCCGGCAGTGCCTTGCGATCGAGCTTGCCGTTGGCCGTCAGCGGCAATGCGTCCAGCACGACGTACGCTGCCGGGACCAAGTAGTCCGGCAGGCGCTCGCGCAAGGCGGCACGCGCGGCGGATGGATCGAACGCGGCCCTGGCAACGAGATAGGCCACCAGGCGCGTATCGCCCGGCGTGTCCTCGCGCGCGATTGCGACGGCGTCGTCGACGCCGTCGAGCCGCATCAGCTGCGCCTCGACTTCGCCCAGTTCGATGCGAAAGCCGCGGATCTTGACCTGGTGGTCGTTGCGGCCGAGGTACTCCAGGCTGCCGTCGGCAAGGTAGCGGCCCAGGTCGCCGGTCTTGTACATGCGCGCGCCCGGCACGTCGCTGAACGGATCGGGCACGAAGCGTTGCGCGTCCAGTTCGGGCCGGCGCAGATAGCCGCGTGCGACACCGGCGCCGCCGACATACATCTCGCCCGTGCAGCCGACCGGCAGCGGCCGGCCCTGCGCGTCGAGCAAGTACAGGCTCAGGTCGGGAATGCGCGTGCCGATGGGGCTCGCTCCGGCGCTGCGTTCGGCGTCGGCAGGCTCCAGCACGCGGTACGTAACGTGCACGGTGGTCTCGGTGATGCCGTACATGTTGACGAGGCGCGTGCCCGCATTGCGCTCTTGCGCGTACCAGGGCTTGAGCGCCGCTGTGTCCAGCGCCTCGCCGCCGAGGACCACGCAGCGCAGCGTATGCGGCGGCAGCTCTGCCGGACTGGCCTGGCAGGCGGCGGCGAATTGGCGGAACGCGCTCGGGGTCTGGTTGAGCACGGTCACGCCCTGCTCGCACACCAGGCGATGGAATTCCGCCGGTGCGCGGCTGACCGCATGCGGCACCACCACCAGGCGCCCGCCGTGGATCAACGCGCCCCACAGCTCCCACACCGAGAAATCGAAAGCGAAGGAATGGAACAGGGTCCACACGTCGTCGCGGCCGAACGCGAACCAGGCCCGGGTCCCGTCGAACAATCGATTGACCTGGGCGTGCTCGACCATCACGCCCTTGGGCAGGCCGGTCGAGCCGGATGTGTAGATCACATAGGCCATGTGCGAGGGCGCGAGGCCCTCGACTTGCGGGTTGTCGGCGGTGGCTTCGGCCCACGGCGCCTGCTCCCATGGCAGGTCCAGGCGCACCTGCCTGCACGACGGCGGCGGTTGCAGGCGATCGAGCAAGGCGCCGTCGCCGAGCAGCGCCACGGGCGCGCTGTCGCACAACATGTGTGCGAGGCGCTCGTCCGGATATACCGGGTCGAGTGGCACGTAGGCGCCGCCGGCCTTGAGCGTGGCCAGGATCGCCACCACCATGTCGAGCCCGCGCTCCAGGCCGATCGCGACCAGATCGTCGGGCCCGACGCCGAGCCCTCGCAGATGATGAGCCAACTGGTTGGCGCGCTGGTTGAGTTCGCCGTAGCTCAGCTGCCGATCTTCGAACTGCACCGCGACGGCATCGGGGTGACGCTCGGCCTGGCGCTCGAACAGCGCGTGGATCAACGACGGCGCGCCGGTGTCGAGCCGCGGCCGGTTGAAGCCATGCACGACCAATTCGCGCTCGGCCTCGTCCATCAGCGGCAGGTCGCACACGCGCTTGTCTGGCGAATCGGTCGCCGCCCTGGCCAGGGCTTGCAGCCGCCGCAGATGCGCAGCCATCTCCTGCGCGGAGAACAGCGCCGGGTCATAGTTGAACTCGATGTGCACCGGGCTCCCGTGCTCGTAGTCGCGCACATAGACCGCCAGCGGCTGGCGCTCATAGCCGTTGTGCAGCGGAAACACCGAGCTGCGGATGCCTTCGTCGAACTCCAGGTCGCCGTGGAAGCTTTCCATCGACAGCGACAGGTCGAACAGGCCGCGGCGGTCGCCCACCCCGGCCAGCAGTTCGCGGTGCAGATCGGCCAGGGGGTAGCGCTGGTGGCGGTAGCACTGCTTCAGTTCGGCGGCGACCCTGCGCAGGGTGTCCGCGAAAGTCTCCTGCGGATCGACCGCGATGCCGACCGGGATCGCGCCCGAGAACATGCCGGGCATGCGCCGTTGCGCCGCGCTGGTGCGGTTGTGCACCGGCATGCCGATCACCACTTCGTCTTCGCGCCCGCTCAGGCGCGCGAAGTACACCGCCAGCAACGCCGCCAGGAAATGCGTGCTCGACGCGCCCTGCGCCGCGGCCACTTCGCTCAGGCGGTCGTGGTCGGCACGGTCCAGCTGCCATACGGCCTGTTCGAACTTGCGATCGAAGCGGCCGCGCCGGGCGTGCGCATCTTCGAACAGCGGTGCCGCCAGGTGCGCATGGCGCTGCAGCCAGAATGCGCGGTCGCTGGCATAGCGCGAAGAGGCCAGGTACTCGGCATCCTTGCGGATGAAGTCTGCGTAGTCGGCGTCGTCATGACTGTCGCTACCGGCCACGGGCTCTTTGCGCCCGAGACGGTTGTAGGCATCGACCACGGCATTGCCGATCAGCGACACCGACCAGCCATCCGCGACCAGGTGATGAAAGCACGCCAGCCAATAGCCGCGTTCGGGCGCAACCTGCAGCCAGTGCATGCGCCACAGCCGCTGGCCGTACAGCCCGAACGGCGTCAGGAACGCGGCGCGCAGATGGGCCCAGGCGCTCGCCTCCGGATCGGCTTCGCCCGTGAAATCGAAGCGCTGCGACGGCGCATCCACGGTATCGGCGAAACGTTGTTGCACAGCCCCGCCAATATCGGCGCCGGCGCTACGCTCGAGCACGGTGCGCAGCGCCTGATGGCGCCCGGCGACCGAGCGGATCGCCGCCTCCAGGCGATCGGGGTCGGTCGGCCCGTCGAGGCGGGTCGCGACGCCGATGTTGTAGCAAGGCAGGTCCGGCGCCAGCGACTGGTCCAGCCAGACCGCTTGCTGGGGCGAGCTCAGGGGATGGAGGACTTCCTTGCTGCTCACGATTCGCCGCCGTCCGGCACCAGCGTTTCCAGGCGGCGCAAGCGCCGGTGGGCGAGCGCGACAACGGTCAGCACCAGGCCGACCGCGCCGCTAACGAAGAACAGAAAACCGATGCCGCGGCCCGGCCCCGTGCCGAACCAGACGCCGACCGTAGCGCCGAGCGCGCCGCCCGGGCGCAGCGCCGGCTCCAGCACCGCGTCGGCGAGCCAGCCGCCGGCCAGCAGCACCACGCACATCACCAGCATGTTGGACGCGGCGATCAGGGCGAACACGCTGCCCTGCCGGCCCATCGGCGCCTTGCGCATCCACAGCGCATGCGAGCAGGCGACCGAGGTGCTGCCGCAGAACAGGCAGACAAACGCCGCCGCGCACCACAGGGCTGGCGTGGTCACGCAACCGGCGAACAGCACCGCCGCGCACTGCAGCGCGTCGCAGGCCAGGATCCATTGCATCAGCCCGCGCCGGATCCAGGCGGTGGCGACCAGGACCGAACCGAGCAGGCCACCGACGATGCCGACCGACATCACCAGGCCCAGCACGTCGCTGGAATGAGTGGACAGCACCATCGGTGTGAGCAGGGTCGTCGCGAGCACCAGCAGGCACTGCACCAGCGCGCCGTAGCCCAGCAATGCGCCCATCAACGGCTGCTCGCGCAGATAGGCCAGCGCACCGGAAAAGCTGGCCCCCGCTCCACGCCACAGCGATGTGCTGCGCGTGGACGACTCGCCAGCGCGCGGCCCGCCGCGCACGTCCACGCCGGCCCGGGTCAATGCCGCGAACACCAGCGCGGCTCCTGCCAGCAAAAGACACAGCTGCGTCGCCATCACCCCCTGCAGGCCCATCCGCGCCATGAGGAAGCCGGCCGCGGCGGGCGCGCCGACCTGCACCAGCGCGCGCGAAATGCCGGTCAGCCCCCCCACCTGGGCGAAGCGGTCCTTGGGCACGAAGCGGCTGACCGCCACCCGGATCGACGGACGCCGCAGCGCGCCGACCGCCGCCGCGACCGCGGCGTAGGCGTACAGCGCGCCGATGCCGAGCCGGCCGGACAGCAGGGCCAGCACGATCGCGAAGGTGCCGGCGATGGCGGCAACATCGCACGACAGCACCACCCAGCGCCGGTCGTGGCGATCGGCCAATGCGCCGGCGAACGGCGTGGCCAGCATGCCCGCCAGCGCGGCGGCGAGCACCGAGAACGAATAGTCCTGCGCGGAGCCGGTCCGGGAAAAAATCCACACGCCCACCGCAAAGCTGACCAGCGTGGTGCCGAGATCGAAGGCCGTCTCGCTCAGCCACAGCAAGGCGAACGTCGATCGCGCGCGCGACGGCGCGTGTTGCAACGGCGGCATGACCGGGTCGTCACGGGTTGAAGTCGCGGCGGCTTCCACGGTCACTTCCTGCATAACGTGCGCTCTCTGAAATTCCCGCGCTCGATGAATGAAGCGCGGGTGCTGCTGCGGGTGGCGAGCTAGGGTTTTTTCGCGGCCTGGCCGCGAGGTGATGCACGATTATTCCGCGCTGCAGCACGGTAATTGCGGCAGCCAACAAATGACGCACTATTTAAATTTGTTGACGCAGACAGACGAGAACTTCGGAATTGATTGGCCGATTCAATTACGAAAATCTGTTCTGTTTTCGCCCAATTTGGCGACGCAGCCGCGCCGCATTTTCGGCAAAAACTTATTATGCAAACTCAAAGAGAAGGCTGAGTCAAATCTGAAGTGCAACATCCTGTCTCCCCTACGGCGTTCAGGTGCAAGACAGGGTCGCGGATTTCCGCTGAAACACGACCTGCTCGACGTAGTAATTCCGCCTAATGCGCGCTTGCGTAAAACCATGGCCTGCAAATTTGGGGAGGCGGAAAATTCAGGCGGGCGAGCCTCGGAGTAAGAAAAAAGAAAAAGAAAAGGCGCCTGGCAATGCCGGGCGCCTTTTCTTTTTTAATGAATTCGTTGCAGTTTTCAACCGCTCGGCATGGATTTCAACAGCTGTCGCGCGACACGAAAAGTGAAGCGTTCTCGCCCAGGCTGAGTATCAAACCGGCGCGTAGGCGCCTGTGCCTCCAAGCCAGGGCGTAAGCACCTCATAGCCTTCGGGCGTTACAGCCACCATGTGCGCCCACTGGGCGGACAGAGACCGATCCTTCGTCACCACCGTCCATCCGTCAGGCAATTGCCTGGTTTCGCGCTTGCCTGCGTTGAGCATCGGTTCGATGGTGAAAACCATCCCCGGCTCCAGCCTGAACCCTTCCCCGCGTCGCCCATAGTGCAGCACCTGCGGCTCATCGTGGTAGATCTGGCCGATGCCGTGCCCGCAGTATTCACGCACCACGCTGAATTGCTCCCGGTGGGCAACCGACTGGATGGCATGGCCAACATCGCCCAGAGTCGCTCCGGGCTTGACCTGCCGGATTCCGGC
>NZ_FOII01000008.1:0-226208 GCF_900111625.1 Variovorax sp. OV084 | reverse complement strand
CCGCTTAAAAAAACAGCAGGGTAGGCTGAACACCCGGGTCAAATCGAAAGCGGCACAACCTTCATTGGTGGGTCAAATTACGGCCGGCGCCAACACCTACTCTTCACGCGGCCTCGTGATGGGGTATGTTCAGAGCGGCAAGACCGCCAATTTCACCGGTGTCGTGGCACGCGCTGCAGATGCGGGCTATAGGCTCATCATCGTCCTGGCTGGTACCTGGAATATCTTGCGCAACCAAACCCAGCGACGGTTCGACAAGGAGCTGATAGGCAAGGAAATGCTTGCGAACGACGAAACCTATATGGAGAACCCGCCTCCGGATTGGGACGAGTTTCTCGAGCATGGTTTCATGCCAGTGGAACAGGGCCACTACGGCTGGCAGCGGCTTACCCGACCGAACATCGATTTCAAACGGCTCAAGGCCGCGATCGATAGCCTCGAATTTGATCGCCCCGTCAAGACCCAGCCAATCTACCACCCGGACAACCTGCACGCGATGCCAGTGAAGCTGCTCGTGGTGAAAAAAAACAGCCTCGTTCTCACAAATCTCGTAGGTGACCTCAAAAAACTCCAGGCGCGACTTTCAGATATTCCCGCGCTGATCATCGATGACGAGTCTGACCAGGCGGGCATCAATGTGATCGCTGCGAATGCCGGCGTCACAACCCGCCGGACTCCTACCAACCAGCGCATCGTTGACTTGCTGGGGCTTCTTCCGCGCGCCCAGTATGTTGGATACACCGCGACTCCCTATGCAAACGCGCTAGTCGATCCCGATGACGACAACATTTTTCCGAAGGACTTCATCGTGTCGCTCGACCGGCCGAGTGGATACATGGGTGTCTCGGATTTCTTCGATCCCGAGTCCGTATACAGCGATCTCGATCATGAAGACTTCTCACTGCCGGAAATCGCGCATATCCGACGGGTAGAGAGCCCTGCTGACGCCGATGATGAAGATCTGAAAAAGGCGCTGCGCAGTTATGTCCTGGCAGGAGCTGTAAAGCTCTTCCGGCACTCAAAGGATCCTGCACGGTATCCAGCGAGAGGGATCCGGCACCACACCATGCTGATTCACACATCCCACTCAAAGGGCAAGCATGCCGTTCTCGCTCATCGTGTGGATGCCCTATGGACACATTGCGCGTTTTCCTCTGCCAAAGGGCTGGGCGAATTGCGAACGTTGTGGGAAGAAGACTATGCCCGAGTGATCAAGGCACAGGCCAAGGAGCTTGTACCAAACGACTTCAAGGAGCTTAAGGATTTCCTTTCGGCCACGATCGAGCGCGTCGAGCGAGGCAGGAACATCCACATAGTAGTTAACAGCGACAATGCTGCCGCTCCTGATTTCAGCGAAACCGCCGTATGGAAGGTAATGATTGGTGGCAACAAGCTGTCACGCGGCTACACAGTGGAAGGGCTGACTGTGAGCTACTACCGCAGAGTAACCAATACATCCGATACGCTTATGCAGATGGGTCGATGGTTCGGTTTCCGGGCGGGTCATCAGGATCTGGTGCGCGTTTATCTTGGTGTGAAGGAAGGCAAGAGAGGTCAGACGGATCTGGTGGCTGACTTCAAGGAGGTATGCCGTCTGGAGGAGCGTTTTCGGGCAGAGATCAAGCGCTATGCGCGCATGCCCGGTCAGAAGCGGATCACGCCGCGCGATATCCCCCCGCTGGTCTCCGTAACGGGCAATTTGCCGCCCACGGCGGCCAACAAAATGCATCACGCCCGACTTGTGTCCAAGAACTTCGGCGGGCAGCGCTCAATGCCAACCCAGCTTTGCTCTAAGCCCGCAGGCGTCAAGGCGAATCAACACTCGCTCTCCACGCTGCTTGGCGCCGGAACTATTCTGGATCGCCAGGAACTAGGGGGAGCATGCAACAACGGCAAAACAATTCGTGCTGATGCTTGGCTTGCCGAGATTCCGAATAACGCCCTGATCGACTTTCTGGAAGCCTACCGTTGGCTGGAAAGCGAATACGAGTATCCCCAACGCCCGGCCGATATCACACTGCAGATTGAGTTTCTACAGCAACAGGCACATGGCATCGTCAGCTGGCTTGTCTTCGCCCCGCAACGCATAAAGTCCTTCGGCCGCCCCCTTGCCGTGCAGGGAGCTGCAAAGCTTGCCGTCAAGGAGCGCGCACGTATCGAGGGACGCGGCTTCCAGGTGATCGGCGAACCAGCACACCGGGTAGTAGCGGGCTATCTTGCCGGCCAGAGTCCACGGGAAGTTGAACTTACCAGCCCGAATGCTGCGACCACGGCGCTGCTCGATACGCAACGCGGCGTCATCCTGCTCTATCCAGTGCGCGAGGCGGAGAAGGCCGATGTGTCCGTTGGCTTCGAACTGGTGTACCCAGAGAATAGGCTCGACAACGGGTTGAGCTTCAGCGTCGGCTGATATTGATTGTTACGGTGCGCTGCGACTTGCATGTCCGATATCCATTCCGCGCAACCACCCTCAGCGGATCATTCAGGCCTCGGCTGACCTGCCCCCTTCTAGCCGTACCAGCGTAATGGCAGTGAAGTCCGTCAACTTGGAGAATGACGGACATGAGAAAGAGCAGATACACCGAGGAGCAGATCATCGGTTTCATCAAGCAAGCCGAGTCCGGCTTGCCGATCAAAGATCTGTGCCGCAAGGGCGGCTTCAGCGATGCGACCTTCTACAAATGGTGCGCCAAATACGGCGGGATGGACGTGCCCGATGCCAGGCGCCTGCGTGAGCTCGAAGCCGAGAACAACAAACTCAAGAAGCTGCTGGCCGAAGCGCACCTGGACATCCACGCGCTGAACACGGCCTTCGGGGTAAAGCGATAGCCCCGCAAGCCAAACGCGCGGCCGTCGCCATCATGATCGGGGAATGCGATCTGAGCGAACGACGCGCCTGCAGGCTTGTGGGGCTCTCCCGCGACAGCTACCGCAACCCACCCGAGGCCGATGCCATGACGCAAGAGCTCAGCAACAAGATCGTCGAGATCGCACATGCACGTCGGTAAGCGCTCAATAAACCACGCCCTGTTGGATTCCGCCGATCTCTGACCCATCAACACCACACCGCCCTCGAAAGGCTCTCAAAGGGCCTCTCCGTGGCTGCGGTGGCAAAGGAGGTTCGACACGAGCAGTCAGACCATCATGCGCCTGCGCGACAAAGCCCTGCAAATGCGCGTTTGAACGGGGCTCGCGCGGGCCTGTGGCCGTCGCTCGCGAAGTTTCTCATTCGCTCGCAATCAACCGCATCGCTGACCTGTTCGACGCCCTGTGCTGCGCAGTCTCTGGCAATGTTTCCGCTGGCGATTGCCAGAAAAGTTGCCAGAAGAACATAAAAAGCGGCCTCTTTGGGGAGGCCGCTTTCTATGTGCCCCTTGCTAACCTGTCGATTTGCAAGGGACTATGCCTGGTGGCTGGGGCTGGATCCCACCGCCCCCTCGCTAGCCAGCCGCTTCGGGCCGGGTCGGAAGGAGAATCAGGTACCAGCGTATTGCGCCTCTTGAAAAACCCAGCCGCGATCTGCTCGTGGCTGCGGCATGATCAAGTTTCTGCCCACGCTTGATGCGACACGCGCGTTCCTGACGCAGATCGGCGGTTCGAAATGAACGCCGAAGATCAGTACCGCTCAGCTTGATCTCGGAAGGCCCGTCGACCGCAGCGTCGACAAAATCGGCTCGAAGCGTCCTCATGCACGATGCATCCAAGCCATGCATTGAAATTTATCGGTACTTATGGCGGTATCTTTTTTCTTCCAGCCCAAAGAATCCAATATCCATACGGATTTTTGACATACCTGCGATTCCTGTCGAAGCACCAGCAAGCCCCCTGTTCAGATACCCGTTGCCGAAGCCTTCGGCGACTGCCGTTGCGCGAGCACTCGTTACGACCCCAGCGCGTAACAACGCTACGTAACAAGCGCCGAAGAGCGCTCAGCCAAGGGCTTTCGCCGATCTCCATCGCGGCACCGATTCGGCAAAAAATTCATATGAATCAATAGCTTGCACATTCGGCGCCTGCGCGCTCGAGGCATCGCGAGAATGCGGCACGCAAGTTGCCCCGTCAGTAAGTCCCACCACCGAGGAGACTGCCATGACGGATGCCAATGCATCGATTTCTTCGATCGCCGGAGGCGCCGACAACGGTGCTGCGCCGGTGGTCATCGCCCAGGCGACAGTGAAGCCGATTGCCCCCATGGGCACTACCGCCGCCGCAGTTCAGCCCGCGGCGCCGGCCGGCATCGGATCACTGTCGAACGCCACGCCCGGCACGGTCCTCATGCGCGACGGCGTCTCGATTCCCGTCGACGGCAGCCAGGCGCTGATGGCCGGCGACCGCGTGATCGTTCCGCAGGACGGCCACGCCAACGTTCTCTTTCCCGGATCGGCCACCAACAAGGCGCCGCTGTCCGGCGTCTTCACGGGCGGCACCGACGCCACCATCAGCACGACCAAGCTGGCCAGCGGCCTCGAGCAAGTGAATGTGGACGTGGCCTCGGGCGACCTGGAAGTGACTTCGCCCGACAGCGACGCGGAAGCCGCAGCGCTTGCGGTGAGCAAGAAGACCGCTGCCGGCAGCGGCATCGGGCTGGGTGAATTCGCGCTCGGCGCACTGGGTGCTGTCGCGCTCGGCGCCGCGCTGAGCGGTGGCGGCGGCAGCGACGGCGGCGCGGTTCCTTTCTTCGTTCCGGGCGTTGGCGACAGCGATGCCGACGCAGATGCGGATGCAGATGCCGACTCGGATGCGGACGGTGATGCCGACGCAGACGCAGACGCAGACGCAGACGCCGACGCCGACGCCGACGCCGATGCAGATGCAGATGCCGACGCGGATGCAGACGCAGACGCAGACGCAGACGCAGACGCCGATGCGGACGCTGACGCCGACCACTTGCTCGATCCAGGCGACAGCCTCGCCGGCCATCTGCTCGGCTCCCTGGACAACGTCCTCGGCCTCGGAGGTGGCAGCGCCGCCGCGGCCAGAAGCGTCGCCGCCAGTTCATCCGGCACATTGGCATCGCTGATGCCCGCGGCCGACGGCCTCACGGATCTGCTGGACGACGTGCTCTCGCCGATCGCGGGCAACGAGTTCAGGCCCGACGATCCGAACGCGTTCGATCCGCTGGACAACACCGTCGACAACCTGGCCGTCAACATCGGCGGCGTGCTCACCCCCGTGGTGGACGGGCTGCTGGGCGACGGCTTGACTGACGCGCTCGTCGGGTCGCTGATCGGCCAGGTCGACTACCTGACCGATGCGTTGAGCAACATCCTCGAAAACGTGCTCGGCAGCGAAGGCCTGCTCGGCGGCGTGACCACCGGCCTTGGCATCGACGGCCTCGTGGACGAACTGGTCGGCACCGACGGCGTGGTCGGGCAGGTGCTCGAAGGCCTGCTGGGCGACGGCAGCCTGCTGGGCAACGTGCTCGGCGAAGACGGTCTGCTCGGGCAACTGCTTGGCGATGACGGGCTCCTTGGCGGCCTGCTCGGCGGTGACGGCGGGCTGCTCGGTGGCGTCCTGGGTGATAACGGCCTGCTGGGCGGTCTGCTTGGCGGTGACGGTGGCTTGCTCGGTGGCGTGCTGGGCGACGACGGCCTGTTGGGCGGTTTGCTCGGCGGCGACGGCGGCCTGCTTGGCGGCGTGCTGGGTGACGACGGTCTGCTGGGTGGTCTGCTCGGCGGTGACGGTGGCTTGCTTGGTGGCGTGCTGGGTGACGACGGTCTGCTGGGTGGCCTGCTTGGCGGTGACGGTGGCTTGCTTGGCGGCGTGCTCGGCGGTGTTGACGGCCTCCTCGGCGACGATGGCCCGTTGGGCGGCGTGCTCGGCGGCGACGGCTCGCTCGCCGGCTTGCTGGGCAGCGAAGGCCTCACCGGCGGCCTGCTTGGCGAAGGCGGGCTGGTCGACAGCCTGCTCGGACCCGACGGCGTGGTCGGCGACCTGCTGAGCGAGACACCCCTGGCCGGTTTGCTCGGGGGAGATGGCGGCCTGCTCAGCGGCGTGCTGGGCGATAACGGCCTGCTGGGCGGCCTTCTCGGTGACGATGGGCTGCTGGGTGGCGTTCTGGCCGACGACGGCCTTCTCGGAGCCGAAGGCCCGCTCGGCAGCCTGCTGGGCGGTGACGGCGGCTTGCTCGGTGGCGTACTGGGTGACGGTGGTCTGTTGGGCGGTCTGCTCGGCGGTGATGGTGGTCTCCTCGGTGGCGTGCTGGGCGAAGGCGGTCTGCTGGGCGGCGTACTCGGCGGTGACGGCGGCCTGCTCGGTGGTGTCCTGGGCGACGACGGTCTGCTGGGTGGCGTGCTCGGCGGCGACGGCGGCCTGCTCGGTGGCGTCCTGGGTGACGACGGCTTGCTGGGCGGCGTACTCGGCGGCGACGGCGGCCTGCTCGGTGGCGTCCTGGGTGACGACGGCCTGCTGGGCGGCGTGCTCGGCGGCGACGGCGGCCTGCTCGGTGGCGGCAGCGGCAGTGGCAGCGGTGGCGGCCTGCTCGGTGGTGTTCTCGGCGAGGACGGCATCGTGGGCAACCTCCTGGGCAGCGACGGCCTGGTCGGCGGTCTGCTGGGCGCGGACGGTCTCGTCGGCAGTCTGCTCGGCGCGCTGGGCGGCGACGGCGCCGTGGCCAACGTCCTGCAGCCGGCGGGCGACGCAGTCGCTCCGGCAGTCGAGACCGTGGGCAGCACGGTCTCCCACGCCGCGGCTCCGGCAACGGACATCCTGGCAGGGGCCATGGGTGTCGTGGCGCCGGTGGTCGACACGGTGGCCAGCGTGGTCGAAGGCGCGGGCCACGCCGTCGGCTCGGGCCTGGCCGAAGTGGTGGCGCCGATCACCAGCCAGGTCGAGCAGACGGTGAACCACGTCGTGAGCCCGGTCACCAACATCCTGCACGGCCTGCTGGGCTGACTGTAGGCAAGCACCCACGCGCCCGGCCTGCCTTATCCCGCAGGCACAGGCCGCGCACACGGTCAAAGTGGAGGCTTGAAGGTCTTCGGCAGGCAGCATTTGCCGAAGGTCTCCCGGTTCCTCCTCACGGCGCATTCCTGCGTCGTTAAGCGCTCCCTCGAGGAGCGCTTTTTTTTGACTTCAGTGTGTTTCGCGGCGCAACTGCTGCACGTCTTCATGCAGCGACTGCGCCCAGGCGCGGCGCTCGCGGCCGTGCGGGTCCTGCGGCTCGCCGAAGCGCACGATGGCCAGCAGCGGCGGCGCGCGCAGCGTATTCCACAGCGAGGCGGCGAGGCTGTCGTCGTCGATGTAGCGCGGGGCCTGGCTGGTCTCGCCGGTGGCGGCATCGGCAAAGCGCAGCGCGGCGGGCAGCACCGGCGCGCCGGAAGAAATGGCCGCCTGCAGCAGGTTGGCGTGGAACGGCAGCAGGCCGCGGCCGTCGCTGGTCGTGCCTTCGGGGAACACGCCGATCAGGTCGCCGTTGCGCAGCGCCTCGGTCATGTGGTGCACCACGCGCAGTGCGTCGCGGCGGCGTTCGCGCTCGATGTAGAGCGTGCCGGAGCCGTTGGAAAGCGTGCCGATCAGCGGCCAGTTCTTGACGTCCGACTTCGACACGAAGCGCACATGGCGTGCCGCATGGAGGCAGGTGATGTCGAGCCACGAGAGGTGATTGCAAATGAGCAGCACCGGCCCCTCGGGCGGCGGCGTGCCCTGCACCTTCAGCGTGATGCCCATGATCTCGAGCATGCGCCTCGACCATGCCTGCACGCGCGCATTGCGCTCTGCCTGCTCGAGGCTGGGAAAGGTGAAGCGAATCGTCCACCAGCCGACCAGCGCATGCCCCACCGCGTGCAGCAGGCGCCAGCAGGCTTTCAACGAATGAACCATCGGGGCGTCGTTCTTTCTGTCTGTCAGCCGTGCACGACCCGGCCCGCCACCAGCGTGTGCCGTGCGCGGCCCTGCATCGGATAGCCGGCGAACGGCGTGTGCTTGCCCTGGCTCTTGAGCGCATCGGGCAGCACCTGCCATTCGAGCCCGGGGTCGGCAATGCACAGGTCGGCCACGCCGCCTTCCACCAGGCGGCCGATGCCGGTGCCCGCGTCTTCAGCGGCCAGCAGGCGCGCTGGTGCAGAGGTGATGACCTCGATGGCGCGTGCCACACCCGCGCCGCTGCGCTCGCCCCATTGCAGCGCGAGCGGCAGCAGCAGCTCGAGCCCGGTCGCGCCAGCTTCGCTTTCGGCGAAGGGCAGCGTCTTGGCGTCGGCCTCGACCGGCGTGTGGTCGGACACCAGCGCGTCGATGGTGCCGTCGGCCAGCGCGGCAGAAAGCGCCTCGCGGTCGCCTTGCTGGCGCAGCGGCGGGTTCAGGCGTGCACGGCTGTCGAAGTAGCCGATGTCGGTGTCGACCAGGTGCAGCGAGTTGATGCTGACGTCGCAGGTGAGCGGCAGGCCCTGCGCCTTGGCTTCGCGCACCAGCGCCACGCCGCGGGCGCTGGAGATGCGGCACAGGTGCACGCGTGCGCCGGTGGCCTTCATCAGCTCGAGGATGGTGAAGATGGCGATCGTCTCGGCCGACACGGGCACGCCCGCGAGGCCGAGCCGCGTGGCGAGCGGGCCGCTGGCCGCAACGCCCTTGCCGAGGTCGCGGTCCTGCGGACGCAGCCACACGGTGTAGCCGAAGGTGCTGGCGTACGACAGCGCGCGCTGCAGCACTTGCGTGTCGGCCAGCGGCACGTCGGCCTGGCTGAAGCCGATGCAGCCGGCCTCGGTGAGCTCGGCCATCTCGGTCAGCACGCCGCCGGCGAGGTTGCGCGTGAGCGCGCCGAGCGGAAACAGGCGAGCGCACTGCAGCTTCTCGGCGCGGAACTTGAGCATCTCGACCAGGCCGGGTTCGTCGAGCACGGGGTCGGTGTCGGGCGGGCACACGAGACTGGTGACGCCGCCCGCAATGGCCGCGGCCATTTCGCTTTCGAGCATGCCTTCGTGTTCGTAGCCGGGCTCGCGCAGGCGCGCGGCAAGGTCGACGAGGCCAGGGGCGACGATGCAGCCCGCGGCATCGATGGTGCGCTCGGCCTTGAAACCGGCGGGGATGCTGCCGATGCCGGCGATCTTGCCGTCGGCGATGGCGATGTCGGCCTTCTTGTCGATGCCCGATGCAGGGTCGACGACGCGGCCGTTGGTGATCAGTGTGTTCATGCTTCGTTACCTGCCACGATGCTCATGACGGCCATGCGAACCGCAATGCCGAAAGTGACCTGCGGGAGGATCACGCTCTGCTTGCCGTCGACCACGGCGGAGTCGATCTCCACGCCGCGGTTGATCGGGCCCGGGTGCATCACAATGGCGTCCGGCTTGGCGAGCTGCAGCTTCTCGGGCGTGAGGCCGAAGGTCTTGAAGAACTCCTGCGACGACGGCAGCAGCGCGCCGCTCATGCGCTCGTTCTGCAGGCGCAGCATGATGACGACGTCGCAGTCCTTGATGCCCTCTTCGAGCGTGTGGCACACGCGCACGCCCATGCCGGCCATGTCGCTCGGCACCAGCGTCTTCGGGCCCACCACGCGCACTTCGGCGCAGCCCAGCGTGGTGAGCGCATGGATGTCGGAGCGCGCCACGCGCGAGTGCAGCACGTCGCCGACGATGGCGACCGTGAGGTTCGAGAAGTCTTTCTTGTAGTGGCGGATCGTGTACATGTCGAGCAACCCCTGCGTCGGGTGCGCGTGGCGGCCGTCGCCGGCGTTCACCACGTGCACGTGCGGCGCCACGTGCTGCGCGATCAGGTACGGCGCGCCCGACTCGCTGTGGCGCACCACGAACAGGTCGGCGGCCATCGCGCTCAGGTTGGCGATGGTGTCGAGCAGCGATTCGCCCTTGGTGGCCGAGGAGCGCGCGATGTCGAGGTTGATGACGTCGGCCGAGAGGCGCTTGGCCGCGATCTCGAAGGTGGTGCGGGTGCGGGTGCTGTTCTCGAAGAACAGGTTGAACACGCTCTTGCCGCGCAGCAGAGGCACCTTCTTCACCTCGCGGTCGCTCACGCTCGTGAAGTTGGCGGCGGTGTCGAGGATGTGCGTGACGATGTCCTTGGGCAGGCCTTCGATCGACAGCAGGTGGATCAACTCGCCGTTCTTGTTGAGCTGCGGATTTCGCTTGTAGAGCATTACTTGCTTTCCTCCACCTTGAGGCTGAAGGCGCCGTCTGCGGCGCGGGCCAGGGCAAGCAGTTGGGTGTTCGGCAGCGTGAGCGTGGTGGCGGCGAAGTCGGCGGCCACGGGCAGTTCGCGTCCGCCCCGGTCCACCAGCACCGCGAGGCGCACGCTCGCGGGGCGACCGAAGTCGAACAGCTCGTTGAGCACCGCGCGGATTGTGCGGCCGGTGTAGAGCACGTCGTCGAGCAGCAGCACGTCGGTGCCGTTCACGTCGAAGGGCAGCACGGTCTGCGCGCTGGCCGAGAGGCCGCGGCGCGCGAAGTCATCGCGGTGCATGGCCGACGAGATGACGCCGGGGGCGCCGCTCAGGCCCAGGTCTTTCTGCAGGCGCTCGACCAGCCAGGCGCCGCCGGAGGTGATGCCGACCAGCCTGGTTTCAGGGCGCATCAGCGTCTTAACGCCGGCAAGCAGCTTGGTGTAGAGCGCTTCGGCATCGGGAATTGAACTCACGTGAGACTCCTCAAGAATTGCTCCAGGATGATGCAGGCCGAGGCAGCATCGGCATCGCGCGCGCCGGAGGCCAGCGCCTCGGTGGTGCTGTAGCGCTCGTCGACCTCGAACACCTGGAGGTTGAAACGGCCGCGCAGCTGGCGCGCGAACTTCTGCGCGCGGCGGGTGTTCTCGTGCGGGGCGCCGTCGGGGTGGTAGGGCACGCCGATCACCAGCGCGTCGGGCTGCCATTCCTTGATGCGCGCCTCGACCTGCGCGAAGCGGGCGTCGCCCTCGGCCTTGATGGTGGGCTGCGGGGTGGCCGTCTGCAGCAGCCGGTTGCCGCTGGCCACGCCCGTGCGCTTCAGGCCGAAATCGAAGGCCAGGAAGGTCTGGAAATGGGCTGGGACGGGAACGGCAGCAGCGGGAACGGAAGAAGAAGCAGTAGGAGCGGGAGCGTCTGGCATGGCGGCTGCGCTCATGCGTGTCCGGCGTCTGGCGACAATTTCCACGCTTCGAGGCCCAGCAGCAGCAACGCCCTGTCGTAGCGCTGCTCGATCGGGGTGTCGAAGATCACGGCCGGATCAGCGCCCACGGTGAGCCAGCTGTTCTCGGCCAGTTCCGATTCGAGCTGGCCTTCGCCCCAGGCCGCATAGCCCAGCGAAACCAGCACCTTGCGCGGGCCCGCGCCGGTGGCCAGGGCCTCCAGCACGTCCTTGGAGGTGGTCATTTCGAGCCCGCCGGGGATGGTCATGGTCGAGGCGTAGACCGATTCCTCGGGCTTCTCGGCCTGGGTGAAGACCGGCTCGTGCAGCACGAAGCCGCGTTCGGTCTGCACCGGGCCGCCCTGGAAGACGGGAGCTTCGCCCAGCTCGGGGCGCGCCAGGTGGAGCTCGATCTTCTCGAACAGCACCCTCAGGTTGATGTCGCTGGGTTTGTTGATTACCAGGCCGAGCGCACCGCGCTCGCTGTGTTCGCAGAGGTACACGACGCTGCGGTTGAAAGTTTTGTCTTCCATCCCGGGCATCGCTATCAAAAAGTGATGCGTAAGGTTCATCGGGGCAGAATCGGCGGCCATATGCCTCCGATTTTACTGGCCGTTGACAAGACCTATCCCAAAGGGCTCATGTGGTTCCGTCGGGACCTCCGGGTGGACGACAACGCAGCCCTGTATCGCGCGCTGCGGGCCTGCCGCCAGGTGGTCTGCGTTTTCGTGTTCGACAAGGCCATCCTCGACACCCTGCCCACGGTCGACCGCCGGGTCGAATTCATCCGCGAATCGCTGGTGGAGCTCGAGGCCGAGCTGCGCGCGCTGGGCGGCGGGCTGATCGTGCGGCATGCCGCGGCGGTGCAGGAAATTCCGGCGCTGGCGCGCGAGCTCGGCGTGCAGGCGGTATTTGCCAACCGCGACGACGAACCCGACGCGCTGGAGCGCGACGCCAAGGTGTTCGGCGCGCTGGCCAATGCCGGCGTGGCCTTCCACACCTACAAAGACTCCACCGTCTTCGACCGCGACGAGGTCATGACCAAGACCGACCAGCCTTACACGGTGTTCACGCCCTACAAGCGGGCCTGGCTGGCGAAGGTCGATGCGTTCTTCCTCAAGTCGTACCCGGTGCGCAGCCACGCCGACGCGCTGGCGCCCTCGCCACAGGCCTACGGGGAGCCGGTGCCGACGCTGCGGGAGATCGGCTTCGAGAAGAGCAACCTCTCGGCGCTGGAAATTCCCACGGGCACGCGCGGCGCGGGCCTGCTGTTCGAGGATTTCTTCGAGCGCATCGACCGCTACCACGAGGCGCGCGACTTTCCGGCGGTGCGGGGGCCCAGCTACATGGGCGTGCACCTGCGTTTCGGCACGGTGTCGATCCGGCAGATGGCCAGCCTGGCGCACCAGCTCTCGCTGCAGGGCAACGCCGGGGCGACGACCTGGCTGAGCGAGCTGATCTGGCGCGAGTTCTACTTCCAGATCCTGGTTCACTTTCCGCACGTGCACCGGGGCGGCGAGTCGAAGAGCTTCCGGCCCGAGTACGACAAGATCACCTGGCACCACGGCAAGCACGCCGACCAGCTGTTCGACGCCTGGTGCCAGGGCCGCACCGGCTACCCGCTGGTGGACGCGGCCATGCTGCAGATCAACCAGAGCGGCTACATGCACAACCGCCTGCGCATGGTGGTGGCGAGCTTCCTGTGCAAAGACCTGGGGCTGGACTGGCGGCGCGGCGAGGCCTACTTCGCGCTGCACCTGAACGACTTCGAGCTGGCCTCGAACAACGGCGGCTGGCAGTGGGCCAGTTCGAGCGGCTGCGACGCTCAGCCCTACTTCCGCATCTTCAACCCGGTGACGCAGAGCGAGCGCTTCGACCCCGAGGGCAAGTTCATCCGCCGCTACCTGCCGCAGCTGGCGGGGCTGTCGAATGCGGCGATCCATGCGCCGTGGATGGCGTCGCCGGTAGAGCTGGAGGCGGCGGGCATCAAGCTCGGCGAGACGTACCCGAAGCCGGTGGTGGACCATGCCGAGGCGCGCGAGAAGACGCTGCAGCGCTACGGAGTGGCGCGGGCGAAGGCGCTGCAGAAATAGAAAAAGAAAAGGGCCCGAAGGCCCTTTTCTTTATCGCTGCCTGAAAACCGCGCGTCAGGCGGCGGCAGCCAGCGTCGTCGACTCGCTCGTGTACGCACGCACCAGGCGCAGCAGTTCCTCTTCCGAGTACGGCTTGCCGAGGTAGTGGTTCACGCCCAGCGTGCGCGCGTAGTCGCGGTGCTTCTCGGCGATGCGCGAGGTGATCATGATGATCGGCAGCCCGGCCAGCGCGGCGTCGGCGCGGATGTTGCGGGCCAGGTCGAAGCCGTCCATGCGCGGCATCTCGATGTCCGACAGCACCACCGCCGGGCGTTCCTGCTGTAGCCGTTCGAGCGCCTGCAGGCCGTCGGCCGCGAGCGACACGCGATAGCCTTCGCGCTGCAGCAGACGCTGCGTGACGCGGCGCACGGTGATGGAGTCGTCCACCACCAGCACCAGCGGAATCTGCGGTGCCACCGGGGCCAGCACCGGCAACGGCTCCTGCGGCGCGCCCTGCCCGGCCGTAGCCGATGCGGCATGCGCCGGCGCCACCAGCGCGGCGGCCTGGCGCTCGCGCGCCTGTTCGCCGTGCACCGCGGCCAGCGCCACCGGGTTGTAGATCAGCGCCACCGCGCCCGATGCCAGCACCGAGATGCCGGCCAGGCCGGGCAGCCGCGCGAGCTGCGGGCCGAGGTTCTTGACCACGACTTCCTGGTTGCCCAGCACTTCGTCCACGTGCAGGGCCACGCGCTGCGCGGCGCTTCGCACGACCACGATCGTGTTGTTCTTGGCGCCCGCATGCTCGCTGCGGGTCGAGGCCTGCAGCAGCGCGCCGGCCCAGTAGAACGGCACCTGTTCGTGGCCGAAGGGATGGCTGTTGTGCAGGTAGGCGGCCTCGAGGTCGGTTCCGCCCACGCGCTGTACCAGTTCCACCAGGTTCGACGGCACGCCGATCGACACCTCGCCCGCGCGCAGCATCACCACGTGCGTCACGGCGGTGGTCAGCGGCAGCACCAGCTTGAAGGTGGTGCCCTGGCCCGGGTTGCTGTGCGTTTCGATGCGGCCGCCGAGCGCCGCGATCTGCGCGCGCACCACGTCCATGCCGATGCCGCGGCCGGCCAGTTCGGAGACCTGGCCCGCCGTCGAGAAGCCGGGCTTGAAGATCAGCTCGGTGGCTTCTTCGGCCGACAGTTCCTGGTCGTGGCCGAGCAGGCCGAGAGCGCGGGCGCGCTCGGCGATGCGCTTGTTGTCGAGGCCGGCGCCGTCGTCGCGGAAGCTCACCGAGACGTCGTTGCCCTCATGGTGCAGGTCGATGACGATCAGGCCGCTGGCATCCTTGCCGGCCTTCTCGCGCACGGCCGAATCCTCGATGCCGTGGGCCACGCAGTTGCGCAGCAAGTGCTCGAAGGCGGGCGTCATGCGGTCCAGCACGCCGCGGTCCATTTCGATGGAGCCGCCGACGATGTCCAGGCGCACCTGCTTGCCGGTGTCCTTCGAGGCCTGGCGCACCACGCGGTAGAGGCGGTCGGAGATGCCTTCGAACTCCACCATGCGCGTGCGCAGCAGGCCGCGCTGCAGTTCGCGCGTCTGGCGTGCCTGCACGCTGAGGTCGTCTTCCGTCGCCTGCACCGTCTTTTGCAGCGTGCGCTGCACGGTGGCCACGTCGTTCACCGACTCGGCCATCATGCGCGTGAGTTCCTGCACGCGGGTGAAGCGGTCGAACTCCAGCGGGTCGAAGCCCTGTTGCGAGTCCTTGGCTTGCGCCAGGCGGGACTGCATCTGGCTTTCGGCCTGCACTTCGATGTCGCGCAGTTGCTGGCGCAGGCGGTCCAGATTGCCCGTGAGGTCGGACAGCGAGCCGCGCAGCTGGCCCAGTTCGGCCTCCAGGCGCGAACGCGTGATGATGACCTCGCCGGTCTGCGCGACCAGGCGGTCGAGCAGCTGGGTGCGGATGCGTACGGCCTGGCCCGTTGCGGCACGCAGGGGCGTGAGCAGTGCGGGCGCAGGGCGCGGTTGCAGCGTCGTGGGTGCGGCCGGTGCGGCAGCGACGGATTCTTCGTCTTCCAGGCTCGCCACGGGGGCGGCGGTTTCGTCGTTCGCCGGCACGCCGGCCTCGGGCGCCACCTGCAGCAGCTGGGCGGCGGATGCGGTCGCGGTGGCCGCGGCCACGATCTGGGCCAGCTCGACCTGCGTGGCATCGTCGGCCGCGCGCAGCGCGTCGAAGGTGGCCTGCAGGGCGTCGAGGCGCGTCAGCAGCTTTTCGATGTCGGCCCGTTCCGCGCCCTGGGAGCCCAGGACTTCGATCTCGGACTCCATGCGGTGCGCGCGCTCGCCAAGGCGCATGGCGCCGGCCAGTCGTGCGCTGCCTTTGAGCGTGTGCAGCGTGCGCAGCACCGAGGCGCGCGGCGCGCTGTCGTCGGGGTGATGCGCCCACTGGCGCAACGCCTCGCCGAGCTGGGGCAGCAGTTCGGCAGCCTCTTCCTCGAAGATCGGGAACAGGTCGACGTCGACCGCGTCGGCCAGGTCGATGGCGTCTTCGGAATCGTCCAGCGCCACGTCGGCGACGGAATCGCTGACCACCACCTGCTGCAGCGGCCGGACTTCGGCGCGCATGGCAACTTCGGTCGGCATCGGCGAATTGGCGATGTCGCGCAGCGCCTGCAGCGTGCCTTCGGCCGGATCGCGCAGGAAGCCGACGGCGAACTGGTGCAGCAGGCGGCGCAGCTCGTCGGCCGCGGCCACCAGCACCATGCCCTGCTCACGCGTGCCGCTGCCCTGCATCTGCAGATGCTGCAGCGCGGCTTCGAACAGGCGGGCCATGCCCGACAGGCTGTGGAAGCCGACCGTGGCCGAGCTGCCGGCCAGCGAGTGGGCTAGCGCAACGGTCGAGTCGGGCAGGCGTTCGTGCGATTCGAGCGCCCATTCGCCGACGTCGGTGGCGAGCTGGCGCGACCATTCGTCGGCCTCGTTGAGGTAGACGTTGTAGAGCTGGATGCCGATGCGCAGCGGGCCGATGACCTTGACCTGGTCTTCGGCGCTTTCCTGCTGCGCAGCTGGCGCAGCGGCCACGACAGGTTCGGGCGCTTCTGCTTCTGTTTCCTTGTCGGCAACGAGGATCTGCGGTTCTTCGGGCACCGGGGGTGCTTCGAAGATGGGCACGAGCACTTCTTCGGCAACCGCCAGGGCGGGCAGTTCGGGCTCGGGCTCCGGCTCTGCTTCGGCCACTGGTTGCGGCTCGGGTGCGGCGACCGGTTCTTCCGGTTCTTCTTCGTGCAGCGGCAGCGCCGCGGCTTCGATGACTTCGGGCTCGGCTGCAACAACGGCAGCAGCCTGCACGGGCAGCGGCTCGGGCTCCCAGTCCAGGTCGGGCAGGCCGGCCGTGGTCGGCACGGTGGCTTCGATCGATTCGATGACTGGAGCGGGCTCTGCCGGCTCCGGCTCGGCGGCGGCAGGCGTCTTCGCGGGGGGCGCCAGGAAATCGAACTCCTCGCCGCTCGGCAAGGCTTCCAGCGCTGCAGGCTCGGTGGTCTGCTTCGCTTCGAAATCGATGAAGTCGGTCGATGCGAAATCGTCGTCGGGCTCGGGCGTGGCTACCTTCTCGGGCTCCTGCCATGCCACGGTTTCGAACGGCACCTCGGGCGCCGCAGCCAGTGTTGGTGCGGGAGCTTCCGAGGTAAGCGACAGGTCCGGCAGATCGGGCAATTGCAGGGGCGGCAGCTGCGCCGCCACTGGCGCCGCAACCTCGAGCGGTGCGGGCGCGGAATGAGGCGCTTCAGCGGCGATGTGGCGCGCGGCGACCGCCAGGGCCTCCGCATCGGCCACGCGCACCGGCGGGGGCACGGGCTCGCCGGCCAGCAGCGCGTTGGCCACGCGGCTGAACGGTGCCGACTGCCAGCCATGCGCGGAGCCCGAGGCAATGGCCTCGACCCACTGGCTGAAGTCCTTCATCGTGCGTTCGGTGGCCGACAGCAGTTCCGGCGTGGCGGCGCGCTGGTCGGCCAGCCAGGTGTTGAGCACCTGTTCGAGCGACCAGGCGGCGTCGCCGAAGTCGGTGAGGCCGACCATGCGCGAACTGCCCTTGAGCGTGTGGAAGGCACGACGCAGGATCGTGAGTTCTTCGGTGTCGTCCGGGTAGCTGGCGAGTTCGGCGATGGCGGCCAGGCCGTTCTGCACCACCTCGCGGGCTTCGTCGAGGAAGATGTTCTGCAGGTCGTCTTCTTCGAGCTCGGTGACTTCGGTGTCGGGCAGCGCGGACGGACCGGAGATCTTGTTCGTCCAGCTGTCGGCCTTGCCGCTGAATTCCTCGATCGGCGAAACCTTGGCCTTGCGGTTGGGCGTGGCGAGCGCGGCGAGCTTCGAGGCGATCTGTGCGTCGACTTCCTCGATGCTGAGCACGGCCTGGGCGACCGGAGCCGGGCTCGGAGCGGTGCCGTCGGCAGCAGTGCTGTCGGTGGCCTGGCGGCCCATCAGCGGCTTGAGTTCGCCGGCGTCGGCGTCGAACACGAACAGGCGCTTGGCCAGCGCGGGCTGGTAGCCCAGCATGTCGATCAGGAAACCGAGCGCGCCGAGGTTGTTGCCCAGCGCGTCGAAGCCGGCCATTTCTTCGGCCGGCGAGGTGCTGACGAGCATCGCCTCGACGTCATCGCGCATGCGCTGAACGGTGAGCGCGGCCTGGTCGAGGCCGAGCACGGAGAACACACCACGCATCTGCAGGAGCTGCGTCGGCACTGTGCGCAACAGGCCCTTTTCGGCCGGGCGGCGGAAATACTGGTCGAGCGATTTTTCGAGTTCGCTCAGGTGGCTGCGCAGCTCGTCGACCACGGTGCCCATGGTCTGGCGGTCGCTCACGCGGCGGTAGAGGTCTTCCATCCACGGCTCGAGCGGCTCGGAATGGCCGCCCGCGCGCACGCGTTCGATGCGGCCCGCCAGCTGCAGGGTGCGCGAGGTGAGCTGCGGATCGCTCGGGTCGAGGTCTTCGAGCGCGGCTTCCAGGTAGAGCACCGAGGTGGCGACTTCCATCGCGAGTTCGGTGCCCGGGGCCTGGCCGGAGCGCACGGAGGCTTCGACCGAATGGGTCAGCGCCTGCACCATCGGCAGGCTCGGCGGGTGCAGCTTCTGCAGCGATTCGCCGAGCTGCGCGAAGGTGTCGGCCACCTGGCGCGTGCGGGTGATGTCGCCGCCCGAGAGGCCCGACCACATTTCCTTGGCGGTCTCGATACGCTTGCGCGCTTGTTGCAGCACCAGCGGATCGAAGCGGCCGAACTGCTCGACGGTGTAGTCGATGCGCTGTTCGCCGGCGATGCCCCAGGCGCTGCGCACGGTGCGCAGCGTGGCGGCGTCGTCGCTGGCGGTGGGCACGGCCTGCGCGCAGAAGAACAGCAGGTCTTGCCCGAGACGGTCGGACACGAGGCTGTCGCCGCGCGCGAGCGTGGCGTACTGCAGCAGCACGCGCGAGGCGGCGCGCTTGACGTAGGAATCGGGCGTGATCAGCCCGGTGGCCAGGGCTTCGAAGAAGCCGGCGGCCAGGGTCCAGAAGCTGGCGACGCGGGGCAGCAGAGCGCCGCGGCCGAGCCCCAGGCACAGCGCATGCAACCGCCGGGCGGCCTGCACGTCGCCGGTCTTGACCAGTTGCAGCACTTCGCGGTCGAGCTTCGAGCGCACGGCCGGGTCATAGGCGATGGCGGCCTGCGTCAGCGCGGGCTTGACCTCGACCCAGCGCCAGGCGGTGCTCCACAGGTCGGCCGGGTGAACGCGCTCGTTGCCGACGAGCTCCAGCACGTCGCGGTACTGGGGAAACAGCGCCACCGACGACACGGGCTTGCCGGCCAGCAGGGCGTTGAGGAAATCGGTGACGGCGAAGCCGGCACGCTCGATCTTGACCACCGCGGCATCGGTGCAGCGCTGCGGTTCGGCAATGAAGCCCTGCACCGCGAACTCGATGGCGCCGAGCACCAGCGCGGGCGAGGAATGCCCCACCATCTGGAGCGCGCCAACGGCCTGGTGCAGTTGCTGGCGGGCCATCTGCAGCGGGCCGGCCTCGGGCTCGGCTGCAGCGTCCACGTCGCGCACGAAGCGCCGCAGCGACTTGCCTACACCGTCGAGGGATTTCTGGATTTCTCCCAGCACCCAGGCCAGCGGCCCGAGGTCTTCGGTGGCCGGCACATTGCCGGCGAGGGGGGCCGTGGCAGGGGTTTGAATCGACACGTTGGGTGCTCGCCGTTCTTATCTATCTTGTGGGTCAGGCAATCTTGAAACGAGCCACCGAACGACGCAGTTCTTCGGCCATCTGCGACAGTTCGCGCACCTGCTGGGCGGTGGTGCGCGTACCTTCTCCGGTCTGTTCCGTCACGGCAAAAATGTGCTGGATGTTCGCGGCCACCACGTTGGCCGAATCGGCTTCGCGGGAGGCGGATTGCGAAATCTGCTCAATCAGGTCAGCGAGTCGGCGCGACACGCGGTCGATCTCGGACAGCGCGGTACCCGCGTTGTCGGACAGCTTGGCCCCTTCGACCACACCCTGCGTGGAGCGCTCCATGGCGCCCACGGCATCCTGCGTGTCGGTCTGAATCGCCTTCACCAGCGCCGAGATCTGGCGCGTGGCGTCTGCGGAGCGTTCGGCCAGTCGCTGAACTTCTTCCGCCACCACCGAGAAGCCTCGTCCGGCTTCACCGGCCGATGCGGCCTGGATGGCGGCGTTCAGGGCCAGCACGTTCGTCTGTTCGGTAATGTCCGAGATCAGCTCGGTGATTTCGCCAATCTCCTGCGAGGATTCGCCCAGGCGCTTGATCCGCTTGGAGGTTTCCTGGATCTGGTCGCGGATGGAGTTCATACCGCCGATGGCGTTCTGCACGGCCTGCAGACCCGAGGATGCAGCCTGCAGCGACTGGCGCGCCACCGTGGCGGACTCTTGCGCCTGGGTAGACACGCCGTTGATTCGCTCGGCCATGGTCAGCACCGACTGGCCGGTTTCGCGAATTTCGCGCAGCTGTTCGGTCGAGGCGGCCAGCAGCTCGGTCGAGGTGCTTTCCACCTGCGACGTCGTCTGCGCCACGCGGGTAGCCGTGTTCTGCACGTTGCCCACCAGCAGTCGCAGTTCTTCCACCGTGTAGTTCACCGAGTCGGCGATGGCGCCGGTAATGTCCTCGGTCACGGTTGCTTCCTGGGTCAGGTCGCCTTCGGCCACTGTCTGCAGTTCGTTCATCAGCCGAAGAATGGCGGCCTGATTGGCGTTGTTCACGCGGCCGGCTTCGTCGGAAGCCTGTTCGGCAGCCAGACGTTCGCGTTCGGCGACGGCGGCACGTTCACGGCCTTCGCGCACCTGCACGAAACCGATGGCGCCAGCGAGTGCCAGAGCGGCCAGCGACAGCACGAACAGCAGCACGATGGTGCCGGCGCCCAGACCGGTGCGTGCGGAGAGCTTTTCCTGCAGGTCGCCGAGCGACTTACGCAGCGGCTCACTGTCGGTCAGGATGGAAGCCTGCGCTTCACGCGCCGCCACCAGGCCCTGCAGGTTGCCCAGAATGGCCGAAGCCTGTGTGCGCATCTGCTCGTAGGTCTTCAGGATGGCTTCGAGCTGCTGGCGGGTCTGCGGGTCTTTCGAGCCGGGGAAGCGCTGCTGCGCGTTGCCGTCGAGCAGGCCGCGGGTGGTTTCCTGGAAGGTGTTCAGGTCCTTGCCCAGCAGGAACACGGCGTCGGGGTTCACGCCCTCGACCGTGAAGAACTCGTTGGTCGACTTGCCGATGCGCTGCGTCAGCATCACGAGCTGGCCGGCGGCCGAGATTTCAGGCAGCGTGGCGTTCTGCTGCATCTTCAGCGACGCGACGGTTTCCGTCATTTCGAGCAGCGTGGACGACTGCTGGTTGATGTCGCGCAGAGCGGCACCCACCTGCGTCAGGATCTGGCGCTGGGCCAGCACGGCCTTGGCGCTGGCGTCGGCGCGGGTGACGAGAGGATTGATCTTGTTCATCTCCTCGTCGTACTGGTTGCCCACGCGCTCCAGGCGCAACGAGTCGTCGCCGTTGGTCAGGCCCTGCACGCGGCGCGAGAGGTCGTCGGCGCTGTCCTTCACTTCGACGAACGCCGAGGCGCTGCCGACGAGGGCCTGCGAGATCGACTTGGCAAGACGCTGCGACTGCATCAGCGACTGGCCGGTGGCCGCCACCTGCTGCGCCAGGCGTTCCGCGCGAAGAATGGCGGAGCCGGCAACCAGCAGCAGCAACAGCACCACGACGGCCAGCAGGATGGCCAGGATCCGCTGCTGCCTCGCCGGGTTGGAGCCCGCGCGGCCGCCGGTGGTGTCGGGCGCCGCTTCGGCAACCGTGGCGCCCGGCTCGTTGGCGGCGTCGCCGCCGCCGCCCGGCAGGTCGAGCTCGCCGAAGCTGGTGTCCGTGGTCACGGCACCTTTCCTGGCGAGGCGCACGGTTTTCTCGTCCGGAACCTGGACGGTATCGACATCGTCAAGCGATATCGTGGAACCGGAGCCATCGACGCGGGCCTTGTCGTTCCCGTTGTTCACGGGCAGTAATTTCTTGAACTTGTCGGCGATCGAGCTCACGGTCGGTCCTTCAGGTGGTTTCCGGTACGGCGTGCGGGAGCACTACGCACCAATACTCAAAAACTGGGGTTGCTGCGAAAGCGCTTGCAGGTTGACTTCCTGCCAGCGCTCCCCCGCTGCATCGGTAAACAGATGCCCATGCCAGGCAGGTGCTTCTGCGCCAGGAGGCTCGGACGCCGTGAAGGCCTCCGCCCCCCGCAACCCCGCCAGTCGATCGACCAGCAATGCGCAGTTGACTTCGAGCAGCTCGTTGAAAGCAACGAGCCGCGACTGGATGCGCGCCGCCTCGGTGGCGGCCAGCGCGACCGGGACGCCGGAGGCGAATGCCGACAGCTGCACGACGCCATAGAGGCCGCCGCGCAGGTTGGCAACGCCGAGGAACCACGGCTCCGTGTAGGGCACGGGCTGTGGCGGCGTCCAGGGAAAGATTTCGCCGGCGTGTCCCAGCGGAAAGAGGTATTTGCCCTCGCCCGCCTCGACCGCCAGCCACGTGGCAGCCACGCCCGTCGTGCGAGCGGCCTGCAGGCGGCTCGCCAGCCGGGACTGGAAGGCTCTCAGAGCATCGCGATTCGCCATGGACTCGGCAGGCTTTCGCTCAGTTCAGCGCGCTGATCTTGGACATCAGGTCGGCTGCGTTGACCGGCTTCACGATGTAGTCGCGTGCGCCCTGGCGCATGCCCCAGACGCGGTCGGTTTCCTGGTTCTTGCTGGTGCACAGGATGATCGGGATGGCCGCGTACTTCGGGTCGCGGGCAATGGCGCGCGTGAGCTGGAAGCCGTTCTGGCCGGGCATCACGACGTCCATGAGGATCAGGTCGGGGTGGTCTTCTTCCAGGCGGCGCATGGCGTCGTCGGCGTTTTCAGCCGTCTTGACGGCAAAGCCGTTCTTCTGGAGGAGGTCGGTCAGGAACACCAGTTCCGTCTTGGAGTCGTCGACGACGAGGATTTTGCGAATAGGCATTACTGCACTTCCTGTTGAACGATGCCAAACTGCTGCACGGCCTGCAGCAGCTGGTCTTTGGTGAAAGGCTTGGTCAGGTAGTCTTGCGATCCGACCATACGGCCGCGGGCCTTGTCGAATACACCGTCTTTCGAAGACAGCATGACGACTGGAACGTTGGAAAAATGGGCGTTGCGCTTGATGATGGCGCACGTCTGGTAGCCGTCGAGTCGCGGCATCAGGATGTCGCAGAAAATCAGATGCGGCTTGTGGTCGTTAACCTTGGAGAGCGCGTCGAAGCCGTCCTCCGCAAGAAGAACCTCGTGCCCACCCTGCTTCAGAAAAATCTCGGCACTGCGCCGGATGGTATTGCTGTCGTCAATGACAAGCACCTTGTAACCTGATCCATTCGGGCCCATTGCAAACGCTCCTGCTCATGAGACTTGGAAGCCCGCCGCGCCGAACATCGACGCAGACCGCGTAGCTCTATCTATGCCATGCTTTCAGATTTCAACCATTTCGAAGTCTTCCTTGCGCGCACCGCACTCAGGACAGGTCCAGTTCATCGGCACATCGGCCCAGGCCGTGCCTGCCGCGATGCCGTCTTCCGGTACACCAACCGCTTCGTCATAGATCCACCCACAAATCAGGCACATCCAAGTTTTCGTATTCATCGGAGCTTAAAGTCCTTGTTCATTAAATGCAACGAGTGTATCTATGCGTATCTCACTGGCAGACGGTAAACGTCGCGCCTATGCCACCATCCAGGGGATTCCGCCCGGCGTATGACCATCTACTTACTTCCAGCAGACAAAACCCGCAAACCGGGCGATCTTAACGACCCCTCGCAGGATGAAGGCGAGCTGGCCGAGCGCGACCTGAATCCTCCCTGCGTGCTGGTGTTCAACGCCAGCGACCCCAGCGGTGCGGGCGGGCTGGGCGCCGATGCCCTCGCCATGGCGTCGGTGGGCGCACACGTCCTGCCCGTCGTCACAGGCGCCTACGCCAGGGACACGGCCGAGATTTTCGACCACTTTCCCTTCGACGAGGAGGCCATCGCCGAGCAGGCGCGCGCCATCCTGGAGGACGTGGAAGTCCAGTTGATCAAGGTGGGCTTTGCCGGCACCCCCGAGGCCCTGAGCACCATCGCCGAGACCGCCGCCGACTATCCCGAGGTGCCCGTGGTGGCCTACATGCCCAACCTTTCGTGGTGGGACGAGAACCTGATCGAGCCCTATCTGGACGCTTTTCGGGAGCTGGTTTTGCCTCAAACGACGGTGTTGGTTGGAAACCACAGTACTCTGTGGCGCTGGCTGCTTCCGGACTGGAACGGCGAGCGTCCGCCCGGTGCGCGCGACATTGCCAAGGCCGCCGGCGAGTTCGGCGTGCCCTACACGCTCGTAACCGGCATGGTGCTGCCCGATCAGTTCATCGACAACGTGCTGGCCTCGCCGCAGTCGGTGCTCGCCAACGAGAAGTACGAACGGCTCGAAGCAGTCTTCGCCGGCGCCGGCGACACCCTGTCGGCCGCCCTGGCCGCCCTGCTCGCAAGCGGCACCGACCTCGTGGCCGCGACCACCGAGGCGCTGGCCTACATGGACCGCTGCCTCGACGCGGGCTTTCGCCCCGGCATGGGCCACGTGCTGCCCGACCGCCTGTTCTGGGCCGAGCCCGAGGACGACGAAGACGATGAAGACCCGGACGCCGCGCCGGACTTCGCCCTCCCCCCACACGACACCCGACACTGATGACCGACCGCAACGACATTCTTTTCGAGCGCGCCCGCGCCGTGATCCCCGGGGGCGTCAACTCGCCCGTACGCGCCTTCAAGGCCGTGGGCGGCACGCCCCGCTTCATCCAGCGCGCACAGGGCGCCTACTTCTGGGACGCCAACGACAAGCGCTACATCGACTACATCGGCTCCTGGGGTCCGATGATCCTGGGCCATGGCCACCCTGCCGTGGTCGAGGCGGTGCAGAAGGCCGTGCTCGAAGGCTTCTCGTACGGCGCGCCGACCGAGCGCGAGATCGAACTGGCCGAGGCCATCCTCGCGCTGGTGCCGTCGATGGAGATGGTGCGACTCGTGAGTTCCGGCACCGAAGCCGCGATGAGCGCATTGCGCCTGGCGCGCGGCGCCACCGGCCGCAAGAGCATCGTCAAGTTCGAGGGCTGCTACCACGGCCACGCCGACGCATTGCTGGTGAAGGCCGGCTCCGGCCTCGCCACCTTCGGCAACCCGACCTCAGCCGGCGTGCCGCCCGAGGTAGTGCAGCACACCATCGTGCTCGAGTACAACAACCTGCAGCAGCTCGAAGAAGCCTTCGCCCTGCATGGCAGCGACATCGCCTGCCTGATGATCGAAGCCATTGCCGGCAACATGAACTTCGTGCGCGCCACGCCCGAGTTCGCCAAGCGCTGCCGCGAGCTTTGCACGCAGCACGGCGCCCTGCTGATCTTCGATGAAGTGATGACCGGCTTTCGCGTGGGCCTGCACGGCGCACAGGGCGTGCTGGGCATCAAGCCCGACCTCACGGTGCTCGGCAAGGTCATCGGCGGCGGCATGCCGCTGGCGGCCTTCGGCGGGCCGCGAGCGATCATGGAACAGCTTGCGCCGCTGGGCCCGGTCTATCAGGCCGGCACGCTGTCGGGCAATCCGGTGGCCACGGCATGTGGTCTTGCCACGCTGAAGGAAATTGCAAAGCCCGGCTTCTACGAAGCGCTCGGCAAGAAAACGCGCGCGCTGGTCGATGGCCTGAAGGCCGCCGCAGCAGCCGAAGGCCAGCCCTTCAATGCCGACAGCGAAGGCGGCATGTTCGGCTTCTTCCTGATGAAGGACCTGCCGCAAAACTATGCCACCGTGATGACAACCGACAACGCGAAATTCAATGCGCTGTTTCACGGTTTGCTCGATCGCGGCGTGTATATTGCCCCCGCGCTTTACGAGGCAGGCTTCGTGAGCGCAGCCCACAGCGACGACGACATCGCCGCCACCATCGAAGCCGCAAGACAAATCTTCAGGACGCCCTAGCCCATGAACCCCCTGCGCACGTTGCCGGTGCTGAGCATTCCTCTTCTTGCTCTTCTTCTACCCGGCCTGGCAACTGCGCAGTCCTCCTTCGATCCGAAGAACATCTGGATCAACCCGGGTTTCTATTCGGCGCACTTCGACAGTGGCAAGGGCCTGGAGAACGTCAACCAGGGGCTGGGTTTCGAGTACCCGCTGAACGACACCTACCGCCTCACGGCGGGCACTTTCCGCAACAGCGATCGCCGTCAGTCGAACTACGTGGGCCTGTATGTGTTGCCCGTCGAGTTCTACGGCGTGAAGTTCGGCGCCGTGGTCGGCGGCTTCGACGGCTATCCCAACTACCGCAACGGCAACTGGTTCCCGGCCATCCTTCCGGTGGCTGCCATCGAAGGCAAGAACTGGGGCCTCAACATCGCCTACGTGCCGACGATCAAGAACCGGCTGTACGGCGCCATCACCTTCCAACTGAAGTACCGCTTCGGAGAATAGGCTCGCCCCCAGGCTTCGCGCACTTCGTGTCGCTTAGCCAACCCCCACCGGGGGCAACACCTGCGGCCCGGCAAAGCCGGTTCCGCGGTGTTCTTGAAGGAGCGTCGTCAGTGCCTGAAGTGGCGCACGCCCGACAGCACCATCACCACGCCGCGCTCGTCGGCGGCATCGATCACTTCCTGGTCGCGCATCGAGCCACCCGGCTGGATGACGCAGCTCGCGCCCGCATCGACCACCACGTCGAGGCCGTCGCGGAACGGGAAGAAGGCGTCGCTGGCGACGGCGGTGTCCTTCAGCGACAGGCCGGCGTGCTCGGCCTTGATGCTGGCGATGCGCGCCGAATCGAGGCGGCTCATCTGGCCCGCGCCCACGCCCATGGTCATGCCGTTGGCGCAGAAAACGATCGCGTTGCTCTTCACGTACTTCGCGACCTTCCATGCGAAGAGCAGGTCTTGCAGTTGCTGCGGCGTGGGCTGCTTCTTGCTGACCACCTTGAGGTCGCTGGCCGCGAGCTCATGGTTGTCGGCGGTCTGCATCAACAAGCCTGAGCCGATGCGCTTCACGTCCATCGCATTGCGGCCGTTGTCCCAGTCGCTCGCGCCGCCCGGCGGCAGCGATATCTTGAGAATGCGCACGTTCTGCCGGTTCTTGGTCGCCTGGAACAGCTCCAGTGCCTCGGGCGTGTAATCGGGCGCCATCAGCACTTCGACGAACTGCTTGGAGATCTCCTGGGCCGTCGCGCCGTCGACCGATCGATTGAAGGCAATGATGCCGCCGAAAGCCGAGGTCGGGTCGGTCTTGAAGGCCTTGCCGTAAGCCTCGGCAGCATCCTTGCCGATGGCAACGCCGCAGGGGTTGGCGTGCTTCACGATCACGCAGGCCGGCACATCGAAGCTCTTCACGCATTCCCATGCAGCATCAGCGTCGGCGATGTTGTTGTAGCTGAGCTCCTTGCCCTGCAGCTGCTTCGCCGACACGAGCGAACCGGGCGCCGGATACAGGTCGCGGTAGAACGCGGCCTGCTGGTGCGGGTTCTCGCCGTAGCGCAGGTCTTGCACCTTCACGAAGCGGCCGTTGCTTTGCGCGGGGAACAGCGAGCGCTTGGGCGCGGGCTGGCCGATGCTGGCGTCGAAGTCGATGGCCGAGAGGTAGTCGCTGATGGCGCCGTCGTAGTCGGCGATGCGGTTGAACGCGGCGACCGAGAACGCGAACTTGGTCTTGTCGCTGAGCTTGCCGTCGGCCTTCAGCTCGGCAAGCGCCACTGCGTACTGCGATGCGTCGGTGAGCACGCCCACGTCCGTCCAGTTCTTGGCCGCGCTGCGCACCATGGCCGGGCCGCCGATGTCGATGTTCTCGATCGCGTCTTCGAGCGTGCAGCCGGGCTTGGCCACGGTGGCTTCGAACGGGTACAGGTTGACCACCAGCAGGTCGATGGTGTCGATGCCGTGTTCCTTGATGGCCGCCACGTGCGCGGGCAGGTCGCGGCGCGCGAGCAGGCCGCCATGGATCTTCGGGTGCAGCGTCTTCACGCGGCCATCGAGCATCTCCGGAAAGCCGGTGTGGTCGGCAACTTCGGTGACGGGCAGGCCAGCATCGGCCAGCAGCTTGGCGGTGCCGCCGGTGGACAGCAGCTTGATGCCCAGCGCATGCAGCGCCTGGGCGAATTCGAGAATGCCGGTCTTGTCGGAAACGGAGATGAGTGCGGTCTGGGCCATTGGATATGCCGTGGAGTTATTTCAAAAGTTTGTGTTCAACGAGCTTCTTGCGAAGCGTGTTGCGATTCAGGCCCAACCATTGCGCGGCTTTGGATTGATTGCCTTCCGCGCGCGTCATCACGACGTCGAGCAGGGGTTTCTCGACCACGCGCACGAGCATCTCGTACATGCCGTCGGGTTCGGTGCCACGCAGATCGCGAAAGTAGCTGTCCAGACTGGTGCGCACGCAGTCCTCGATATGTTTCTTGCTCATTGCTTCTTCTCTTTTTCTCAATCGACGGCGCAAGCCGCCTCCTCTTCACCTGGCGACGCCTCTTCGTCCGCCAAGTGCTGCACGGGCATGCGGTCCATGCGGTCCGCCAGCCCGTCGAAATAGTCGCCGACCGCGCGCAGCTGCTCGGCACAGTCCTCGATGGTGTTCATGCGTGCGCGAAACGCTTCGCCGTCGGGCAGCGTGCGCACATACCAGCCGATGTGCTTGCGCGCCGTGCGCACACCGCTGTAGTCGCCGTAAAGCGCATAGTGCTCCACGAGATGGTCGAGCAGCAAGCGGCGCACTTCAGCGACCAGCGGCGGCGCGCGGTGCGTGCCCGTTTCCAGGAAGTGCGCGATCTCGCGGAAGATCCACGGGCGGCCCTGCGCGGCGCGGCCGATCATCACCGCGTCGGCGCCGGTGGCCGCAAGCACGTCGCGTGCCTTCTCGGGCGAGCGGATGTCGCCGTTGGCCACCACCGGCACGCGCACCGCAGCCTTCACGGCGGCGATGGTGTCGTACTCGGCAAAGCCCTTGTAGCCCTGCTCGCGCGTGCGGCCGTGCACCGTGAGCATCTGCACGCCGGCCGACTCGAAATCGCGCGCGAGCTTCACCGCATTGCGGTGCTCCTGGCTCCAGCCGGTGCGCATCTTGAGCGTGACCGGCACGCCGAAAGGCTGCGCGGCATCGACCACGGCCTGCACGATTTCAAGCGCCAGCGGCTCGTCGCGCATCAGCGCAGAACCCGCCCACTTGTTGCAGACCTTCTTGGCCGGGCAGCCCATGTTGATGTCGATGATCTGCGCACCACGCTCGATGTTGTAGACCGTGGCCTCGGCCATCATGGCTGCATCGGTGCCGGCAATCTGCACCGCAATGGGGCCCGGTTCGCCATCATGGTTCGCGCGGCGCGATGTCTTGAGCGTGCCCCAGAGTTCCTTGCGCGACGTGACCATCTCGCTGACCGCATAACCGGCGCCGAGTTCGCGGCACAGCATGCGGAAGGGCCGGTCCGTCACGCCGGCCATGGGCGCGACGAACAGGCGGTTTTCCAGCGTGTGGGTGCCGATCTGCAAGGTCATTGGAAAGAGGAGCGTGCGCGTTCGGCTGCTGAAAAATGAGGCACGATTGTAGCCACGCCGCATTTCAGCGACTGAAACGATTTGCGCCCTGGGTACCCGTACAAACACCGGTGCATTCCGGGGCTTTCTCCTGCGGGGTTGCGAAGCACGCGCTGCCTATACTGCGCCGACCTTATGCAAGCCTGGCTCGACTCCCTCATGGCGCTGCTGGCGCTGCCGCAGTACGGTCTCTCGACCTTGTTCGTGGCGGCGTTCGTCTCCGCGACGCTACTGCCGGTGGGCTCCGAGCCCTTTCTCTTCGGGCTGCTCAAGCTCAACCCCGACATGTTCTGGCCGGCCATCGCGGTGGCGACCATAGGCAACACGCTGGGGGGCGCGGTCGACTGGTGGATGGGCTACGGCGCGCACAAGGTGGCCGACAAATACTCGCACTCGAAACATCATGTGCGCGTTCTGGGCTGGCTGGAGCGGCTCGGCCCGAAGGCCTGCCTGCTGAGCTGGCTGCCGCTGGTGGGCGACCCGCTGTGCGCGGTCGCGGGTTGGCTCAAGCTGCCGTTCTGGCCATGCGTTGCCTACATGGCCGTGGGCAAGTTCCTGCGCTACATCACCATGACGGTGGCGCTGCTGCAGATCTTCTGATCAGCTCAACAAGGCGTAGGGGCCGCCGCGTTCGAGCGCGCGCTTGTACGCAGGACGCGCGTGGATGCGCTCCAGGTACGCCATCAGCTTCGGCCGCTTTGCATCGAGCCCGCCGCGCGCCTGCGCAGCTTCGACCACGAAGCTCATCTGGATGTCCGCGCCCGTGAACTCGTCGCCGGCGAACCATTCGCTCTTGCCGAGTTCGGCTTCCATGTAGTTCAGATGGCTTGCGATGTTCGGGTTGATGAACGCCGACTTCGCCTTGGCCGAGATTGCCTTGGCGATCGGCTTCGCGAAGAAAGGCATCTTGCTCGTCTCGATGCGATCGAACACCAGCTTGAGCAGCAGCGGCGACATCGCCGTGCCTTCGGCAAAGTGCAGCCAGTAGCGATAGCGCAGAGCCTCCGGCGAACCGGCCGCGGGCGCGAGGCGGCCGTGGCCGTAGCGCTCGACGAGTGTCTCGATGATCGCGCCCGATTCCGCAAGCGTGAGTCCGTCATCCGTCGTTACCACCGGCGACTTGCCCAGCGGATGAATGGCCCGCAGCGAAGCGGGCGCCAGACTGGTTTGCGGATCGCGCTGGTAGTGGACGATCTCGTACGGCAGCTCGAGTTCTTCGAGCAGCCAGAGCACACGCTGCGAGCGCGAGTTGTTGAGGTGGTGGACGGTGAGCATGAAGGCGGGCCTTGCAGGAAAAATAGGGCGCGCGCAGTCTACCCAAGAAACCGGCCTTGGCGACCCAGCCGGATGTGCGGGCCGGCGGCTGCCAGCACTGTGCTCGACGCCTACTTCACCCCGGCCTTGCGCAGTTCGTCAGCCGTGATGCGGACTGATTTCTGGCCACGTTGCACCACGATGGCAGTGTTGGTGCGCACTGCGGCTTCTCGCGCTTCCCGTGCGGCGCGCCGAATCGCGATCAGCGAAGCGGCCAGGTCCTTGTCCTTTGCTTGCATCAGCTGTTCACGGGTCATGGTGCTTCTCCCCATTCGATGAGGTCTGGCTCTTCGCCAGCGTTGTCGTACAGCGCCCAGGCATCCACCGCAGCGCGATAACGGTCGTCAAAATTCCGACGCCCCGCCTCGAAACGACGGCGAATCACATCTTCAGGAATGTGATGCCCGCCTTGCCGGACACGTTCCGCCACGCGCGCGACTGCAAATTCTGCCGTCGGAAGCGCCAGAAAGAAAAGGCTCACGTGATAGCCAGACTTCCTCCATGCGCCGATGTGGCGCAGATAGCTCAGTCCCGACAACGTGGTCTCGAAAGCAAAGCTCTCCCGACGACGAACGCACTCGGCAATCTCTTCCAGCATCAATCGCCCGGCCTTGATGGCTTCGGCCTCCGGCGCGAAGGGTGACAGCCCGGCGGCGATCAGATCCGCATTGATGAAACGCGAGATTTGCGCTTCCTGCGGAAGGAAAGCGCGGGCGAAGGTAGTCTTTCCCGCCCCGTTGGGGCCCGCAATGATGACGATCTTGGGAAGGCTCATCAACGGAGCATTTCGCTCGGGAGAGTGGCGTCAGGAGCTGAACAGGAAGTTCATCACGTCGCCATCTTTCACGACGTATTCCTTGCCTTCAGAACGCATCTTCCCCGCGTCCTTGGCGCCCTGCTCGCCCTTGAAGGCGATGTAGTCCTCGAACGCGATGGTCTGGGCGCGGATGTAGCCCTTCTCGAAGTCGCCGTGGATCACGCCGGCCGCCTGCGGGCCGGTGTCGCCGATGTGGATGGTCCAGGCGCGCACTTCCTTCACGCCGGCGGTGAAATACGTTTGCAGGCCCAGCAGCTTGAAGGCCGCGCGGATCAGGCGGTTCAGGCCCGGCTCTTCCTGGCCGATCTCGGCGAGGAACATCTTCTTGTCTTCGTCGTCCATCTCGGCCAGGTCGGCTTCGATCTTGGCGCAGATGGCGACCACGGGCGCGCCCTGCTTGGCAGCGTAATCACGCAGGCGGTCGAGATACGGGTTGTTCTCGAAACCGTCTTCCGCCACGTTGCCCACGAACATCGCGGGCTTGGCGGTGATCAGCGTGAAGCTCTTGACCAGCGGCAGCTCTTCCTTGGTGAAGTCGAGCGCACGCACGGGCGTGTTCTCGTTCAGCGCGGCCTGGCAGCGCTCGAGCAGGCCGACGAGCTTCTGCGCGTCCTTGTCGCCGGAACGGGCCACCTTGGTGTGACGGTGCAGCGCCTTCTCGACCGTGGCCAGGTCGGCCAGGCAGAGTTCGGTCTGGATCACTTCGATGTCGGAGATCGGGTCGACCTTGCCGGCCACGTGGATCACGTTCTCGTCGTCGAAGCAGCGCACCACGTTGACGGTGGCGTCGGTCTCGCGGATGTGCGCCAGAAACTTGTTGCCCAGGCCTTCGCCGGTGCTGGCACCGGCCACCAGGCCAGCGATGTCGACGAACTCGACAATGGCGGGCACCACGCGCTCGGGCTTGACGATCTCGCTCAGTTGCGCGAGACGGGGGTCGGGCACTTCCACCACGCCCACGTTGGGCTCGATGGTGCAGAACGGATAGTTTTCCGCCGCGATGCCGGCCTTGGTCAACGCATTGAAAAGGGTGGATTTACCGACGTTGGGCAGGCCGACGATGCCGCATTGCAAACTCATGGGAGGTCCTCTTGGGTAACCCGCGATTTTAGGCGAGCATGGTTGCAGGCCCGTCCGGCAGGTCTTCGAGCTCGCATTTGCTTGCTCAAAACCTCAGGGTTAGCACCGACCGGCAAACGTTTGCGCAAACGTTTCCCTCAGCTAACATCGGAGCCCCCGGCAAAGACCGGCGCACCGTTCTGATCAACCACCTCAGGAGACATTCACCATGAAGTTCACCCGCCGTACCCTGCAAAGCGCCGCCGCACTCACGCTGCTGGGCGCCATGGCCGGAACACCCGCCCTCGCCCAGGACAAGCCCAAGGTCGCGCTGGTCATGAAGTCGCTGGCCAACGAGTTCTTCCGCACCATGGAAGACGGCGCCAAGGCGCACCAGAAGGCCCATGCCGCCGAATACACGCTGGTGGCCAACGGCATCAAGGACGAGACCGACACCTCCGCCCAGATCAAGATGGTCGAGCAGATGGTGGCGCAGAAGATCAACGCGCTGGTCATCGCTCCGGCCGATTCGAAGGCGCTGGTGCCGGTGATCAATGCGGCCATCGACAAGGGCATCCTGGTGGTCAACATCGACAACCAGCTCGACGGTGCCGCACTGAAGGAAAAGGGCATCCTGGTGCCGTTCGTGGGCCCCGACAACCGCGCCGGCGCCAAGCTGGTGGGCGACGCGCTCGCCAAGGAGCTGAAGGCGGGCGACAAGGTCGGCATCATCGAAGGCGTGTCGACCACCTTCAATGCGCAGCAGCGCACGCTGGGCTACCAGGACGCAATGAAGGCCGCCGGCGTGACGGTGGTGGGCGTGCAGTCCGGCCAGTGGGAAATCGACAAGGGCAACACCGTGGCCGCCGGCATGATGCGCGAGCACCCCGACCTGAAGGCCCTGCTCGCCGGCAACGACAGCATGGCGCTGGGCGCCGTGGCTGCGGTCAAGGCCGCGGGCAAGACCGGCAAGGTGCTGGTGGTGGGCTACGACAACATCGGCGCCATCAAGCCGATGCTGAAGGACGGCCGCGTGCTCGCCACGGCCGACCAGTTCGCTGCCAAGCAGGCCGTGTTCGGCATCGAGACCGCGCTGAAGGCCATCGCCGACAAGAAGAAGCAGTCGGAGATGCCCGCCGAAGTGAAGACCGACGTGGTGCTGGTCACCAAAGACTCGAAGTAAGCACACAGCAAGAGAAAGTACAGACGTTGACAGCATCCGCCGCCATGAATCTCACAACGGCCATGCCCGTGCTCTCGCTGAGCGCCATGGGCAAGGACTATGCGGCGCCGGTGCTGGACGACGTCTCGCTCGTGCTCAACGCCGGCGAAGTGCTGGCCCTCACGGGCGAGAACGGCGCCGGCAAGAGCACCCTGTCGAAGATCGTCTGCGGCCTGGTGCAGCCCACGCGCGGCCAGATGCTGCTCGACGGCAAGCCCTTTGCGCCTGGCTCGCGCCGCGACGCCGAGCGGCTGGGCGTGCGCATGGTCATGCAGGAGCTCGGTCTCGTCACCACGCTGTCGGTGGCCGAGAACCTGCTGCTCGACCGGCTGCCCAACAAGACCGGCTGGATCCGCCGCAGCAAGCTGCACGAGCTGGCCGCGCGCCAGCTCGCCAAGATCGGCATGGAGAACATCGACCCGGCCACGCCCGTGGCGCGGCTGGGCATCGGCCAGCAGCAGATGGTGGAGATCGCGCGCAACCTGCAGGACGACACGCGCGTGCTGGTGCTCGACGAGCCCACCGCCATGCTCACGCCGCGCGAAACCTCGCACCTGTTCGAGCAGATCGAGCTGCTGAAGGCGCGCGGCGTGGCCATCGTGTACGTGTCGCACCGCCTCGAGGAACTGCAGCGCATCGCCGACCGCGTGGCGGTGCTGCGCGACGGCCGGCTGGTGGACGTACGCGCCATGGCCGGCGTGCGCGAATCCGAACTGGTGCAGCGCATGGTCGGCCGTGCGGTGCACGAGCACGAGGGCCGCGACCGCCGCGTGGCCGGCCCCGTGTTGCTGAGTGCGCGCGGCATTGGCCGGGCGCAGGTCGTGCGCGACGTCGACATCGACCTGCGCGCGGGCGAAGTCATGGGCCTGGCCGGGCTGGTCGGCTCGGGCCGGACCGAACTGGTGCGGCTGCTGTTCGGCGCCGACCGCGCCGACCGCGGCGAGATCACCCTTTATGAAAACGGCCAGCCCACGAAGCACGCGCGCAAGGGCTGGCGCTCGCCGATGCAGGCCATCCGCGCGGGCATCGGCCTCGTCACCGAAGACCGCAAGTCGCAGGGCCTGCTGCTGACGCAATCGATCCGCGTCAACGCCACGCTGAGCGACCTGGGCGCTATCTCGCACGCCGGCTGGCTGCAGCGCGCCAAAGAGCGCAGCATTGCGCAGAAGCTGGTGGAACTGCTGCGCATCCGTTCACGCAGCATCGAACAACCGGTTGCCACGCTCAGCGGCGGCAACCAGCAGAAGGTGGTGTTCGCGCGCTGGTTGCACCGCGAATGCAAGGTGCTGCTGCTCGACGAACCCACGCGCGGCGTGGACGTGGGCGCGCGCGCCGACCTGTACGCCGAACTCGACCGCATGACCGACGCCGGCAAGGCGCTGCTGATGGTGTCGAGCGACCTGCGCGAACTGATGGCCATGTGCGACCGCATCGGCGTGATGAGCGCCGGCCGGCTGGTCGCGGTGTTCGAGCGCGGCGAGTGGACCGAACAATCGCTGCTGGCCGCAGCATTCAGCGACGCGACAGGACGCGCCGCCAGCCCGCCGACGGTATCTCCCGTTTCCGATTCGACCCCGGTCACCGCCGACACACAATGAACGCCGAAGCCTCCACCAAACAAAACCCGCCGGCCTCGCCCTCCGCACTCAAGGGCCAGCTCGGCACCTACCTGGGCCTGACGGTCGTGCTCGTGGGCATGGTCGCGCTCTTCGGTTCGCTGAGCGAATACTTCCTGACGCGCGAGACCTTCGTCTCCATCGCGAATGAAATTCCCGCGCTGGCCGTGATGGCGGTCGGCATGACCTTCGTGCTGATCATCGCGGGCATCGATCTTTCAGTCGGCTCGGTGCTGGCGCTGAGCGCGGCCGTCACGGCGGCGGCCATCCTCGAATGGAAGCTCTCGGTGCCTGTGGCCGCGGTGCTCGGCCTCGTTACCGGGCTCATCTGCGGCACGGTCACGGGCGCGGTGTCGGTCGCATGGCGGCTGCCGAGCTTCATCGTCTCGCTGGGCATGCTCGAAGCAGTGCGCGGCGGCGCCTACCTCGTGACCGATTCGCGCACGCAGTACGTGGGCGACGCCATCTCGGGCCTGGCCGCGCCGTGGATCGGCGGCATCTCGGCCGCCTTCGTGCTGGCGGTGGTGCTGGTGGTCATCGGGCAGATGGTGCTCACGCGCACGGTGTTCGGCCGCCACGTGGTGGGCATCGGCACAAATGAAGAAGCCATGCGCCTGGCGGGCATCGACCCGCGCCCCATCCGCATCATCGTGTTCGCCGTGACCGGGCTGCTGGCCGGCCTCGCGGGGCTGATGCAATCGGCGCGCCTCGAAGCGGCCGACCCGAATGCCGGCGTCGGCATCGAGCTGCAGGTGATCGCTGCCGTGGTCATCGGCGGCACCAGCCTCATGGGCGGGCGCGGCTCGGTGATCAACACCTTCTTCGGCGTGCTGATCATCGCGGCGCTCGAAGCCGGCCTTGCGCAGGTTGGCGCGAGCGAGCCGAGCAAACGCATCATCACCGGCGCCGTGATCGTGGTGGCGGTCATCATCGACACCCTCCGCCAGCGCCGCGCCGACCGCCGCCTGGCCTGACGACAGCATCCCGCCCCACCAGGAACAGGAAAAGCCATGGCCACCATCAAGGACGTCGCACTCAAGGCGGATGTGTCCGTCACCACCGTGTCGCACGTGGTCAACGACACCCGCCACGTGAGCGCCAAGGTGCGCGAACGCGTGGAGCTCGCCATCCGCGAGCTGGGCTACGTGCCCAACGCGATGGCGCGCAGCCTGAAGAGCAACACCACCTCGACGCTGGGCATGCTGATTCCCAACAGCTCGAACCCCTACTTCGCCGAGATCGTGCGCATCGTGGAAGACCGCTGCTTCGGCGCCGGCTACACGCTGGTGCTGTGCAACACCGACGACGAGCCCCACCGCCAGAGCGTCTACCTGCAGGTGCTGGCCGAGCGCCGCATCGACGGACTGATCGTGGTGTCGACCGGCGCGGGTGACGACGACTCCCTCATGAAGCAATTGCGCGGCCTGCGCATGCCCACGGTGCTGGTCGACCGAGAAATCGCCGACCCGGCCTGCGACTTGGTGGAAACCGCGCACATGCAGGGCGGCCTGCTCGCGGTGCGGCACCTGCTGTCGCTGGGCCACAAGCGCATTGCCTGCATCGGCGGGCCGGTGGGCGTGATGCCCAGCGAGCAGCGCATCGAGGGCTGGCGCATGGCGCTGGCCGAGACCGGCGCAACACCCGACATCGCGAATGCCGAAGCGCTGCTGTGGCGCGGCGGCTTCACGAGCCAGGGCGGCTACGAGGCGATGCACGCGATATTGCGCACCGAGCGCAAGCCCTCGGCCGTGTTCGTCTGCAACGACCTGATGGCCATCGGCGCACTGCGTGCCGCGCATGAAAGCGGCGTGCGGGTGCCCGACGAACTCTCGATCGTTGGCTTCGACGACATCGAACTCTCGGCTTACACAAGCCCCCCGCTCACCACCGTGGCGCAGCCCAAGGAGCGCATCGGCGCGTTGGCGGTCGACATGCTGCTCGAACGCGTCGGCGGCAAGCGGCGCGACGCGCGCAAGGTGGTGCTGCAGCCCGAGCTGCGAGTGCGCGCCTCGACCGCGCGGCACGCGAGCTTCCGCGAGCCCGCCGCACCCGTCGCGACCGAAACGCCTTCAACGGAAACCCGAAAGTCCCGCACCCCGTGAGCCTGAAGCCTTCTTCTTCCACCAGTTCCATCCAGGCGCCGCGCATCGTGGTGCTCGGCAGCCTCAACATGGACCTGGTGCTGCGTGTGCCGCACGCGCCGGCCGCGGGCGAAACCCTGCTGGGCCATTCGATCGCCAACATTCCCGGCGGCAAGGGCGCCAACCAGGCCGTGAGCTGCGCGCGCGAAGGCGGCCAGGTGCAAATGATCGGCTGCGTCGGCGACGACGCGCACGGCCAGTCGCTGCGCCAGGCATTGGAGCGCGACGGCATCGACACCGCCGCGCTGCGCACCGTGGCGGGCGAGCCGACCGGCACGGCGCTGATCCTCGTGGAGGACAGCGGCCAGAACCGCATCGTGATGATTCCCGGCGCCAATGCCCGGTTCGAGATCGACGAAGCCGCGCTGAAGCAGCAGGTGCAGGGCGCGGCCTTCCTCGTGACGCAGTTCGAGACGCCGATGGACCAGGTCGCGCGCGCCATTGCGGTGGCGCATGGTGCGGGCTGCAAGGTGCTGCTCAACCCGTCGCCGGTGCAGGCGATCGCCGAACCGCTGTGGCCGCAGATCGACACGCTGGTCGTCAACGAAATCGAGGCGCAGACGCTGTGCGGCCAGTCCGCCGACAGTCCGCAGGAAGCCGCCCAGGCCGGCCAGGCCCTGCGCGCCAAGGGCATTGCGCGCGTGGTCGTCACGCTCGGCGCGCGTGGCGCCGTGGCAGTCGATGCCGACGGCGCGCGCCACCATCCCGCGCCGAAGGTGCAGGCGGTCGACACCACGGCCGCCGGCGACACCTTCCTGGGCGCGCTCGCGGTCGCGCTGGGCGAAGGCCAGCCCTTCGACGAAGCCGTGCGCCTGGGCATCCGCGCTGCCGCGCTGTGCATCCAGCAGCCCGGCGCCCAACCTTCCATTCCGCAGCGCGACGCCGTGCTGCGCAGCCCCCTGCCTCCCGACTGGATCAAGCTGTGAAACGCTCCCCCCTGCTGCATGCCGAACTGTCCCATGTGATCGCCTCGCTGGGCCATGGCGACATGCTCGTGCTCGGCGACGCCGGCCTGCCGATTCCTGACGGCCCGCGCCGCATCGACCTCGCCGTGGCGCGCGGCGTGCCGCAGCTCACCGACGTGCTGCAGGCCGTGCTGTCGGAAATGCAGGTGGAAGGCATCGTGGTGGCCGACGAGGCGCTGGGCGATGCGAAGAAGCTGCCGAGCTGGTATCCGCAGTCGCTGGGCATCGCGCCGCAGACGGTGTCGCACGAAGAATTCAAGCGCCGCACGGCAAAGGCGCGCGCCGTCGTGCGCACGGGCGAATGCACGCCCTACGCGAACATCATCCTGATCGCCGGAGTGAAGTTCTGAAGCGCCGGCCTGGCGCCGGTCATTCGAACTTGTAGTTCGCGCCCACCGCCTGCCCGACCTTGAGCATGTGCTCCACGCCCTGGATCACGATGCAGTTCATGCCGAAGGTGATGCCGCCATCCACCCGCGCGTCGGCGCGGTAGGTGCGCAGCGTGTCGCCGACCTCGGGGCTGCTGAGGGCCGTGGCCGGATCGATGTCGGGAATCGGGCAGCGCGTGCAGGGCTTGACGGGGCGCAGCTCGGCTTCGCCTTCGCCGGTCCTGATGTGCAGGGCGTCGACACGGTCCTCGTCGTGCGACTCGATACCCGCCAGCACGATGTTGGGGCGGAAGCGCTCGATACCCACGGCACCGTGGCCCTGCGCCGCGAGGCGTTCGTTGAGTTCGGCCAGCGAGCCCTCGCTCGCCACCAGCAGCGCGTAGCCGTCGGCGAACTGGGTCTGCGCTTCGACGCCGTCGGTCCACTTCATGCTCGACAGGCGCTTGTGCTCGGGGTCGAAACGCACGAGGCGCAGGGTCTGCGGCTTGCCGGGCTCGGAGAGGAAGTCGCTGAACCACTGCGCGGCGATGTCGCCCATGTCGTAGGCGGCCACGTCGTCCTTCCACACGCGCACCCTCACCGGCTTCTCGACCCGGTCGAAAGCCAGGTGCAGCGCCAGCATGCCGGGGGCGCGCAGCACCACTTCCATGTGCTTCATCTGCGGCTTGATCAGCGCCATGCGCGGCAGCTGCCGCTGGGAGACGAATTCGCCCTGGGCGTCGACCACCATCCAGGCCCGGTCGAACTCAAGGCCGGTCTCGGTCAGCAGCATTTCGGGAAGCTCGACGCCGGCGCAGGACTTGACCGGATAGACGAACAGGCGCGCGATGGTGGCTTCGAGGTCGAAAGCGGGCTGGGACACGATGGGGGTTCCTTGGAATTCGGCCGCAATTGTCCCGCATCGCGGCAGCCGGAAGACCTTGGCACCCCGGGGGAAAGGCGCCGGGCGCGGGCTGGCGGGCAACTCCTACAATCGATTCATGGCCCTCCCCCCAGAAGTTTGCATTCGCGGCGCCGGCATCGTCGGCCGTACGCTGGCCCTGCTGCTCGCGCGCGAGCGTGTGCGCGTCGCGCTGGTGGTGCCGCCGGCCACGCAGGGCAAGGAAGACATCCGCGCCTACGCGCTCAACACCGCCTCCCGCACGCTGCTCGAATCGCTGCGCGCCTGGCCCGATGGGGCCCATGCCACGGCCGTGCGCGAGATGCTCGTGCATGGCGACGAAGGCGGCCGGGTGCAGTTCAGCGCCGCGCGCCAGAAGGTCGACGCGCTGGCCTGGATCGTCGACGTGCCCGCGCTCGAACAGCAACTGGCCGACGCGGTGCGCTTCCAGCCCCTGATCGAAGTGGTGACCGAGCCGGTGGCCGCTCCGCTCACCGTGGTGTGCGAAGGCAAGGCCAGTACCACGCGAGAAGCCCTCGGCGTGAGCTACGAGGTCACGCGCTATCCGCAGCATGCGATCGCGGCGCGCCTGGAGGCCGAGCAGTCGCACGACGGCATCGCGCGCCAGTGGTTCAACGACAAGGGCGAAGTGCTCGCGCTGCTGCCGCTCGGCGGCGCGCACGGCAAGACGGTCGCGCTGGTGTGGTCGGTCGACCAGTTGCGCGCGCCCGAACTGCTCGCGCAGGGCAACGACGAATTCAACGCCGCCATCACCGAAGCCAGCCACAACGCGCTCGGCGCGCTCAAGCTCACGAGCGAGCGCGGCGCCTGGCCGCTGGCCCGCGCCATCGCCGACCGCTGGACCGGCGCCATGCCCGGACAGCCGACTCGCTCCTGGGCACTGGCGGGCGATGCGGCCCACACGGTGCACCCGCTCGCGGGCCAGGGCCTGAACCTGGGCCTGGCCGATGCGGCCGCGCTGGCCGACGTGATCAAGAACCGCGACTACTGGCGCAGCGTGGGCGATGCGCGCCTGCTGCGCCGCTACGAACGCGCCCGCCGCGCCGACGTGCTGCAGATGAGCCTGGCGACCGACGGGCTGCAGCAACTCTTTGCGCACAACCTGGGTCCGCTTCCTGCATTGCGCAACTGGGGCATGCGCGGCTTCGACCGCACGCGCCTCGTCAAGCGCTGGATCACGGCGCAGGCCATGGGCCTGAAGGCCTGACGCCCCCCGCCCCTCTTTTAGAACCGAACCAACGGATCTCCCGATGACACTCGTACGCAACCTCTTACTCGCCGCCTGCACGCTGGGCGCGGTCGTGGCCGCCACAGCCGGCGAAGCCGAGATCCGCAAGAACCTGCCCGCACGCATTCCTCAGTTCCCGGCCATCGACGAAGTGTCGAAGTCGCCGATTCCGGGTGTCTACGAAGTGCGCGTGAACGGCTCGCAGATCTTCTACACCGACGAGCAGGGCAACTACCTCATCCAGGGCAACCTGATCGACGTGAAGTCGCGCAAGAACCTGACTGAAGAGCGCGTGGAAAAACTCAGCGCGGTCGCCTTCGACCAGTTGCCGCTGAAGGACTCGATCAAGATCGTGCGCGGCAACGGCAAGCGCAAGCTCGCGGTGTTCGAAGACCCGAACTGCGGCTACTGCAAGCGCTTCGAGAAGGACATGAAGACGGTCGACAACGTCACCGTGTACCTGTTCCTGTACCCGGTGCTCGGCCCCGATTCGAACATCAAGTCGCGCGACATCTGGTGCAGCAAGGACAAGGGCAAGGCCTGGGGCGACTGGATGGAGTCGAGCACCCGTCCCACCACCGCGCCTAACGGCTGCGACGTGACCGCGCTGCAGCGCAACGTCGAGTTCGGCCGCAAGTACAACATCACAGGCACGCCCACGCTGATCTTCAGCGACGGTACCCGCACGCCCGGCGCCATTCCCGCAGAGCAGGTCGAGAAGCAACTCGCCGCTTCGTCCAGCTGATGGCGACGAAGACCGTTTCGCGGCGCGCCGCCGCTGTCGCCGCACCCGTGGCGGGCGTGCGCTATCGCGTCGAATGCGCGGACTTGCACGCGCATCTATTCAGCGTGACGCTCACCATCGACGCGCCCGCCGCGCAGCAGCACGTGTCGCTGCCGGTGTGGATTCCCGGTAGCTACCTGGTCCGCGAATTCGCCAAGAACCTGCAGGGCCTGCGCGCCACGCAGGGCCGCCGCAAGCCGGCGCTGATGCAGCTCGACAAATGCAGCTGGCTCGTCGAATGCACGCCCGGCCAGCCGCTGGTGCTGCACTACCAGGTCTGCGCGTACGACAACTCGGTGCGCACCGCCTGGCTCGATGCCGAGCGCGGTTTTTTCAACGGCACCAGCGTGTGCCTGCGCGTCGAAGGCCAGACCGAGGCGCCGCATGCGCTGGAGATCGTCGCACCCAAGCTGGCCGACGACGCCGCGCGCTGGTCGTGCGCCACCGCCCTCGTGCCGCTGAAGGCCGACAAGCATGGCTTCGGCAACTACCACGCATCAGGCTACGACGAGCTGGCCGACAGCCCGGTCGAGCTGGGTGCCTTCTGGAGTGCCGAATTCGAAGCCTGCGGCGTGCCGCACCGCTTCGTGATTGCCGGTGCCGCTGCATCCTTCGATGGCGAGAGGTTGATCGCCGACACAAAGGCGATCTGCGAAGCCGAGATGCGCTTCTGGCACGGCGACAAGGTCGGCAAGCGCGGTGGCCCGAAGCCGCCGATCGACCGCTACGTGTTCATGCTCAACGCCGTCGACGACGGTTATGGCGGGCTCGAACACCGCCATTCGACCGCGCTGATCTGCAACCGCCGCGACCTTCCGCAGCGCGGCGAAAAGAAGAAGCAGCCTGACGGCTACACCACGCTGATGGGCCTCATCAGCCACGAGTACTTCCACACCTGGAACGTCAAGCGCATGCGGCCGGCCGAGTTCGCGCGCTACGACTACAGCCAGGAGAACTACACGCAGCTGCTGTGGTTCTTCGAAGGCTTCACCAGCTACTACGACGACCTGCTGCTGCGCCGCGCCGGTCGCATCGACGACGCAGCCTACCTGCGCCTGCTGAACAAGACCATCAACCAGGTCATGCAGACGCCGGGCCGACTGGTGCAGCCGGTGGCCGACGCGAGCTTCGACGCCTGGGTCAAGTACTACCGCCAGGACGAGCAGACGCCCAACAGCACGGTGAGCTATTACACCAAGGGCGCGCTGGTGGCGCTTTGCTTCGACCTCACGCTGCGCCATGAAGGCAAGGGCTCGCTCGACGACGTGATGCGCCACCTGTGGACGCACAGCAGTGGTGGGCCGATCAGCGAGGCCGACATTGCAGCGGCGCTCGAGGCCGTGAGCGGCCGCTCGTATGCGCTGGAGCTGGCGCGCTGGGTGCATTCGACCGAGGAGCTTCCGCTCGCGCAATTGCTGCGCGCGCACGGCGTTGCCACGCTGGAGGACCCGTCGCAGCAAGCGCAGGCGTTGGGCCTGCGCGTGGCCGAGGCCAGCGGCAGCGTTCAGGTGAAGGTGGTGTTGCGGGGCGGGGCGGCCGAGAAGGCCGGCTTCTCCGCAAACGACGAGTGGATCGGCATCGAGTTGCCTGCTGCCGGCAAGAAGGGCCAGCAGCAGCCTGCGCAGGCCTGGCGCATCGCCAAGCTCGACGACCTGGCGCTGTACCTGGGCGATGCCATGAAGTGCACGGCCATCGTCGCGCGCGACCGCAAGCTGATCAGGCTGCCTCTGGTGCTGCCTGTCGGTGTGACCACCTGGCGCCTGTTCTCGCACGACGCCACGAAGGTGGCGGGCTGGTTGGCCGGCTAGGCGTTTTCCGCCGCAGTCGGCTGCCGCACGAAGATCATCGGCTGCGGCTCGCCCACCAGTACGCAGGGCTTGCCGGTGCGTCGGCAGTGGTCTTGCACGCGCCAGTAGGCACCATGGCTCACGCAGCCGGTCTGGCAGATCACGAGATCGGCCGCGCGCAGGCTGGCTTCGAGCGCAGGATCGTCCGCATCGTCTCCGCCGTCGTGGTGCAGGTAGCGGCCGCCGGCAATCTCGACCAGTTGGCGCGCGAGCGAAGGCGCCTCGTCTTCATGGCCGACGCACAGCACGGCCTTCTCGCGCAGGTCGGCGGGCGCCTGCGGCTCGGGCGGCATCATCAGATGGCGCTTGCTGCCCGGCGACAGCAGCGCGCTCAGCCGCTTCGGCAGCGCTCCGCCTGCGGCGGCACGCACCGCAAGCTCTTCGCGCACGATGGCAATGGCCGAGTCGCGCGCCACCAGGGCGCCACGCAAACGCACGATCTGCGCTTCGAGCCTTTCGACGAGCGCGGCCTGCTCGACCAGCAGGCGCGAGCAGCGCTCCTGCACGCGGGCATAGGCCCGCAGCAACACGGCATGTTCTTGCATCGGGAACTCCATGGCGGGCATTCTAGATGAGAACAATTCTCAACTAAAGCCCGCATGGCGCTCAGTGGGAAACCGACTTGGAAAACACGTTCACGACCACCACGCCCGCGATGATCAGCGCGAGCCCCGCAATGGCCGGCCCGTCGAGCTTCTGCCCGAACCACAGCCAGCCCACCAGCGAGATCAGCACGATGCCCACGCCGGACCAGATCGCATAGGCGATGCCCGTGGGAATGGTGCGCAGCGTGAGCGAGAGAAAGAAGAACGCAATCACATAGCCCACCACCGAGGCCAGCGTGCGCCACAGCCGGGTGAAGCCCTCGGACCCCTTGAGGAAACTGGTGGCGATCACTTCGGCCACGATGGCGACGAACAGGTAGGCGTAGTTGGAACTCATGGCGGGCACTCTATGGGAACTCGCAATGCCCCGCCACCCGCGCCGGCCATGCTGGGTATAGTGAAGCGCGTTTTTCTTCCCCTTCCCCCGGAGACACCATGAGCTACGAAAACATCGAAGTGCGGACCGAAGCAGGCAAGGTCGGCATCATCACCCTCAACCGCCCGAAGGCCCTGAATGCGCTCAACGACGCGCTCATGACCGAGCTGGGCCAGGCCCTGAAGGCCTTCGATGCGGACGACGCCATCGGCTGCATCATCCTCACGGGCAGCGAGCGCGCCTTCGCGGCCGGCGCAGACATCGCGGCGATGGCCAAGTACAGCTTCATCGACACCTACAAAGGCGACTACATCACGCGCAACTGGGAAACTATCCGCTCGATCCGCAAGCCCGTGATCGGCGCGGTGGCCGGCTTCGCGCTGGGCGGCGGCTGCGAGCTGGCGATGATGTGCGACTTCATCATCGCGGCCGACAACGCGAAGTTCGGCCAGCCCGAAATCAAGATCGGCGTGATCCCCGGCGCCGGGGGCACGCAGCGCCTGCCACGCGCCGTGGGCAAGAGCAAGGCCATGGACATGGTGCTCACGGCCCGCATGATGGACGCCGCCGAAGCCGAGCGCGCCGGCCTCGTGAGCCGCGTGGTGCCTTTCGAAAAGCTCGCCGACGAGGCGCTGGGCGCGGCGCTGATCATCTGCGGCTACTCGCAGATCTCGGTGATGGCGGCGAAGGAATCGGTCAATCGCGCCTTCGAAAGCGGCCTGAGCGACGGCGTGATGTTCGAGCGCCGGCTGTTCCATGCGCTGTTCGCCACCGTCGACCAGAAGGAAGGCATGGACGCCTTCCTCAACAAGCGCGCGCCGGATTTCAAGAACGCCTGATCTGATCAGCGCGTAAGCAGCGAGCGCAGCGCATCGAGCGCCTGCGCTGGCGGCGTGCCGACGAGAGCCGCGCCGCCGGGCTGCGATGTCCAGCGCACCTGGCCGCCGGCGATTTCCAGCACGGCGACCGGCGCATTGCCCCGGTACAGCTCGAGCCGCGCCTCAACCGGTGCGGCGAGCGGTTCGTCGGGCGACGTGGCCGAACGCGCCACGGTGCTCACGAGCGCCGGCAGGCCTTCGATGTCGCCGCGCTCGTGGCGCACGCTGGCGCCTGAACGCGTGAAGTTGAAGGACGTCCATCGCTCCAGCGCGGAGAAAGACGCCGCTGCGCTCCGAGGCCTTGTCATGGCCTTGGCGGCAGCGCCCGGCGCGGTCGAACGCAGTCCGCCGGAAACCTCGGCGTTGGCGCTGTCCTGGTTCGCGGGTGCGGCGGCTGGCGGCGGTGGCGCTGCCGGCGCGGGCGCTCCTGCTGCATAAGCGCTTCGCCGTTCGTTTTCCACGCGGGCTTCGCGGCGTTCATCGCGCAAGACGGGTGCGGGTGCGGATTGCTCGGCCACGATGGCAGGCGGTGTCGAAGGTGTGACCGGCTCGGCGGGCGCGACGGGCGCAGGAGCCGCCTGCTTGAGAGATGGCTTCGGCGCGGCACGCTGGAGAGCATCTGCGCTCGCCGCATCGGTGGCCTTTTTCGGGGAAGAAGAATCGCGCGGGACCGGGGCCTTGGCGCGTTGCTCCGCGGCAGGCGCTGCGGGGGCTTGCGCAACGACTGGTGGAGGCGCGGCGGCGGCTGCCGGCGCTTCGGCTGGAGGCGCGGCCTCCGCGGACGCTTGCGCCGGAGCCGGTGCAGGCGGCGCCACTGGAGCCGGCGCCTGCGCAGTTGCTCCGCCCACGCGGGCTTCACCATCGAGTCGCGCATCGGGCACAGGCTCGCGATGCCACAGCACCGCCACGAAACCAGCCACGAGCACCGTAGCGAAAGCCGCGTTCCACGGCATGCGCGCACGCGGCTCACCGCCACCGCCGAACAGGCGTCGCCACCACGGCGCGGCGCTCGCGCTGTTGGCGGCAGGGCTCGCTGTCACCGGCGCCTCGGCAAGGTTGTGCGCCATCTTCAGGATCGCGTCGCGCGTGCGCGGATCGGGCCTGGCATCACTGTCGGGCGCATGGTCCAGCGCGCGGCGCAGCGCGGGGTCGCGCAGATCGCCGTTGTTGTCGTCGTCGAACTTGGTGTTGTTGCCGCTCATGCCCGTTGCTCCAGCACCGACAGATAGCGCTCCATGCACCCGCGCAGTTTTTGCAAGCCATAGCGCAGGCGGCTGCGCACGGTCTCGAAACCGATCTCCAGGCTCGCGGCCAGCGCCTCGACGGTCAGGCCGTCTTCATGGTGCAGCAGGAACGCGGCGCGTTGATCGGCCGGCAGTTCGTCGAGGCAAGCCAGCAGGCGACGGCCCGCGGCACGCCAGAACGCCAGCTCTTCGGCCGACGGGTGCGCCGCCGCATCGACGGCCCCGCGCACGCCGCGGTCGAGCATGGGCACGGGTTCGCCGTCATCGCCCGGGTGCGCATCGAGCGTCACTTCGCGCCCGCTCACGCGCAGCCGGTCCATCGCCAGGTTGTGCGCGATGGTGAAGGCCCAGGTGCGCCACGTCGCGCCCTGCGGCGAGAAGCTGTCGCGCGCCGAGATGATCCGCACCCAGGTGTCCTGGAATACCTCGTCGGCCTGCGCCACGAGCCGCGCGCCCAGCAGCCGCTTGACGAAGCGGAATAATCCGCCTTCGTGGCGCGCGTAGAGCACGTCGAACGCGGCGGCGTCACCCTGCGCGTAGGCCAGCATCAACTGGTCGTCGGGCATGGCCTGGCGCTCGGGGGCGTTCTTGGCGGAAGGGGCGCGGGGAAGCGCGGACATCGAAGGATTTTCACCCCAGCTTGTACGGGCGGCGGACCGCACCGGGGTTCGGGGCGGCAAAAAAAGTCGGCGAGCTCAACCCCGCTGGCGGTGGTCGGCCGTATCAGCCTGCACTCAACCACCCGGAGTGCTTCCATGACCCAAGCTTTCGTTCCCAGGTTTCGCCGCCCGCTCGTCGTGCTGCTGTGCGCCCAACTGCTCCTGGCCGCCTGCGGCGCCACCGAGCCCCCGGCCCTTTCCAGTGTCACGCGCTGGCCTACGCCCGCACCCGACAGCCGCCTGCAGGTGGCGCAGACGGTGCCGAACTTCGAGGCGCCGTCGGCCACGCATTGCGCAAGGCCAGTCCAGACCTACGAGACACCGGGCATGGCGCGCGTCGCACGCGACCGGCGCGAGCTTGCGGACACCGACGCGATGAAGGACTACAGCCTGCGCCGGCCCGGCTCGCCGTCGGTCTCGGCCGCGAAATCAATGCCGGCACCCGCCGCCGAGCCCCTTGCCAGCGCCATCGCTGAAGCTGCTGCGCCAGCCGCGCCCGCAGCGCCGCGCATAAGCGGCGGCCTTCAGCCACCGGCCCAAGCCCCGCGCCCCGCCAACGAACCCGTCACCGCCGGCATGGTCGACGACAACGCCGACTTCAGCGAATACCAGGCCTTCCGCGGTCGCACGCAGGTCGTCCACCGTGAGCGCGACATCAGCGCGCGCTACCTCCTCCAGGTGCGCGACGCCCGCGGCGCGGTCGTGCCCGATGCCGAAGTGGCGGTGCAGGCCGCGAACGGCGCCGCCATGTGGGCCCGCACCGATGCGGGCGGGCGCGCCTGGCTGCATCCGAACGCCTTCGACAAGGCGCAGAGCCCGGTGTACGAAGTCACCGTGCGCAGGAACGGCCGCCAGAGCACCGCCTTCCTGCAGCGCGGCCAGAAGAACGCCATCGACGTCGTACTCGACGGCAAGCCCGGCACTGCCCCCGCGCGCGCCAGGCTCGACCTGGTCTTCCTGATCGACGCCACCGGCTCGATGGACGACGAGATCGCGAAGCTCAAGACCACGCTGCGCACCATCGCCGACCAGGTCGCCAGGCTGCCGAGCCGCCCCGACACCTGCTTCGGCCTGGTGGCGTACCGCGACCGCTCCGACGAATTTCTCGTGCGCCGCCACGACTTCACCAACGACCTCAACGCCTTCCAGGGCGTGCTCGATGCGCTGCGTGCTGCAGGCGGCGGCGACTACCCCGAGGCGATGAACGAGGCCCTGAACGAAACCGTCCACAAGATGAGCTGGCGCGGCAACGGCACCACGCGCCTCGTGGTGCTGCTGGCCGATGCGCCGCCGCACCTCGACTACGGCGGCCCGCAATACGACGACGACATGGTCGCCGCGCTGGGCAAGGGCATCAAGGTGTTGAGCGTGGGCGCATCGGGGCTCGACAAGCAAGGCGAATACATCCAGCGCCAGATCGCGCAATACACCGGCGGGCGCTTCGTGTTCCTGACCTACAAGGAAGCGACGAACCCGGCAAGCGGCCCGGGAACGCAGACCGTGCATGACGTCGGCAACTACTCGGTGCAGACGCTGGACAAGCTGATCGTGCGGCTGGTTTCCGAAGAATTGGGCAAGTTGCCCGTGGGTAGTTGAACTGGGTCCTCAGCCTGGGCTATAATTTTGGGCTCGGTGCAAATCAGCACTGACGGCTCTTTAGCTCAGTCGGTTAGAGCGATGGAATCATAATCCACAGGTCCGCGGTTCGAGTCCGTGAAGAGCCACCAACAAAACGAAAAAGCCTTGTGAGTCAACGACTTACAAGGCTTTTTTCTTTGCCGAGCATGCTGACCGATAATCCGCGCCGATGCTCGCGCCTTCCCTCGCCACACCGAACCCGCCCGCCGCCCGCGCGGGCTTGCGGCGTCCGGGCGTGGGCCTGATCCGCTGGATACTGCTGTGGTTCGCGCTGTCGCTTGGCGTGGCCATCGCTTCTCCAGTCGTGCATCCGCAGACCGTGGAGCTGGTCTGCTCGAACGCCGGTTCGGTGAAAGCCATCGTGCACACCGACGACGGCGCGCAAGAGCTGGGCGCGGGCCACATGGACTGCCCGCTGTGCGTGCTCAACGGCGCTCCACCCGCAACAACGCCAACTGTCGAGCTGCCCGCGCTCATGCCGCTAGCCCGCGCAGTCCGGCCGATTCCGTCCGCGCACATCGCCGCGGTCACCGCTGCGCCCTTGCCGGCGCGCGGGCCTCCTTCGCTCTCCTGACGCTTCTTCAGTTCTTGCGCGCGTGATGCTGCCGCCTCGGTCGAGGCTCGCTCGTCGCATGCGTTTCTGCAATGAATTCGTCGGCACACGCACCCGTGCCGAAGAGAGCTTTTCCATGATTCACACCCCCCATCCAACAAGGCGATTCCTGCTGCTGTCCGCCGGTAGCCTCGCCGCGCTCACGACCCTCGCAGCCTGCGACAAGGTGCTGCCCGCCAGCTTCAACGGCGTCGACATCACCGGCGCCAGATACGCGCAGGACTTCCGTTTGACCGACGCGGACGGCCATGAACGCACGCTGGCCGACTACAAGGGCAAGGCGGTGATGATGTTCTTCCGCTTTACCCAGTGCCCCGACGTGTGCCCCACAGCACTCGTGCGCGCGGCAGAGATTAAGCGGCTGCTCGGCGCCGACGGCGAGCGCCTTCAGGTGATCTTCGTCACCGTCGACCCCGAGCGCGATCTGCCTGTCGTGCTCAAGGCCTACACGCAGGCCTTCGACCCCAGCTTCATAGGCCTCTATGGCGACATGCAGCGAACCAGCGAGACCGCGAAAGACTTCAAGGTGTTCTACAAGAAAGTGCCCACGGGCTCCTCGTACACCATGGACCACTCGGCCTTCAGCTACGTGTTCGACCCGAAGGGAAAGATCCGCCTCGTGCTGCGCCACGAACAGAGCGCGGAAGAATGCGCGCAAGACCTCCGCCAGATTCTTCAGACCGCATCCGCCTGACTTCCATCGTTTCAACCTCAGGAGATTTCATCCATGAAAAACCCCATCGCACCCACCCTCCTCATCGCCATCGCCACATTGCTCGCCGCACACGCGCACGCCCAGGTCACCATCAAGGACGCGTGGGTGCGCGCCACCGTGCCGCAGCAGAAGGCCACCGGCGCGTTCATGCAGCTCAGCGCCGCGAAAGACACGAAGCTGATCTCGGCCAGTTCGCCCGTCACGCCCATCGTTGAGGTGCACGAAATGGCCATGCAGGACAACGTGATGCGCATGCGCCAGATCCCTGCGCTCGACCTCCCCGCCGGCAAGACCGTCGAGCTCAAGCCCGGCGGCTATCACGTGATGCTGCTCGACCTCAAGCAGCAGGTGAAGGAAGGCGACACCGTGCCGCTCACGCTGGTGTTCGAAGGCAAGGACGGCAAGCGCGAATCGGTCGCGGTGAAGGCGCCGGTGCGGGCACTCAATGCCGCTGCGCAACCCGCGGGGCACGGCAGCCACAAGCACTGAGGAGCGAACGCGTCGAGGGTCGGCCGCGCCAACGCAGCCGATCCTGAAACCCCAGAACCCGGCCAGAGGAAATACCCTGTTTCGGTGATGGCGCTCGACCGGCCGTCCTACAAGAATTGTTGACAAATATTCACAATTCACACCCTTCTCGACCAACACCCTCGCGGGCTGGATTGGTCCGGGGCGCATGAGTTGTCCAGGAAGTCGGGGGCGTTCTTGCCGTCCCTGCTTTGGCTGGACGGCATGACGCGGCATGAGGGCCGAGGGATACGTAGACAGGGGATCTTCGGTGCCGCTCAGTTACCTTCTTCATTTGGAGCATGCTCGCCTGCCAATGCACGTGACGGACGCGCAGGACGTGCGACGCGTTTCCGTCCTGAAAGCAACCGGCCTGATCGAGGCCGCCATCGACCCGGCTTTCGACACCGGGGGCAGCTACAGGCTGGCGCAGGCGGCGCTGGTGGTCTGCATCACCGACGAGGGGCACGCCGAGATCGACAACCTGCGCGGTCGCAACGCCAGCAACACCGACGCACCACCGAAGCCGGCACGCACGGGCATCGAACCGCTGCACTACCTGCGCATGATCGAGCGTTCGACATTCCCGCTTCGCGTGGACGACGCGCAGGAGATCAACTGCATCGAGGCGCTGAAGCAGGCCGGGTTCGTCGATGCCGCGATCAGCCCGGTGCTGGCGTGGAAGGACAGCCGCGAGCCGCAGGAGCTGGCGGTGATCCGGCGTATCACGCCGTTCGGGCGGGCTCAGTTGGCGCGGGGCACCAGCTAGTTTCGCGGTGTCCAGTTTGCGGAGGGAGTCGATGCCGACTGCCCTCCTGTTTGTATACATACGCGCCCACCCTATGCCTTTCGGCCTCCCCCATCGAAGGGCTGCCTATTCAACAGGCAACGTGATGGGAAGCCACGCCAATCCTCGCTTCGCCTCTGCGCCTCCACCCACAACTCACAGAGTTGTCCACAGAAAAATCTAACAAGTCATCAAACCGTCAAACAGATGTCGTCGCAACGTAACCTTTGAACTGCTCGCGCAGCTTGGTCTTCAGCAGCTTGCCGGTGGCTGTATGCGGCAGCGTGTCGACGAAGACCACGTCTTCCGGTAGCCACCACTTCACGACGCGCTGCGCGAGGAAAGTGAGCAATTCCTCGCGCGTGATTTCGACACCCGCACGCTTCACCACGATGAGCAGCGGACGCTCCTGCCACTTCGGATGCGCGATGCCGATCACCGCCGCTTCGGCCACGGCCGGGTGCATGCTCGCGGCGTTTTCCAGGTCGATGGAAGAAATCCATTCGCCGCCCGACTTGATGACGTCCTTCGCGCGATCGACCAGTTGCACGTAGCCGTCTTCGTCGATGTTGGCGACGTCGCCGGTCGGAAAGAAACCTTCGGCGTCGAGCACCGGGCCGCCCTGGCTCTTGAAGTAGCCGCTCGCAATCCACGGGCCGCGCACGTGCAAATGGCCGAAGGCCTTGCCGTCGTGCGGCAGGCGCTGGCCGTCCTCGCCGACGATCTTCAGCTCCACGCCCCACACGCCGCGGCCCTGGCGCATCTTCACGCGCATCTGTTCTTCTTTCGGCATCGACAGGTGCTTGGGCAGCAGGTTGCCGATCACGCCGATGGGGCTGGTCTCGGTCATGCCCCAGCCCTGCACGAAGTCGGCGCCGAAGTCGCGCTCGAAGCGTTCGATCATGCTGCGCGGCGTGGCCGCACCACCCACGCCGATGCGCTTCAGGCCAATGGCGCGCGTGTCGATTTCGGGGTGCGCGTCGAAGTACTGGAACAGCATGAGCCAGATGGTCGGCACGGCCTGCGAGAAGCCGACCTTCTCGTCGCGCATCAGCTCGTACAGGCTCTGGCCGTCCATGTGCGGGCCGGGCATGACCAGCTTCGCGCCGGCCATCGCCGCCGCATACGGCATGCCCCAGGCGTTGGCGTGGAACATGGGCACCGCGAGCAGCAGCGTCATCTGCGAATTGACGCCGAAGGTGTCGGGGGCACATTCCATCAGCGAGTGCAGCACGGTCGAGCGGTGCGAATACAGCACGCCCTTCGGGTTGCCGGTGGTGCCCGAGGTGTAGCAAAGCGACGAGGCAGTGCGCTCGTCGAACTCGGGCCAGGCGTAGGTCTCGCTCTGCGCGCCGATGAGTTCGTCGTAGCACAGCAGGTTGGGCACGTCGATGGCGGGCATGTGGGCGCGGTCGGTCATCGCGATGAAGGCGCGCACCGACTTCAGGCCGGGCGCGAGCTTCTCGACCAGCGGAGCGAAGTTGGCATCGAAGAACAGCACCTTGTCTTCGGCGTGATTGACGATGTAGTCGATCTGCTCCGGAAAGAGCCGCGGGTTCACCGTGTGCAGCACCGCGCCAGAACCCGACACGCCGAAGTACAGCGCCAGGTGGCGATAAGTGTTCCACGCGAGCGTGCCCACGCGGTCGCCGGGTTCGATGCCCAGCGCCTTCAGCGCGTTGGCCACCTGCTTGGCGCGGCGCTGTATCTCCGCGTAGTTGGTGCGATGCACCGGCCCCTCCACCGTGCGACCCACGACTTCGGCGTGTGGGTGGAAGGTGGCTGCGTGATCGATGAGCGACGAGATCAGCAGCGGGCGGTCTTGCATCAATCCGAACATGTTTTGTCTCCTGTACGCTGGGGCGATGCTAGGCAGCCGCCACTCAGCGCCGCATCGTCGGAACGGACGATTGAGGTCATTCGAGGGTTGCCCCTAGCATGGCCTTTCAAGAGGACTTTTGCATGAACGTTCAGGACGCCATCGCCACCCGCCGCTCGGTGCGCGACTTTCTCGACACGCCGGTGCCCGGTGACGTCATCCGCCGCGTCGTCGAGCAGGCGCTGCGCGCGCCTTCGGGCGGCAACCTGCAGCCATGGCATCTGCATGTGGTGGGCGGAGAAAAACTCGCCGAGCTCAAGGCGATCATGCGCACGCGCGTGCAGGAAGCGCCCACCGGCGAAGGCAGCGAGTACGACATCTACCCGCGCGAGCTTGCAGCGCCGTATCGCGACCGCCGCTTCGCCGTGGGCGAGGCAATGTATGCGCGGCTGGGCATTCCGCGCGAAGACAAGGCCGCGCGCCGCGAATGGTTTGCGCGCAACTACCAGTTCTTCGGCGCGCCGCTCGCGCTTTTCTGCAGCGTCGACCGCCGCATGGGCCCGCCGCAGTGGTCCGACCTGGGGATGATGCTGCAGAACGTGATGCTGCTGCTGCGCGGCGAAGGGCTCGACAGCTGCCCGCAGGAGTGCTGGGCGATCTACCCGCAGACCATCGGCCAGTTCATCGCCCTGCCGCCCGAACGCATGCTGTTCACGGGCATGTCCATCGGCTATGCGGACCGCAGCCGCCCGCTCGATGCGCTGGTGACCGAGCGCGCACCGCTGGCCGACGTGGCCGAGTTCGTCGGCATCTGAGTCCACCGGAGGGAACGGATCGTGCTTGATGATGCGGGATGCTCATCGCACAGATCTCCGACCCCCACATCCGCCCCGCAGGCCAGCTCTACCAGGGCGTGGCCGACTCGAACCGCATGTTCGAGGAAGCCATCGACCACCTGCACGCGCTCGACCGCAAGCCCGACCTGGTGCTGCTGACCGGTGATCTTGTCGACGACGGCCGGCCCGATGAATACGCACAGGTGCGGCACCTGCTCGCGAAGCTGACGATTCCGTACCTCGTGATTCCCGGCAACCACGACCACCGCGAGAACTTTCGTGCAGCCTTCGCGGACCACGCGTACCTGCCGGCCGAGGGCGCGCTGCACTACTGCATCGACGACCATGCGGTGCGCATCGTGGCGCTGGACTCGTGCATTCCCGGGCTTCACCATGGCGGCATCGATGCGCAAGGATTGGCGTGGCTGCAGCGCACGCTCGAAACCGATCGCATCAAGCCAACGCTGCTGATGCTGCATCACCCGCCCTTCATGAGCGGCATTCCCTACATGGATACGTACCGCTACATGGACACGGCGCCGCTAGAAGCCATCGTGCGCAGCGCCTCCAACATCGAGCTGGTGCTGTGCGGCCACGTGCACCGCACCATGCTGCGGCGCTGGGCAGGCACGGTCGTGTGTTCATGCCCGAGCAGCACGACCGAGATCGCGCTGCAGCTGGCCGCCGATGCGGCGCCGGCCTCCTTCATGGGCCGGCCCGGCTGCATGCTGCACCTGTGGAACGAAGCGCACGGCATGGTGAGCCATGTGAGCCACATCGGGAAGATGCAAGGGCCTTACCCATTTGCGTGAGGCCGGGGCTCAGCATTCCTTCAGGCAGAGCGGACAGAATCCGGCAAATCGACAAGGAGACGTGATGCAAAAGCAGCCCTACTGGTTTCCCGCCAAGCGCTACGGCTGGGGCTGGGGCCTGCCCAACTGCTGGCAAGGCTGGGCGGTGATGGCCGTGTACGGCCTGCTGGTGGTGACGGCTGTGTTGTCCATCCGCCCCGAACGGGAACCCCTGCTGTTCTTCGCGGCCCTCATGGTCCTGACCATCGCGCTTGTCGCCGTCTGCTGGATCAAGGGCGAGCCACCGCGCTGGCGCTGGGGCGAAAAGTAGTCGACGGCCATCCAGTCATGCCACAGGAACGCACCCTCCTCTACACCGGACACGAGTTCACGGTCGAGCACGTGCGCTCCCGCGCGCATCAGGGGTCCGACTGGAGCATCCCCTACACGCTGGAATCGCGGCGCATCATCTTCCCGGTGGGCCGCACGGTGCTCGATGTGCGCACAGGCAACGGCACCTGGCTGGTCGACGGGCTCACCGCCATGCAGTTCTGCGACGCCATGGTCTATCAGTTGCGGCCGGTGGTGCATGCAGCCCGACACAGCATGGTCGTCAGCCGGCACCGGCCGTCTCGCGCAGATGCGGCACCTGTGTTCTGCCTGCTGTCACCACGATCGCTGTACCAGGTTCACGCGGCGCAGCGACAACTGCGCGCAGGCGATGCCAGTGCCGATGCCATCGCCTCGCTGGTCGATGAACTCGGCACGTCGCGCCGGCAGTTGCCGCTGACGGGCGCGGTCATGCGCGCGAAACGGCTGCTCGCGGAAACCGCTGACCGAGAGGCGAAGCTCCCGATGCGCGAAGTGCCCGATGCGGTCTCGCGCTCGCCATTTCATCTGGCACGCAGCTTCCGGCAGCAGACTGGCCTGAGCCTGCATCAGTACCGCCAGCACCTGCGGCTCGCAGCAGCCATGGAGCGGCTCGTCGATGGCGACAGCGACCTTGCGGGCATCGCGCACGACCTCGGCTATTGCAGCCAGAGCCACCTGGGCGCGGTGTTCCGCCGCGAGGTGAGCGTGACGCTGGGCGAAGCCCGCCGCGTGCTGGCCGGCAGCGCACGAATTTGATAGCCGTCGCGCGGCGCGGTCGCGAGACTCGCCGCGATGATGGATCGCAACCTTTCTGCAGGCCTGCTCGCCGCGCTGGCCGCAGCCTTCATCGGCAGCGCCTGGCAACTCGTCTCGCGCCACGGCGTGACCACCACGCTCGGGCCGATGGAGCTGGCGCTGATGCGCTACGGCATTCCCGCACTGCTGCTCTGGCCGCTGTGGTTCGGCAGCAAGCGCATCGCACCGAAGGCCTCGCCGCTGGTGCTCGCGCTCCTCGTCATCGGCGGCGGACTGCCCTTCGGACTGCTGGTGCTGGCCGGCGCGCAATGGGCGCCTGCGAGCCACATGGGCATCTTCATGGCGGGCAGCCTGCCGCTCTTCACCGCCATCGGCGCATGGCTTCACAAGAGGCAGAAGGTCGAGGGCCTCAGGCTTGTCGGGCTGGCCTGCATTGCCATCGGCATGGCACTGTTCGCTGCGGGGAGTTTTCGCAGCGGCTCGCTCGACTGGCGCGGTGATCTGCTCTTTCTTGCGGCGGCCATGCTGTGGGCCGTGCACTCGCTCGCGTTCGCGCACTGCGGGCTCACGCCGTGGCAAGGCGCGGCGTTCGTGAACGGGTGGTCGGCGCTGATGCTGTTGCCTGTGATGCCGATCGTCGGTGCACCGCGACTGCTCAGCGCGCCATGGCCCGATGTCGCGCTGCAGGCCACGACGCAAGGCGTGGCCGCGGGAGTGCTTGGGCTGGTGGTCTACATGGTGGCCGTCGCACGGCTCGGCGCGCCGCGCGCGTCGCTGTCGGCGGCGCTGGTGCCAGTGCTGACCACGCTGGGCGCGGCGGCCTGGATGAACGAATCGATCACCGGTGCGGTGCTGCTGGCCCTGGCGCTGGTGGTGCCCGGGATCGTGCTGGCGAGCGGTGCAGTGCGGCGCTGACAACAACCCTCAGGCAGCCGCAATCACCTGATCCCGCCCCATCGCCTTCGCGCGATACAGCGCAGCATCAGCCAGCGCCAGCACGTCGTCGACGCCAATGCTGCCCGTGCCACTCTCGCTGGCCGCCACGCCGATGCTCACTGCCATTGAGCCGACAGCGGCCATCGGCGAATCGGCCGGGAACGGTTCGTCGATGTTCTGCTTGAGGCGCGCGGCGATGTCCATCGCCTCGTCCTTGCCCACGTCGGGCAGCAGCACCACGAATTCTTCGCCGCCGTAGCGCCCGAGCAGGCCCTTGTCGCCGATGGCGCGCTGCATGCGGCCGACGGCCTCGCGCAGCACGGCGTCGCCCATCTGGTGGCCGAAGCGGTCGTTGATGTCCTTGAAGTGGTCCAGGTCCACCATCAGCAGCGCCATGCGCCGGCGGCCCGAGGCGAACACGGCGCCGCATGCATCCAGCACCGCGCGCCGGTTGAGCGCGCCGGTGAGCGGGTCGCGCGTGGCCAGGTATTCGAACTCGGTGTGCACCCGGTCGGTGGCCATGAGGATGACGGCGATGGACAGCAGCAGCACGGTGAACGAGTACATGCTGATGTAGAGCGACTGGATCCAGGTGCCGTCCATCAGGCTGCTGCCGGCCAGCCCCGCCACCACCGACAAGAAGCGCAAGCCGGCCACCAGCGCCTGCGCCAGCAGCAGCCCGATCATCAGCCGCTTGCCGAACACCCGGCCCTCGTGGCGCATGTACAGCTGGGCGTGGAAGAAGAACAGCGCCGATACCGCCAGGGTAATGAGCAGCAAGCGAGTCTCGAAGTCGGGCTTCACGCTGCTGAACCAGAACATGGCCAGCGCCAGGCAGCCGTTCAGCACCGTCCAGCCCCGGGTGTCGCGGCGCCCGAGCAGGAACTTCTGGCTGCCCGCGTAGTACAGGATACAGGCCTGGTACAGCACGAAGTTGGCGACGACGATCGTGAGGAAGTCCGGAAAGAAGCCGCGCGCCGCAAACAGCATGGTGCTCACGAACGCCATGAGCGGCGCCTGGGACCACTCGTCCAGCCCCTGGATGGTGGCCGGATAGCTGCGCCGCATGAAGAACACCACCAGCGCCATCACAACGCCCATGAGCCCCGCAAGAATGATGACGGAGCGAGGATCGAGGATGGCTGGCAGGGCGCCCATGGAGCCCGATTATGTTGGCATCGCCGATCCGGGCGCTCCGCAGCGCGGGCGCGCCGCGCTCAGAGCCGCTCGACGATGGTCACGTTGGCCATGCCGCCGCCTTCGCACATGGTCTGCAGGCCGTAGCGCTTGCCGCGCTGGCCGAGCGCGTGGACCAGCGTGGTCATCAGCTTGGTGCCCGAGGCGCCCAGCGGATGGCCCAGCGCGATCGCGCCGCCGTTCACGTTCAGCCGGGCCGGGTCGGCGCCCAGCGCCTGCAGCCAGGCCAGCGGCACCGGTGCGAAGGCCTCGTTGACTTCGTACAGGTCGATGTCCTCGATCTTCATGCCCGCCTTCTTCAGCGCGCGCTGCGTGGCGGGCAGCGGTGCCTCCAGCATGATCACCGGGTCGTGCCCCATCACGCTCATGTGGTGGATGCGCGCAAGCGGCTTCACGCCCAGCGTCTTCAGGCCGCGCTCGTTCACCACCATCAGGCCGCTCGCGCCGTCGCAGATCTGGCTGGCGGTGGCGGCGGTGCAGCGCCCACCTTCGGCAATGAGCTTGACGGCCGCAATGCTCTCCAGCGTGGCATCGTAGCGGATGCCCTCGTCGGTGGTGTGCAGCTCGCCGGGCTCGGTGCCGTCGGCCATGCGCACCGCAATCGGCACGATCTCGCGCTCGAAGAGGCCGGCCTGGGTGGCGGCAATGGCGCGCCTGTGGCTTTCCAGCGCATAGCGGTCGAGCTCGTCTTTCTCGATGCCGTAGTTCCTGGCGATCATCTCGGCGCCGGTGAACTGGCTGAACTGGATGTCGGGGTAGCGTTGCGCCATGAGCGGGCTCACGTAGAAGCCCAGCTCGTTCTTCAGCGGCAGCGTGCTGGGCATGCCCATCGGCACGCGCGTCATGCTTTCCACGCCGGCGGCGATGACGATGTCCATGCTGCCCGACATCACGGCCTGCGCCGCGAAATGCAGCGCCTGCTGCGACGAGCCGCACTGGCGGTCGACCGAAGTGGCCGGCACGGATTCGGGCAGCTTCGACGCCAGTACCGCGTTGCGCGCGATGTTGGAAGACTGTTCGCCGGCCTGGTCGACGCAGCCCATGATGACGTCTTCGACCAGTGCCGGGTCGGCATCGGTGCGCTCCACCAGAGCGTTGAGCACCTGCGCGGCGAGATCGGCCGGGTGCCAGCCGGCAAGGCGGCCGTTGCGGCGGCCTCCGGCGGTGCGTGCGGCGGCGACGATGAATGCTTCGGGCATGGGGAGTTCTCCAATGGGGTCTGGGGTTTGGAGAATTGTTGGCGCCGTGCCGCGGCGCAGCGTCGTCGGAACGGACGATTTTGGACTCCCGCTTTCCGTCCCCTACTTCGCGGGAAGTGATGCCGAGGTCGGAATCCAGACCTCGACGGTGCGATTGCTCGGCTTGAGTCGAGGGGACAGCTGCTCCACAGACCAATTGGCATCGCGGCGCAGCGCGTAGGCGCAACCGATCGATGCCTTGTCGTGATAGCGCACCGTGGGTTGGCTCACCTGCCTCGGCGGCGGGAGGTTGTTCTTGCGCGCCGACTCCGTGACGTTCTCGATCGGAGGCACGCTGGCGCCCATGCCCTGCCAACCCTCACGATAGGTGCGTGCGGCGTCTCTCTGGCTGCCGTCGTAAATCTGGATGTAGACCTGCACGCCCTTGCAGATTTCACTCTTCGGGCCCTCGCTGCCAGACGTCGCCGCAGGTGCCGAGGTGGCTCGCGCCGTCACGGCAGCAGCCGGTGCAAGCGGCGCGGCGGGAGGTGGCGATGCGGCAGGTACAGCCGGGGCGGGCGCGGAAGCCGCCGGCGCGGGCGGCGGCGCCGGAACCGGCGCATTCACGGGAGGAGCACCCACCGCCGGCGGAGCCCCGGCTGGCTTCGTCTCTACCGTGGGACATGCGCGACGCTCACCAAGACCGTCCGATTTCGACGCTCCTGCACCCTTCCCGGACGGCGAAGCGCTCTGATCGCCAGCCTCTCCGTAATCCGTCAGATAGTGATTACGGGCCACAAGCAATTCGGCACGGAAAGAACTGCAAAGGTGCATGCCATCGAGCGGCGCCGCGGCCGAATAGTCATAGCCCCAATAGCGCGGCAGCGGCTCCTTGGCGACCTTGTCCGGCCCCTGTTTGAGGCAGGCGGCAAGCCCGCTCTGCGCCTCCGGATGCTCCGCCTCCACAAGCCCCTTGCAAGCGCGAGAAAAGACATAAGGCACCACCTTGCTGCACTCGGCGAGGGTGTCTGCGTAGATGCGCTTGGCCAGCTCGGAGCGCTTGAACCAGTCCACCTCGCCGGCCGGGCACAGCGTGTCTGCGGTCTTGAGAAGCTCGCTGGCCAGCGCCTCGAGCTGGGGGGCGACCTGCGTGGGTCTGGCATTCGCAGGAAGAGCCGCAGGCAGCTTGCTCCAGAGATCGCTCAGTTCATCGAGCGCCTTGCGCTCCCTGTCCACGCGGCTGGCGCTCCCCACCTTCACACTGTCGATCGCCTGCCAGGCGGACACCCCCAGCGTCGCCGCCGCGCCCAGCCCGATCGACGCACCCACCGCCGTTGCGCCCACGCTGCCGATGATGCGCCCGCGCGCCGCTTTCTCGTCGCCGTTCAGCGCAGCGCCCGACAGGGCCACCGAGCAGTCGTCCGGCACGAAATGCGCCGGCTCGTTCTTGACGCAGTCCGCGCGCAGAGCCTCGATGAATGCCGGGCTCAGGTCCTGCGCCAGGACCTGCCCGAGCCGGAAGTAGCTCTCCCATTGCGCTTCCGAGAAGAACTGGTCGGCGGTCGTTTCCTGGGGAAAGGTTGGCGCTGCCCGCTTGAAGTTCTGAAGATCGATGGGCAGGCCCTTGCACATGTTCGGCTTGACGATCAGCAGGATTCCGCGCTCCCGCTTCAGCTTCGGCCCCACCTCCACAACCCCGTCCCTGTCGGAGTAATTGATCCGGGCCACTGCCAGGCAGGCATTGCTCGCGTTCGAGGCCAGCTCCTGCAGCGAGCCGAATGCGTGCAGCGCACCGTAGAAGCCCGAGGGCTCCGACGCCAGCCCGCGCGGAACCTCGCCCGGCAATGCCCGCCGGGGCCGCAGGAACTCGATGTCGGCCTGCAAGTCGATGCGCGCCTTGCGCACCAGGTTTTCGACATCGCCGAAGGTGTAGTCGGGGTCGGCTCCGCAATCCACCACGACGATGACTTCCGCGCGTTCCGAGAGCAACGCGTAGGCGCCGGTGTTCTCGAAATGCCCGCCATCGGTCATGAACCAGTCGCGGCCTTCCTTGCCCTCGAAGATCGCCAGCGTCTCGCGCATCAGGCCCCACGACTTGGTCAGGAAATCCGACCAATGTTTCTTGTCTTTCTCCGGCTGGCGCCACCAGTAGCCCAGCCGCACGCCCGCGAACACGAGCAGCGCAGCCACCCCGCCGCGCGTGAGCTTGCCCAGGCCCGGTGCCACGGCGGCACCCGACACCGCCATCCAGCTGCCGAGCGTCATCGGCGTGTCGCTGCCTTTCAGCTCTTTCCACTCTTCCTGCCCCACCCGCATGAAGCCGCCCGACGCCACGGTCAACGACAGGCCACGGCGGTCCTGGTTGAAGAGCTGCCCCCTCGGGTCCTTGGTCTGGTTGAGGCACACGTTGAGCAGGTGGACCGGTCCTCCAGGGGCCTGCGGCTTGTAGTGCGCAAGATCGGCGTCATCGTCCGCAACGATCGTGTTGACCGAAGCGGTGTCCAGGTTTGGCGGGAACACGGCCGGTACGGAGTCCAACGCCCCCAGAACCCCGTACGCGCCCTGCGCCGAAGGTTGGCCGAAACGCTGCGCGTTGGCCGCACCCAGATAGCTGCGGATCAGCCGTGCCCGGTAGAAGGCATGCAGCGACGAGAGGTTCAGGAACGCCGGCGTCTTGCCCGTGCACCAGAGATAGCTCACGACCGGCACCAGCAGCAGCCCCCAGATGCGCCATGCATCGGAAAAAGCCAGGTCCTGGCGCGGCACGAACAGCCCGCCCAGCACGGCCTTGTACACCAGCGACACCCACCACGCGAACAACAGGAAGGCCAGCAAATAGCCCAGCAGATGCGCAATGGCCATGAGGGCCTTCGACGTCGACCGCCCCGGCACCAGGTTCGACGCCAGCGGCAGCACCGCACGCAACACTGCCGCTGCCATCGCGAGATAAATGCCCGCACTCGCCAGCCCGATCTGCTGGAACGCCACATGCCATGCGAGCCGATCGGCCAGACCGATCGCCAGCACGACGATCAGCACCCGAAAACTGAAGGCGAGCTTGTTCGTCAGGAGGTTGCGCGCCTTGTCGGACTGCGGCTGGTGCGTGCCGCGGTCTTCGGACTCCGTCAACACGCCATCCGCCAGGCGCACGGCAAAGAACCAGACGGCGATCAGCACGCCGAAACCGCTCCAGAGAAAGTTCCTGAGATCGTCGCCGGTCTCGCTGCGGACATCTCCGAATGTCAGGCCCAGCCCGAGCAGCAGGGCACTCGCGACCAGCACGGCCAGGCAGATCCTCCAGACGCCGCCTTGCTGGCGCGTGGCCGCCACCCACGGCACGGCCCAATAAGCCGACGCATGGACCAGCACGAACACTCCGACCACCGGCAGCGCCAGCCAGACCACCGGGGTCCACGACGGCAGCCACTCGGCCAGCCACTGGAAGTAGCCCGCGATGCCGGGCAGGTACCCCACTTCCGCCATGCCCCACCAAGCCACCAGATTCAGCGCTGCAAGCGCGAGCCCCGCCAGCACGGACACCAGGCCCAGTTCCACGTGCACGCCGAGCAGGTTGCGCAGGTACAGCGCCACCGCGAAGGTGCGGTCGAGCGGCCCGCGCGGAATCAGGTAGCGACCGTTGGCGCGCAGCCACCAGATGAACCAGCTCGATCCGGCCTTGCCGACTTCGTCCTGGATGCGATCGAGATCCGCGCGATTGCGCGCCCTGCTGAAGAGCCGCCCGAGCATGGAGGCTGCATAGCCGCCGCCCGACACCGAGGACATCAGGTCGAAGCGCAGCAGCGCCCCTCGCCGCGCGAGCGCGCTGAAGACGCCGAGGCAGAAAGTTGCGCTGCGGATGCCACCACCCGAAAGCGCAAGCCCCCACTTCCGGGTCGAACCCGTCAAGGCGGGATCGCCCAGCGCGTCGCGTCGCTTGGCCACCTCTTCGTCGATAGCGCTCATCGAATTCCCCTCCAGTGGCACCTGGTGCGGCCGATGCGTCGGCCGGCCATGCTGCCTCTGGCTGCGAATTCAATCGGAAGGTGCGCGCCTGCACATCCCCCATAAGAGGTATGTCCGTGCGCGAGCGTGCGGAGGGTCGAACCGCTCAGCGCGGCGCCATGCGGATAGCGCCGTCGAGCCTCACGCTTTCGCCGTTGAAATACCCGTTGGTGATCATCAGCTCCGCCAGCGTCGCGTACTCCGCGGGGTTGCCCAGCCGCTTGGGGAACGGCACCGACGCCGCCAGCGCGGCCTTCACGTTGTCGGGCGCGCCCTGCAGCAGCGGCGTGTCGAAGATGCCCGGCAGGATGGTGTTCACGCGGATGCCTTCGCTCATGAGGTCGCGCGCGATCGGCAGCGTCATGCCGACGATGCCGGCCTTCGATGCGGTGTAGGCGGCCTGGCCCATCTGGCCGTCCTGCGCGGCCACCGAGGCGGTGTTGACGATGGCGCCGCGCTCGCCGTCCTGCAGCATGTCGAGCGTGAGCATGCCGGCCGCCGACTTGGCGATGCAGCGGAAGGTGCCGACCAGGTTGATCTGGATGATGCGGTCGAAATTCGCGAGCGGAAAGTGCTTGATCTCGCCCGTGGCCTTGTCGCGGCTCGCGGTCTTCACCGCGTTGCCGGTGCCGGCGCAGTTGACGAGCACGCGCTCCTGCCCGTGCGCCGCGCGTGCCTTGGCGAACGCCGCGTCGACCTGCTCTTCGGATGTGACGTCGACCTTGCAGAAGACGCCGCCCAGTTCTTTGGCCAAGGCTTCGCCCTGCTCGGCGTTGAGATCGAACAGCGCGACCTTCACGCCGTGGCTGGCAAGGCGGCGCGCGGTGGCGGCGCCGAGCCCCGAGGCGCCGCCGGTGACGACGGCTGCAATGCTGGAATCGAGTTGCATCTGCTGGTGTCCTTGAGGTGTCTTGACGGGTTTGTCCACAGCCAGTTTAGGAAGCAGAATCAGCCGCACACATCGTCGGAAACGACGGGATTTCAGCAGCACCGCATGCAGTCCCCCACACCCCGGATTCTCGAAACCAAGCTCAACCCCCCGGCCTTCGTCGCCACGCAGGTGCTGCGCACCGCGATCAGCGAGGAGATCGCCTCGGCAGCCGTGAAGCTGGTGCTCGTGCGGGCGCCGGCCGGTTTCGGCAAGACGACGGCCATGGCGCAGATCCGCGAGCGCATGGAGGCGCAGGACATTGCCACCGCGTGGCTCACGCTGGACCGCGCCGACAACGACGTATCGCGCTTTCTCGCATGCCTGGCCGAGGCCGTGCAGCGCCTGGGTGTGGAAGAGCCGCTCGCCAATGCACCCTTCGATGCTGTGGCTGCGCTGGCCGCCCACGACTCGCCCTTCACGCTGTTTCTCGACGACTTCGAAAGAGTGCAGGAGCCGGCCGTGCTGGGGCTGGTGCGCGAGATCATCGAGCACCTGCCGCGACGCGGGCAGATCGTGATCGGCTCGCGCAGCCTGCCCGACCTGGGCCTGGGGCGGCTGCGCGCGCGCGGCCAGCTGATGGAGATCGACACCGACCGCCTGCGCTTCAGCCTCGAAGAAACCAGCGCCTTCTTCAGCCTGCGCCAGGCGCAGGCAACCCACGCGTTGCCGGCCGACATGCTGTCGCAGCTGTACCGCAAGACCGAAGGCTGGGTGGCCGCGATCTGGCTCGCGTCGATGGCGCTGGAGCGGCATGGCACCACGAGCGGTTTCGTCGAACGCTTTTCAGGCTCAGACCGCGCCGTGGCCGACTACCTGGCCGAAGACGTGCTCGCCCACCAGCCGCAGGAGATACGCGACTTCCTGCTGCGCACCAGCATCCTGCGGCAGCTCGACGCATCGGTGTGCCAGGCGCTGTGCCCGCGCGTGGACTGCGCAGCCATTCTCGAACGGCTGGCCGCGTCGAACCTGTTCGTCACGCCCGTGAGCGGCGATGGCGACGCGTGGCGCTATCACAGCCTGTTTGCCGACTTCCTGCGCGCGCAGCTGGCGCGCGAGCAACCCGGCGAGCTGGAGCGCCTGCACCTCGCAGCAGCGGGCTGGTACGAAGCGCACGACCGCCCCGTGCCCGCCATCGACCATGCCATTGAAGGCGGCGACCACCCGTATGCGCTGACCCTGCTCGACAGCTACGCGGCGCAGTTCCTCGAACAGGGCCGCATGCGCATGCTGGCGCGCTGGTTCTCGGCCATACCCGAGCATCAGCTGCGCGAACACCCGTTCCTGCAGCCCATCTCGCTGTGGGCCACCTGCTTTACCCATGGCCCGTGGGACGCGATGCGGCAGTTGGAGCAGTCGGGTTGCCTCGACAGCCCCATTGCCGAAGTGCGCGCCAGCGCCCACACGCTAGTGCCCCTGCTGCTGGCCATGCAGGACCGGCACGACGAGGCCTACGAGGCCGGCCGGCCGAGCCTGGCGCGCCTGCCGACCGGCCTGGCCTTTGCCGACAGCGTGCTGCTCAACGCCATGTCCCACATCCTTGCCGTGCGCGGCGACCAGCAGGAGGCGCGGCGCCTGCTCGACGTGGCTCGGCGCGAGCAGGGCAACAGCACCTTCAACCGCATGTATACCGAGTCGCTGGCCGGCCTGTTCGACCTGCACGAAGGCCGCCTGCGGCAGGCCACCGCGCGGCTGCGCATGGCGGTCGATTCGACGCATGCGGTGTCCTACAACCACAGCCACGGCAATGCATGGGCCGGCGTGCTGTACGCAGGGGCCGTGTACGAGACCAACCAGCTCGTGCAGGCCGAGCACCTGCTGAACGTGTACCTGCCGCTGGCGCGCGACGTGGGCCTGCCCGACCACATGATCCTGAGCCACGTGATGCGCTCTCGGCTCGCCTTCCATGCAGGCGACATTGACGCGGCCTTCCAGGCCTTGACCGAGCTCGAATACCTGGGCCACCACCGGCAATTGCCGCGCGTGGTGGCGGGCGCCAAGCTGGAGCGCTCGCGCATGCTGCTGCTGCAGGGCAACGGGCCCGCATCGCACGACGAACTGCTGCGCGCCGACGACCCCGCGCTGTGGGAGCGCGAGCAGCGGCAACGCCTGCCGGCGCACGACCTCGACTATCTCGCGCTGGCGAAGGCACGCTGGGAGATCACCTTCGGCGACGCACGCGGCGCGCTGGGCGTGCTCGACGCAGAGTTGCATGCCGCGCTGGCCTCGGCCCGCAACCGGCGCGTGCTCAAGCTCAAGGTGCTGCGCGCGCTGGCGCTGCAGCGCGTGGGCGATGTGGCCGCCGCCGTCAACGAATTCGGCGAAGTGCTGCAGACGGCAAGCCAGGAAGGATTCATGCGGCTGATCCTCGACGAGGGACCGGCCGTGGGAATGCTGGTGCATCGGTATGCGGCGGCGCAGCATGAGGGCCCGCGCAGCGGCAGCACCAACGACCCGATCCTGGCGGACCATCTGCAGAGGCTGCTGCACGCCGTGGGACCGGCGGCAACAGGCGAAGCGGAAGCGCCGACCGGCGACAACGCCATGAAGGAGCCGCTGACGCGCAAGGAAATCCGCGTGCTGCAGTTGCTGGCCGAGGGCTATTCGAACAACGCAATGGCGGAGAAGCTGTTCGTGTCGGACAGCACGGTGCGCACGCACCTGCGCAACATCAACATGAAGCTGGACGCGAAGAGCCGGACGCAGGCCGTGGCCATTGCACGCAGGCTCGGGGTGATCAGGTAGCAGCCTGTCCGGCCTCGATGTAGAACTTAGTTCATCAATGGTGACTTCGGCTGTCACGATTACTACGGATTCCGGTGATACCCCGGCCGCCTCGCAATCCCTAGCATCCCTCTCAGGAACCGCGCCTTCCGAACGCTGCGGTACCGCAAGCAACAGAGAGCGACGCAAGCCGAAGCCACCATGCCCAAAGGTATTCCCAACCCCGCCGCCATGTATGGCATCTACCCTCGTGCCTGGGGCTTCGAGGTGTCGATCGTGCGCAATGGCACGCGCTACTACAAGCAGTTCGGCCGCGCCAGCTACGGCGGCGAGGAGCAGGCGCTGCTGCAGGCACAGAACTGGCGCGACGGCGTGGTGCGCAGCGTGCCGCCGGTGCCGCGGCGCACCCGGGCCGAGAAGCTGCGGATCAACAACACCACCGGCGTGTCCGGCGTCTTCTGCCAGGTCGCCTCGGGCGGCAGGGTGCGCGCCTGGGTCGCCAAGACCTATATCGGGCAGGACGAGATCCTGCGCACCGACTTTCCCGTGAACCTTGTGGGCGAGGCCGCCCAGGCGCTAGCCATCGAGGAGCGTGAGCGGCAGCTGGAGCGCATGGCCGGGCTGGCGAAGCTGCACCCGGCCGAGGAAACGATCCGCAAGAGCCCGCCGGCCAGCCACTCCGAACTGCTGGCGCCCAAGCGCTCGAAGTCCGAGATCAGGCGCAGCACCAATTCCAGCGGCGTGAGCGGCGTGCATTTCAAGGCGCCCAACCCGGGCCACCCGGGCTACTGGCTCGCCATCACCTACACCGCGGGCAAGGGCAGCGTGAGCAAGGCCTTCTCCATCAAGGAGCACGGGCCGGAGAAGGCCAAGCTGCTGGCCATCGAGGAGCGCGAGCGCCAGCTCGAGCAGAAGCTGATGTCGAACACCGCGCCCGCCAACGACCCGCTCACCATTCCCTTCCGGCAGGGCGCCCAGCAAGGCGCTCGGCAGCACGGCCTGGCCACCGCCGAGGCAAGGCCGCAGCAGTGAAAGGGCCGGCGAAAACGCACGCCTCATCCCCGGCGCTGCGCCCCGCATTGTCCCGGGCATGACCGCTTCCGCGGAATCGTCATGGCGCTTGGGCCAAAATAGCTGCGAAATGCGCGCGCCGATGAGCGACGAGCGAATCGGGGAGCCCATCAGACTCAGCAAAACTGAGTGCAAAAGCAGCAGCATCACGTCGAGAATGCCCAAAGGTATCCCCAACCCGGCAGCCATGTACGGCATCTACTCCAGGTCCTGGGGTTTCGAGGTTTCCATCGTTCGCAATGGCGTTCGCCATCACAGGCTGTTCGGCAAGGCCAGCTACGGCGGAGCGGAACAGGCCCTGCTCCACGCGCAGGACTGGCGCGACTTCATCGTGCGCAGCGTGCCGCCGCAGGCGCGCCGCGAGCGGGCCGAAAAACACCGCACCAACAACAGCACCGGCGTGACGGGCGTGTTCCACCATCTCGCGCCGGGCGGCCGTGTGCGGGCGTGGATGGCCAAGACCTACATCGCGCCCGACGAGATTCTTCGCACCGACTTCTCCGTCGCGGACCTGGGCGACGACGCGCAGGCGCTGGCGATCCAGGAGCGCGCGCAGCAGCTCAAGCGCATGACGGGGCTGGCGCGCATTCATCCGGCCGAAGAGGCGATCCGCATGGGGCTGTCGGCCCATCCGCCCGGGCCGCGCACGGCCAAGCGCTCCAAATCGGAAATCACCCGGCGCAACAACACCAGCGGCGTGAGCGGCGTCCACTTCAAGACGCCCAATCCCAGCCATCCCGGCTACTGGCTGGCCATTACTTACACCACGGGCAAGGGCAGCGTGAGCAAGGCGTTCTCGGTGAAGGTGCACGGCGCCGAAATGGCCAAAAGCCTGGCCATCGCCGAGCGGACAAGCCAGCTCGCCGACAAGCTGCGTGCCGAAGAAGAAGCCGCGGCCCAGCCAGCCTCGCAGCGCAAGCCGCGCACACGGGCGGCGGCATCCAGCGCCAAGCGGAACAACGGATGAAGGCCCTGCACGAAACCGGCTTCGCCGAACCGGCGAAGCCCGAAAGCTGCTGCGTGCGCGGAGCGGCCCACCCATGACGACGCACAAACAGCTCCACCAGTTGCTGCGCGTGGCCTCGCATCTGCTGGACCAGGCCGCAGCGGATGTGCGGGCCACCGGCCTCGACCCCGTGGACGAGAACATCCAGCGCATCGGCCGCGCGCTGATCGAAGTGATCGAAGTGCAGCGGCAGATCTACGCCGCGCAACCCGAACTGCAGCCCAAGTCGCTGGCCGCGTCGGCGCGCGAGAACGATGCCAACCGGCTCTTCACCCAGTTCACGCTGGAGGCGCTGGAGCTGGAAGACGCGGGCCACACCGACGCGGCGCGCGAGAAGTACACCCAGTTCATCGGCCTCTCGCCGTCGTACCCCCACCGCGAGATTGCACGGGCGGAGATCCGGCGGCTGTCCTAGGCGCGCTGCTGCTCACAGCGCCCTGGCGATCACTTCCTTCATGATCTCGTTGGTGCCGCCGTAGATGCGCTGCACCCGGGCGTCGGCATACATGCGCGCCACCATGTACTCGTTCATGAAGCCGTAGCCGCCGAAGAGCTGCAGGCACTCGTCGATCACGCGGCCCTGCGCCTCCGAGCCCCAGAGCTTGGCCATCGAGGCGGTGGCGGTGTCGAGCTTGCCGGCCACGAGATCTTCCACGCAGCGGTCGATGAAGGCGCGGCCCACCTTGATCTGCGTGGCGATCTCGGCCAGCTTGAACCTGGTGTTCTGGAACTCGACGATCGGCTTGCCGAAGGCCTTGCGGTCGCGCACGTAGTCGAGCGTGGCCTGGTAGGCGCCTTCCATGGTGGCCAGCGCGCTCAGGCCGATGATGGTGCGCTCGTAAGGCAGGTCGCTCATGAGCTGGAAAAAGCCCTGCCCTTCCACGCCGCCCAGCAGAGCATCGGCGGACACGCGCACGTCGTCGAAGAAAAGCTCGGAGGTGTCCTGCGCCTTCATGCCGATCTTGTCGAGCACGCGGCCCACTCGAAAGCCCTTGCAGCCCTCGGTCTCGACAATGAGGATCGACGTGCCCTTCGCGCCCTGCGTTGGGTCGGTCTTGGCCACCACCAGCACCACGCCGGCGAGAAAGCCGTTGGTGATGAAGGTCTTGGAGCCATTGATGAGGTAGCCGCCGTCCTTCTCGCCCTTCGTCTTCTCGGCGCGGGTGCGCACGCCCTGCAGGTCGGAGCCCGCGCCGGGCTCGGTCATGGCGATGGCGCCCACCAGCTCGCCGCGCGCCATGCGCGGCAGGTAGTGGAGCTTCTGCGCCTCGGTGCCGTGGTTGAGGAAGTAGTGCGCCACGATGGCGTGCACCGATGTGGCCATACCGGTGAGCGCGCGGCGCGACATCTCCTCGTAGACCACGGCCTCATGGCGGAAGTCGCCACCCGCGCCGCCGTATTCCTCGGGAATGTCGGCGCACAGCAGGCCCAGGGCGCCGGCCTTGCGCCACACCTCGTGCCCCACGTGGCCGCGCTTGCGGGCCTCCTCGTCATGCGGGAGCACTTCGGTCTCGACGAAGCGCACCACGTTGTCGCGGTACAGCTCCAGGTCTTCGTCGCTCCAGGAGCGGCGGAAATCGATGGACATGTTGTCTTCCTTGGTTTGTTGTCTTGCGGTCTTGGCGGGGCTCAGCCGACGCGGCGCTCCCTGCCGGCCCAGAAGGGTTCGCGCAGCTGGAACTTCTGCAGCTTGCCGGCCGCCGAGAGCGGCAGCGCGTCGCGGAACTCCACGCTGCGCGGGCACTTGTAGCCGGCGATCTGCTCGCGGCAGTGGGCGATGACCGCCTCTGCCTCCAGCGCCATGCCTTCGCGCCGCACGATCACCGCATGCACGCGCTCGCCCCACTTGTCGTCGGGCACACCGATCACGGCGGACATCAGCACTTGCGGCATCTGCGCGATGGCGTTCTCGACCTCGGCCGAATACACGTTCTCGCCGCCGCTCACGATCATGTCCTTCATGCGGTCGACCACGTACACGAAGCCCTGCTCGTCCATGTAGCCGCCGTCGCCGGTGTGCATCCAGCCGCCGCGCAGCGCGGCCTCGGTCTGCTCGGGCTTGTTCCAGTAGCCCTTCATGACCATGGGGCCGCGCGCGACGATCTCGCCGACCTGGCCGTGAGGCAGCTCGTTGTCTTCGCCGTCGACGATACGCACTTCGGCAATGGAGATCGGCGTGCCCGCCGAGCGCAGCAGGCGCTCGCGGTCGGGCCCGGGCAGGTGGCAGTGCGGCGGCAGCGCGGTGACGACGGGCGACAGCTCGGTCATGCCGTACACCTGCGCGAACGCGGTGCCCGGAAAGGCGCGCATGGCCTGGTCGAGCAATGCCGCGTCGATGGGCGCCGCGCCGTACGACAGCAGGCGCAGGCTGGACAGGTCGAATTCGGCGAAGCGCGGATGCTCGATCACGCGCTTGATCATGGTCGGCACCAGGAACATCTCTGTGATGCGCGCCGACTGCAGGGTCTGCAGCACGGCCAGCTCGTCGAACATCGGCACCACGTGCACCGGCATCTGCCGCAGCAGGCTCTGCAACGCCACGCCGCAGCCGGCCACGTGGAACATGGGCGCCGCGACGATGGCGGCCGCGTCGTGCGTGTCGCGCGGCAATGCCGCCACCGTGCCCAGCGCATTGATGCACAGGCTGCTGTGCGTGAGCATCACGCCCTTGGGCTGGCCAGTGGTGCCGCCCGTGTACATGATGGCCGCGAGCTCGTCGCCGCTGTGCGGTGCGTCGTCGATGGGCTGCGCTTGTGCCAGCAGCGCCTCGTAGCCGGCCATGCCTTCGGGCACGGCACCGTCGCCGCAATACACCACGGTGCGCAGCGACTTCGACAGCTGGCGCAGCGCGGGCACCATGGGCGCGAAGAGGTCGTCGACCAGCAGGATGCGGGTGTCGCAGTCGTCGAGCGAGTACGCAACCTCCTTCGGATTCCAGCGGATGTTGACCGGGTTGATGACGCCGCCGCCCCACCAGGTGCCGAAGAAGTATTCGACGAAGCGGTGCGAGTTGAGGCTCATCATGCCGACGCGGTCGCCACGCGCCATGCCGAGCTGCTTCAGCACGGCGCCCAGACGCGCGACACGGTCGGTGAAGGTGCCGAAGTCCAGGCGCGTGTTGCCGCAGACCACGGCGGTGGCCCGGGCGTTTTCGCGGCGGCCTTTGAGCAGGGGTTGGGTGAGGAACATGCGGGGCTCCTTCAGGCGCCGCACAGGGGTGCAATGGCATCCGCCGCCACGCCCCAGCGACGCAGCACGGTGGAGCCGTCATCGCGCGCCGTGGCCGGGGGCACCACGGGCGCGGTGCGGCTGAAGCGCGGCGCGGGCGCGGGCTGCACCACGCCGCCCACGTTGGCGAAGGTGCCGCGCGCCACGTTGTGCGGATGCTCCGGAGCCTCGTCCCAGTCGAGCACGGGCGCGAAGCAGGCGTCGCTGCCTTCGAGCAGCACGCACCACTCGTCGCGTGTACGGGTGCGGAACACGTCGGCCATGCGCAGCTTGAGCAGCGGCCAGCGGTCGGCGTCCATCTGCGCGTCGAAGGCGGGGTCGTCGGCAATGCCGCAGCGCTCGCACATGAGCGCGTAGAACTGCGGCTCGATGGCGCCCACGGCCACGTACTTGCCGTCGGCGCACGCGTAGGTGTCGTAGAAGTGCGCGCCGCCGTCGAGCATGTTCTCGCCGCGCTGGTTGCTCCACTGGCCAGCCGACTTGAATCCGTACATCATGGCCGACAGCAGTGCCGCGCCATCGGTCATGGCGGCATCGACCACCTGGCCCTGACCGGAGTTCTTCGCCTCGTGCAGCGCGGCGAGGATGCCGAAGGCCAGCAGCATCGCGCCGCCACCGAAGTCGCCCACGTAGTTGAGCGGCGGCACCGGCGGTTCGCCCGCGCGGCCGATGGCGTGCAGCGCGCCACTGATGGCGATGTAGTTGATGTCATGGCCTGCGGCATGCGCCAGCGGGCCGTGCTGGCCCCAGCCAGTCATGCGGCCATAGACCAGACGCGGGTTGCGCGCATGGCATTCGGCGGGGCCGAGGCCCAGGCGCTCCATCACGCCGGGGCGAAAGCCCTCGATGAGCACGTCGGCCTTTTCGATGGCGTCGAGCACGGATTGCGCCGCGCCTTCCGCGCGCAGGTCGACCTGCAGCGTGCTGCGCCCGCGCGCGAGGATGTCGTGCGGCGCGGTGCGCGTGCCGGGGCGCTCGATGCGGACCACCTCCGCGCCCATGTCGGCGAACAGCATCGCGCAGAAGGGCCCGGGGCCGATGCCCGCCATCTCGATCACCCGAAGGCCTTGCAATGGACCTGCCATGGTCTGTCTCCTGTTTGTGGAGGCATCTTGGCTCGGAGGCGGCGGGACTGCATCGTCCAAAGCGACGAATGCGAGCCCCCAGTGTCTACGTTGCGGCCTGGCGCAGCTTCGCCACGCGGCGCAGATGCCACGCGGGCGGGCCGAACTGGCCTTCGATGAGCGTGGCGCGGCGCACGTAGTGGCCGACCGCCAGTTCCTCCGTCATGCCCATGCCGCCGTGCAGCTGCACCGCGCCCTGCCCCACGGCTTTGCAGGCCTTGGCGGCTGCGACCTTGGCGGAAGACACGGCACGGGCGCGCTCGTTGTGGTCGGCTGTGTCGACGTGCTCGCCGACGCTCGCAGTGAGCGCGGCGGCCTGCTCCAGCGCCATGTGCATGTCGGCCAGGCGGTGCTGCAGCACCTGGAAGCTGGAGATCGGCACGCCGAACTGCTTGCGCTGGCGTACGTAGTCGAGCGTGTCGCTCATCAGGCGGCGCATGACGCCGATGGACTCGGCGCAGACTGCGAGCGTGGCTTCGTCGAGCGCCCGCTCGATCTGCGGCAGCGCGCTGCCCTCGGCTCCGAGCAGCGCTTCAGCGGGCAGGCGCACGTCGTCGAAGGCGATGTCGGCGGCGCGGCCGCCGTCGCGGGTTGGGTAGGCGCGCAGGCGCACGCCGGCTGTTTCCCTGGGCACGACGAGCAGCGAGAGACCGGCGCCGCTGCGCGCGCTCACGATGAAGTGGCTGGCCCATGGCGCGGCGTGCACCACGGCCTTGCGGCCGTTCAGGCGAAAGCCGTTGCCTTCGCGCGCGAGTTCGGTCTGCACATCGGCGCGGTCGTGCCGGCTCTGCGGCTCACCGTGCGCGAAGGCAAGCACGGCCTGCCCCGCGACGATGCGTTTCAGCAGCGCATCGGCCTGCGCGCCGGGGTGGCGCTGCAGCAGGCCCGCGCCGATCACCATCGTCGACAGGTACGGCTCGGCAGCGAGTGCGCCGCCCAGCGTTTCCATCATCGCGAGGTGGGCGGCCATGCCGCCGCCGAGGCCGCCCCGCGATTCGGGCAGCGCCGCGCCCAGCAGGTCGAGTTCGCTGGCCAGGCCCTGCCAGAACGGCGGAGGCGCATCGTCGGCCTTGCGCAGCGCGTACAGGCGCTGCTCGAAGCCGTGGTTGTCGTCGAGGTAGCGCGCGAGGCTGTCGCGCAGCATCGCGAGGGTTTCGTCCTGCTCGGTGAGGGTGCTCATGGAAGGACCTCAGTTCGCCAGCAAATGGGCCGCGACGATGTTGCGTTGCACCTCGTTGGAGCCCGCGTAGATGGAAGCCGCACGGTCGTTGAGGTAGGCCGACATCGAGAACACGGCGTCCTCGGGAATCGGCGGCTCGCCTTGCAGGCCGTCGTCCAGCGGCAGGTCGACGGCGGCGTAGTGGGCGGCGATTTCTACGCCGAGCTCGGTCAGCCGCTGGCGCAGCTCGGAGCCCAGCACCTTGCCCATCGACGGGCGGATGCCCGGTTGCTCGCCGCGGGCCTGCGCGCGCAGCGATTGCAGCTCGGTGGCTTCGAGCGCATCGATGGCGCACTCGGCTTCGGCCAGGCGCAGGGCCATGTCGTCGGCTTCGTGTGCGTCGCCGCCTGAAGCTGAAAAGGCTGCATCTGCCGCGGTAGTCAGCCGGCGCAGGCGTGCGCGCAGCATGGGCGCCCATGCGCCGCCGCGCTCGTGCTGCAGCAGGTACTTGGCGATGGTCCAGCCCTGGTTCTCCTCGCCGATGAGCCCGTCGGCCGGCACGCGCACGTCGTCGAAGAACACCTGGTTAAGCTCGTAGTCGCCCGAGATGCTGATGATCGGCCGGATGGTGATGCCCGGCGCCGGAATGTCGAAGCACAGGAAGCTGATGCCCTGCTGCGGTTTGCCGCCCGAGGTGGTGCGCACAAGGCAGAACATGCGGTTGGCGTACTGCGCGTGGGTGGTCCAGATCTTGGTGCCGTTGATGACGTAGTGGTCGCCGTCGCGCACCGCCTTGCACTGAAGCGAGGCCAGGTCGGAGCCCGACTGCGGCTCCGAGTAGCCCTGGCACCAGTAGTCCTCGCCCGATCGGATGCCGGGCAGCCACGCGCGCTTCTGCGCCTCGGTGCCGAAGGCGATGATCACCGGCGCGACCATGCCCGGCCCCATGGGTGCGCGCGGTGGCGCATCGGCGGCGGCAAGCTCGGCCGCGAAGAGGTAGTGCTGCATCGGTGTCCAGCCGGTGCCGCCGTGCTCGACCGGCCACTGCGGCACGCTCCAGCCGCGCTTTGCCAGCACGCGGTGCCAGCGGTTGCCGTATTCGTAGTCGGTGAAGATGCCGGAGCAGCGCCGGCCCGCGGCACGCAGTTCGGGCGTCAGCTCACGCGCCAGGAAGTCTCGAACCTCGTCGCGGAATGCGGTCTCCGCCGCCGTGAGTGCCCAGGCCATGGTGTTTGTCGTCTCCTGCTGTCGGAATAACACCGGCCGAGTGTGAGGCCCCCGGAGGCCCGGTGGCATCGTCGGATCGGACGAACGCGGCCACGCGCGGCATGGCGCCTCGAAAGCCACCGCCTTCCGTAGTCTTTTGTTTTCATTCGGGATAATCCGATACGTCGGCGTCCCGGTTCCTGCTCCAATGCGTGCGGGAGTTGTTCCGGGCGCCCGAGAACGCGCCGCCCTCGAAGGAGCACCGCAGTGAGTACTGTCATTCCCGGCTTCCCGCACAGCAGCGTCGAGCGGCTGTGCGACTACGAACTGCCGGAACCGCCCGCCAGCCTTTTCCAGACGTCACCGGAGCCCGATGGCCCCGAGAATTTCGCACTGGCCTGGTGGCTATGGATGGACGAAATGAGCAAGAGCATGCTTCGGCATTACGACGCCTGGCGCGAGCAACTCGGCCATACGACGAACGACCCCGGCCGCAAGGGCTGACCGGCCTGTCCGGACGGGCTCAGGCCGCGACGGCTTCGCGCTGCGGCGTCGCCTTCGTCGGCACGGGCATGTGCTGCGCCCAGTCGATGATTTCCAGCGTGCCGTCGGCATGCTCGGCCAGTGCCGTCAGGCTCTCGACCCAGTCGCCATCGTTGCAATAGAGGATGCCGTCGATATCGCGCATCTCGGCATGGTGGATGTGCCCGCAGACCACGCCCTGTGCGCCGCGCTTGCGGGCTTCGCGGGCCACGGCCACTTCGAAGTCGCCCACGTAGCTCACCGCGCGCTTGACCTTGCCCTTGAGGTACTTCGACAGCGACCAGTACGGCAGCCCCATGCGCGCACGCAGCGAGTTCAGATGGCGGTTGAGCTTGAGCGTGAACTCGTAGAGCGAATCGCCCACGTAGGCGAGCCACTTGGCGCACTGGATGACGCCATCGAACAGGTCGCCATGGATGATCCAGAGCTTGCGGCCGTCGGCCGTCTCGTGAATCCATTCTTCGGCCACGTCGATGCCGCCGAAGTTGTGATGCAGGTACTTGCGGGCGAACTCGTCGTGGTTGCCCGGAATGAAGATCACGCGCGTGCCCTTGCGCGCCTTGCGCAGCAGCTTCTGGATCACGTCGTTGTGCGCCTGCGGCCAGTACCAGTGGCGCTTGAGCTGCCAGCCGTCGATGATGTCGCCGACCAGGAACAGGGTCTCGCACTCGGTGTGCTTCAGGAAGTCGAGCAGCGCACGAGCCTGGCAGCCGGGCGTGCCCAGGTGCAGGTCGGAAATCCAGAGGGTGCGGAATTGCAGGGGTGGACGTACGCGATCATCGTCCTCGGGGTCGAGGGCCCGGGTCGCGGTGTCGTGCCATGCACGAAGGAAGGCGTCGTCGCGTTGCATGGACGGGTAGGCTCCCACCGCCACGTGACCATACGATGGCGCCTCCGTGACATCCCGGTGACTTGTGGCCCAACGGCAACGCCACAATCGCGCGATGCGCCCCGGCCAGATCATCGTTCTCGCAACTCCCGTTTTCTTCCTGCTGATCGCAATCGAATTCGCGGTTGGCCGCATGCGCGCACGACGCGGCACGGGGCATGACACCTATCGCCTCGCCGACGCAGTGAACAGCATCGGCCTGGGCATGCTGAGCCAGATCAGCGCGGTGCTCACGGGGCTGCTGCGCATCGGCATCTACACGGCCGTGTATTCGGCTGTGGCGCTGTTTCCGCAAGAGGCAGCGCGCGACTTCTGGACGACGTGGTACGGCTGGCTGCTGGCGCTGGTGTTCTACGACTTCTGCTACTACTGGCTGCACCGCATGGGCCACGAGTCGGCCATCCTGTGGGCGGCGCACGTGGTGCATCACCAGAGCCAGCACTACAACCTGTCGACCGCGTTGCGGCAGACATCGAGCGGCGCACTGCTGGGCTGGGTGTTCTACCTACCGATGGCGGTGGCGGGCGTGCCGCCGCTGGTGTTCGGCGTGGTGGCGCTGGTCGACCTGCTCTACCAGTTCTGGGTGCATACCGAGCAGGTGGGCAAACTGGGCTGGTTCGACCGCTGGTTCTGCTCGCCGTCGAACCACCGCGTGCACCACGCGGTGAACGACAAGTACCTCGACCGCAACTACGGCGGCATCCTGATCGTGTGGGACCGGATGTTCGGCAGCTTCCGCGAGGAAGACGAACGCTGTGTCTACGGCACGCGCGGCGAGCTGCGCAGCTGGGACCCGCTGTGGGCCAACGCCGAGGTGTACTGGGCGCTGGCGAAGGATTCATGGCATGCGCGCAGCTGGGCTGACAAACTGCGCGTGTGGTTCAAGCCGCCGGGCTGGCGGCCGGCCGACGTGGCAGCGCGATTTCCAAAGCCCGCCTTCGACATTTCAACGGTGACGCGCTACGAACCGGTGGTGAGCCGGGCCGTGCAGTGGTTCGCGGGCGTGCAGTTCATGCTGATGCTGGCGGGGGCCATATTCTTCCTGTGGTTCTCCGACACCATGCCGCTGCCGCAGGCCGCCGTCTGGCTGGCCGCGCTGACGGCGAGCCTGTGGGCCATCGGCGGTGTGCTGCAGGGGCGGTTGTCGATGACCGAGGTGCTGCTGATCGAGGCAGCGGCCCTGGCCACGGCGAGCGCGGCGCTGGGCATCGGCTGGCTGCACCTCGTCTTCAAGCCGCTGGCTTTGTCGATCGCGATCTTCTTCGCCGCGCGGCGGGCGATGGCGGCCGGTGCCGTAACGACCTTCGACGGGCTGCTGCTGACGGGCCTGGTGGCATCGCTGGCCGGCGACGTGCTGCTGATGGGGCCGCCCAAGCTTTTCGTGCCCGGGCTCGTGTGCTTCCTGCTGGCGCACCTGGCGTACATCGCGCTGTTCCGCATCGGGGTCGGCCTGTTTCCGCGCCGCGGCGTGCTCGCGGCGACGCTGCTGATCGGCGCGGGGATGTACGCGTTTCTCTGGCAAGGTGGGCTGCCCGTCGCCCTGCGGGTGCCGGTCGGCGTCTATGTGGTCGTGATCGCCTGCATGGCGGCACAGGCCATCGGGCGGGCCGCCGTGCTACGAAGCGCGGACCCTGCCGCGCTGTGGGTTGCGGTGGGCGCATGCTTCTTCATGCTGAGCGACTCGCTGCTGGCAACGAACCGTTTCGTGTCACCGCTGCCGCTGGCGTCGCTGTGGGTGCTGGCTACCTACTACGCTGCGCAGATTCTGATCGTGCGTCACACGCGGCCTGCGGGAAGAACAAGGAGCTAGTCGACGCAGCGCTGGATTTCCACCGTGGAGTGGCGAATCTCTTCGTGCATCGAGAAGCACGCCCGCACCTGGTTGGCCGTCAGCGTCATCGAATGCGTCACCACCGTGAGCGCACAGGCATACGCATCGCGCCCCACGCGCCACACGTGCAGATCGGCCACGCGCGTTTCCGAATCGGCCAGCGTCGTCTCGACGCCTTCGCGGATCTCTTGCGTCACCGGGTGGTCCATCTCGCGGTCGAGCAGCACCTTGCCGGTTTCCTTCAGCAGCCCCTTGGCCCAGACCGCCACCAGCACCGCGCCGACGATGCCCATCGCCGGATCGAGCCAGGCCCAGCCGTAGAACCAGCCGCCCAGCAGCGCCGCGATGGCCAGCACCGAGGTGGCGGCATCGGCCACTACGTGCATGTAGGCGGAACGCAGGTTCAGGTCGTGGCCATGGTCGCCATGCGCGTGGTGATCGTCATGCCCGTGATGATGGTGATGCGCCCCGCCCAGCAGCCGCGCACAGACCAGGTTGACCACCAGCCCCAGCACCGCGACCGAAATGGCTTCGGGGTAGTGAATGGCCGAAGGTGACCACAGCCGCTCGAGCGAGCCCACCACCATCAGCGCCGCGATGCCCAGCAGCACCAGCGCACTCGCAAAGCCGCCGAGCACTTCGATCTTCCAGGTGCCGAAGGCAAAGCGCGGGTCGCGCGCGTAGCGCCGCGCGGCCGCATAGGCAAAGGCGCTCAGGCCGATGGCCAGCGCGTGCGAGCTCATGTGCCAGCCGTCGGCCAGCAGCGCCATCGAGTTGAACCACCAGCCGGCGCCGATCTCGACGACCATCATCGCGGCGGTGATCCACATCACGAGGCGGGTGCTGCGCTCGGCGGAGGCGGTGTCGGCGTCGAAATGGTGGTCGTGCTGCCAGGCACTCAGGTCATGAGTGTGCATGTGTCTTCAGGCTCCAAAGAGGTCTTGTCCGTCGGAACGGCTCGAAGGCGGCGTCACGCCCAGGTGCCGGTACGCCGCCAGCGTGGCGATGCGCCCGCGCGGCGTGCGCTGCAGGTAGCCCTGCTGGATGAGATAGGGCTCGATCACGTCCTCGATGGTGTCGCGCTCCTCGCCGATGCTGGCCGCCACGTTGTCGAGGCCCACCGGGCCGCCGTCGAAACGGTGGATGACGGCTTCGAGCAGCTTGCGGTCCATCAGGTCGAAGCCCTGCGGGTCGACGTCGAGCATGGCCAGCGCCTTGTGCGCGATTTCTTCGGTGATGCGGCCATTGCCCTTGACCTCGGCGTAGTCGCGCACGCGGCGCAGCAGGCGGTTGGCAATGCGGGGCGTGCCGCGCGAACGACGGGCGATCTCGAAGCCGCCGGTTTCGTCGGTCTCCACCTTGAGCAGGCGGGCGCTGCGGGTCACGATCAGCGCCAGCTCTTCTGGCGTGTAGAACTCCAGCCGCGCGACGATGCCGAAGCGGTCGCGCAGCGGGTTGGTCAGCATGCCGGCGCGGGTGGTGGCGCCCACCAGGGTGAAGGGCTGCAGGTCGAGCTTGATGCTGCGCGCCGCGGGGCCCTCGCCGATCATGATGTCGATCTGGTAGTCCTCCAGCGCGGGGTACAGGATTTCCTCGACGACCGGGCTCAGGCGGTGGATCTCGTCGATGAAGAGCACGTCGTTGGGCTCCAGGTTGGTCAGCAGCGCCGCCAGGTCCTTGGGCTTTTCGAGCACGGGGCCGGAGGTCTGGCGCAGGTTGACGCCCAGTTCGGCCGCGATGATGTGCGACAGCGTGGTCTTGCCCAGGCCCGGGGGGCCGAACAGCAACACGTGGTCGAGCGCCTCTTTGCGCTTGCGCGCGGCGCCGATGAAGATTTCGAGCTGCTCGCGCACCTTGGCCTGGCCGACGTACTCGTCGAGCAGCTTGGGGCGCAGGGCCCGCTCGATCGCCTCTTCGTTGGGCGATGCGGGGGCTGCGGACACCACGCGTTGGGGGGCGGGCGCGAAGTCGTCTGTCTGGATGGTCATTGGGTAAGGGTCTGCGTCGGCAAGTTTAGTCCTTGGGCCAGACTGGCAGAATGCTTCGGCACATAACAAACGAGGGGAAGCCAGCACGTGTCGATCTACGAACTGAAGCCGCGTTTCCAGGCCCTGCTGCGGCCGCTGGTGGTCCGCCTGCATGCGATGGGCGTCACCGCCAACCAGGTCACGATGGCGGCATGCGTCGTTTCGGTCGCGCTCGGGCTCTGGCTCTTCTTCGCGGCGCCCTCGCTGGCAGCCTTCGGGCTCATTCCACTTTGGATGTTCCTTCGCATGGCCTTCAACGCCATCGACGGCATGCTGGCGCGCGAGCACAACCAGCAGAGCAAGCTGGGCGCTTTTCTCAACGAACTGACCGACGTGGTCTCCGACGCGGCGCTGTACCTGCCCTTTGCGCTGGTGCTGCCTTTCAGCGGCTTCTGGGTCGGCACGGTGATCGTGCTGGCCGGGCTGAGCGAATTCGCTGGCGCGCTGGGCCCCACGGTGGGCGCCTCGCGCCGCTACGACGGTCCGCTGGGCAAGAGCGACCGGGCCTTCGTGTTCGGCGCACTCGGCCTCTACGTGGCGCTGGGCTTGCCGCTGCCGGGCTGGACGGCCTGGCTGATGCCGCTGCTTGCGGTGCTGGTGGCCTGGACCACCGTCAACCGCATCCGCCGCGCGCTGGCCGAGGCCGACGCCGCAGGCCGCCACTGAACAAGCTCCTACAAGATTTCACAGGGATTCAATGAACGACACCACTCCACGCGCTCCGAACGAGCTTCATTTCCAGACGCACGACGGCGAATCGCTTTTCTACCGCCACTGGCCAGCCACCGGCGCCACGCGGCGCGGCGCCATCGTGCTGTTCCATCGCGGCCATGAACACGGCGCGCGCATGGCGCACCTGGTCGACGAGCTGAACCTGCCCGACTTCGACTTCTTCGCCTGGGACGCCCGCGGCCACGGCCGCTCGCCCGGGCAGCGCGGCTACAGCCCGAGCTTCGGCACCTCGGTGCGCGACGTGCAGACCTTCGTGCAGCACATCGGCACGGCACACGGCGTGCCCGAGCAGGACATCCACGTGGTCGCGCAGAGCGTGGGCGCGGTGCTGATCGCCACATGGGCGCACGACTACGCGCCCAAGGTGCGCGGGCTCACGCTCGCCTCGCCGGCCTTCAAGGTCAAGCTCTACGTGCCGTTCGCGCGCGCCGGGCTCGGGCTGATGCACAAGCTGCGCGGCCTGTTCTTCGTCAACAGCTACGTGAAGGCGAAGTTCCTCACGCACGACCCCGAACGCATCGCCAGCTACGAGAGCGATCCGCTGATCTCTCGGCCCATCGCGGTCAACATCCTGCTGGGCCTGTACGAAGCCGCTGACCGCGTGGTGGCCGACGCCAATGCGATCACGCTGCCGGTGCAGCTGCTCATTTCGGGCGCCGACTGGGTGGTGCACCACAAGCCGCAGCACCAGTTCTTCGAGCGGCTGGGCAGCGCGGTGAAGACCAAGACCGAGCTGCCCGGCTTCTTCCACGACACCCTGGGCGAGAAAGACCGGGCGCCGGCCGTGGCGCAGATCCGCGAATTCATCCTGCAGCGCTTCGACGAGCCGGCCGTGCCGGTGGACCGCCGCGAGGCGCACCTGAGCGGCGATACGGCCGACGAGTCGCGTGCGCTGGCCGAGCCGCTGGCGCCCCTGTCACCGCGCGGCGCCTACTGGGCCATGACCCGCGCAAGCCTGAAGCTGGGCGGCACGATGTCGGAAGGCATCAAGCTCGGCCACGCCACCGGCTTCGACTCGGGCAGCACGCTCGACTACGTGTATCGCAACCATCCGCAGGGCAGCTCCGCCATCGGCCGCTCCATCGACAAGACGTACCTGGACTCCATCGGCTGGCGCGGCATCCGCCAACGCAAGATCCACGTCGAGGAGTTGCTACGCATTGCAATGGAGCGCCTGGCCGACATGCACCGCGAGGTGCGCGTGATGGACATCGCCGCCGGCCACGGCCGCTACGTGCTCGACGCGGTACTGGCCAGCCCCGTCAAGGCCAGCTCCATCCTGCTGCGCGACTACAGCGACATCAACGTGCGCGATGGCCGGGCGCTCATCGCCGAGAAGGGCCTGGAGGACGTCGCGCAGTTCGTGCAGGCCGACGCCTTCGACCGCATGAGCCTCGCGAGCGTATTGCCGCGGCCCACGCTGGCCGTGGTGTCGGGCCTGTACGAGCTGTTCCCCGACAACGAGATGGTGCGCCGCTCGCTCGCGGGCGTGGGCGACGCGGTGGAAGACCGCGGCTACCTCGTCTACACCGGACAGCCCTGGCACCCGCAGCTCGAGATGATCGCGCGCGCCCTCACCAGCCACCGCCAGGGCGAGGCCTGGGTGATGCGCCGCCGCACCCAGTACGAAATGGACCAGCTGGTGGAAGAAGCGGGCTTCCGCAAGATCGACCAGCGGGTCGACGAGTGGGGCATCTTCACGGTGTCGCTGGCAGTGCGCGTCACTCAATGACCGCCTGGCTGGCGCAACGGCCCTGGAAGCGCGCCGCCGCATGGCTGGTGTTTCTGGGGCCGCTGTTCTATGCGACCTATGGTTTCGCCAACTGGTGGGCGACCACGCGGGCGAACGTGCCGTCGATGGCTTTCGAGTGGGAGCGGCAAGTGCCGTTCTGGCCGTGGACGATCTTTCCTTACTGGACGATCAACGTCTTCTATGCGCTGTCGCTGTTCCTGGCGCGCAGCCGGCACACACTCGACCGGCACGCGCTGCGGCTGGTCACGGCCACGCTCGTCGCCTGCAGCTGCTTCATCCTCTGGCCGCTGCACTTCAGCTTCGGGCAGCCGCCAGTCGACGGGGCGCCGGCCTTTCTGTTCAACGCGCTGCGCGGGTTCGATCAGCCGTTCAACCAGGCGCCTTCGCTGCACATCGCGCTGGCCGTGATCCTGTGGGATTGGTATCGGCAGTTCATCCGGCCCCTCTGGGCGCGGCTGGTGCTGCATGTGTGGGCCTTCGCCATCTGCGCGTCGGTGCTCACGACGTGGCAGCACCACTTCATCGACATTCCGACCGGTGCCCTGCTCGGCCTGCTCTGCGTATGGCTGTGGCCGCTGGAGCGCGTGGTGTCGATGCCGCGCGTGTGGCGCATCACGCGCGATGTGCAGCGCTGGAAGCTGGCGGGTTTCTATGCAGTGGGCGCGGCGCTGTTCCTGGCGGCCGCGCTGTACGGCGGTGGCGTCGCGCTGTGGCTCGCATGGCCGGCTGCGTCGCTGGCGCTGGTGGCGTTGAACTACATCGGCTTCGGCGCACGCGGCTTCCAGATGGACGGCCGTGGCCGCATGGGTTGGGCCGCGCGCTGGATGCTGGCACCCTACCGGCTCGCCGCCGCCATCAACGCCTGGCTCTGGACGCGCAAGCTGCCGGCTTCGGTCGAAGTGGTGCCGGGCCTGCGGCTGGGCCGACGGCCGACGCACGCCGAATGGCTGGCCGCCGGGCAGCCCCGGCTGGTGAGCCTGTGCGCCGAGCTGCAGATGCCCGCGGGCGTCCCGCATGCGCACTGCGTGCCGCTGCTCGACCTGACGGTGCCGCCAACCGTGCGCCTGCAGCGCGCGGCGGCCGTCATCGAAGGCCAGCGCCGGAACGCGGACGGTGCCACAGTGTGGGTCTGCTGCGCGCTCGGCTTCTCGCGCAGCGCTGCGGCGGTGATCGCCTGGCTGGGCCGCTACGGCCCGGCCGGCAGCGTCGCCCAGGCCGAGGACACGGTGCGCCGCGCACGGCCGCAGATCGTGCTGCGGGGTGCCTGGCGGGTGTCACTGGAGCCGTTCAAACCTTTGCCGGAGGTACCGCCCCATGACCGATGACAACGACCGAACCACCTGCGCCGCACTGGCGGGCCTGCTTCGCGCCATCGCGCTGCTGGGCCTCTGGGGCTTCGCGCTCACCTGCATCTCGGCGCTGGTGCTTGCGCTGACGCTGCGCTCGCTCTCGACCACGGCCACCATGGGCTTCGGCGCGGTCGTGATCCTCGGCGCGCTGGAGCGCTACTTCGCGTTCCGGCTGCGCTTCGACGAAGCGCTGTTCGACGGCCTCGCGCGCAACACCGTCGCTTCGCTCGAAGCGCTCGACAAAGCGCTCTCAACGCTCGGACTGCGCGAGCCACCGCCGTCGCAACACAACACCACACGCCCGCTCGACGACCGCGTGCAGGGCACCCGACAGCTCATGCAGCGCCATGCCATCGTCGTGGCCTGCCAGAGCGCCTTGTTCCTCCTTGCCTTGATGACACAGGACCTCTCTTGACCGAAGAAAACAACAAGAACAACGACAAGCCCGAAAGCACCGTGCTGCGGCGCGGGCTCGCCATCGTGGCGGGCAAGCTGATCATCGGCGCGGCCGGGCTGCTGACCGGGGTGCGCGCCATCTGGTCGGGCACCACGCCGAAGGCCGAGCAGACGCTGTACTTCGCCAACCACACGAGCCACGGCGACTTCGTGCTGCTGTGGGCCACGCTGCCGCCCGATCTGCGCGCGCTCACGCGGCCGGTGGCCGGGCAGGACTACTGGATGGCCTCGAAGACGCGCCAGTTCATCGGCGCCGACGTGTTCAATGCGCTGATGATCCGCCGCGACGGATCGGGCCAGGGCGAGAACCCTGTCGAGCAGATGAAGGAGGCGCTGGACGCCGGCGACTCGCTCATCATGTTCCCCGAGGGCACGCGCAACACGGGCGACGAGATCCTGCTGCCGCTGAAAAGCGGGCTCTTCCACCTGGCGCGCGCCTGCCCCAACGTGCGGCTGGTGCCCGTGTGGATCGAGAACCTGAAGCGCGTGCTGCCCAAGGGCACGCTGGTGCCTATTCCGCTCGCGTGCACGGTGCGCTACGGCGCGCCGATCAAGCTGGCCGAAGGAGAAGACAAGAACACCTTCATCGCTCGCGCGCGCACGGCGATGCTCGACCTGCGCCCCGAATACGACCGCATCGAACAACAAAACGAACAAAGCAACGGAGGGAGCGCCTCGTGATCGAACTCTCTCCCTTCGCGTGGACCACGCTCAAGCTCTTCGGCGGCGTGGCCGGCGTGCTGATACTGGCCTCGGCCATCGGTGCGTTGCTCAAGTGGCGCGTGGCGCACGGCCAGCCGCATTCGGTAATCGACAACCTCAACTCGCGCGTCAATGCGTGGTGGGTGATGGTGGCGGTGATCGGCATTGCCTTTGCCTTCGGCAAGGGCGGCGTGATCGTGCTGTTCTATCTGATCTCGTTCTATGCGCTGCGCGAGTTCATCAGCCTGGCCTACACGCGGCGCGGCGACCACGCGCCGATCGCGCTGGCTTTCTACCTCGCGCTGCCGGGGCAGTATTTCCTGATCTGGATCGACTGGTACGGGCTCTACGCGATCTACATCCCGGTCTATGCCTTCCTGCTGCTGCCCATCCTGGCGGCGGTCGGCGGCGACACGCGCCGCTTCCTTGAGCGCACCTCGAAGATCCAGTGGGGGCTGATGGTGTGCGTGTTCTGCATCAGCCATGTGCCGGCGCTGCTCACGCTGCAGATTCCCGGCTTCGAAGGCCGCAACCTGCTGCTGATCGCGTTCCTGGTGATCGTGGTGCAGGGCAGCGACGTGCTGCAGTACGTGTGGGGCAAGCTCTTCGGCAAGCGCAAGGTGGCGCCCGAACTGTCGCCCTCCAAGACCTGGGAAGGCCTGATCGGCGGCGTAGCGAGCGCCACCGCGCTGGGCGCGGCGCTGTACTGGGCCACGCCGTTCAACCCGTGGCAGGCGGCGCTGATGGCGCTCACGATCTGCCTGATGGGCTTCTTCGGCGGATTGGTGATGTCGGCCATCAAGCGCGACCGCGGCGTGAAGGACTGGGGTTCGATGATCGAAGGCCATGGCGGCATGCTCGATCGGCTCGACTCGGTGATCTTTGCAGCGCCCATCTACTTTCACGCGCTGCGCTACTGGTGGGTGCCATGACCACGAAGACGGCAGAGCGCATTCCGCACGACACGCCGATCGAGTGCACCAATGCCGCGTCGTGGACACGCTGGCTCAAGCGCCACCACACGACCGCCGCCGGCGTATGGCTTCGCATCGCGAAGAAGGACAGCGGCATCGCCTCCATCGACCACCCCGCCGCACTCGAGGAAGCGCTGTGCTACGGCTGGATCGACGGCCAGCGCAAGAGCGAGGACGCGCAGTATTTCCTGCAACGCTTCACGCCGCGCACCAAGCGCAGCATCTGGTCGCAGATCAACCGCACCAAGGTGCTGAAGCTCATCGACGAAGGCCGCATGCAGCCGGCCGGACTGGCCGAGATCGAGCGCGCGAAGGCCGACGGGCGCTGGGATGCGGCCTACGAAGCCGCGAGCGTGGCGACAGTGCCGCCCGATCTTCAGGCCGCGCTGGACGCGAACAAGAAAGCTGCGAAGTTCTTCGCCACGCTGGATGCGCGCAACCGCTTTGCGGTGCTGTTTCGTACTCAGGGGGCGAAGAAGCCCGAGACCCGGGCGCGGCGCATCGAGAAGTTCGTCGAGATGCTGGCGAAGGGCGAGAAGATCTATCCCTGAGCGGCGCGAACGCTACGCGCCCGTCCGCTGGAGTTCGTACTCGCCGGGCTTGTAGGGGCCCATGGCCACGCCGATGTCCCACAGCTTCAGCGCACCAGGCAACACGGCCTGGCTGCCAACCTTGGCAACACCGCGCTTTCGGATTTCGCGGTTGAGACGGGACGAGAAGGACGTGATCCTGCCGAAGTCCCAGGCCTCGACACCGCCGAGAACGTCCACAGTATCCGACCACGTCTGTGCGCGCTTCATCGAGTTGTGATTGGTGTGCGAGTTTTCCAGTCGCGCATCGCCCTCGGAGGCCGAGCCCAGGTACAGCTGCACCAAACCCCAGCCATCGGCGTTGTAGCGGAAGGTGGCACCACCGCAAGCCTGCGGGTTCAGAGTCACGCGGCGCGGCACGAAGGTGGGGCCCGCGCCGCGCACATACAGCTGGAGATGCACGGCGCGCCACCTCTTGCCATTGGGGTAGCTGCGCTCGAACTGCGCGAGCACCTCGGTCGCCGAGCGGAAGCATTTCAGCGGCTGCTCGAAGTCGGATGCGAGTTCGTACACATCACAGGCTTCTTCGGCGAACAGCCACGAGAGCAGGCCCTCGTGGTCGTCCTTCGTGGCGTAGAAGTCGCAGTTGGGCATGTCGCCGGTCCTCGCGCCGTTGCGACCTACTTCGCGAGCGACTTGAGGGCCATCTTGATCCCCTCGCTCACCGTCGCATCCTTCGGCAGCGCCTTGAGCGCAAGCGCGGCCTCCTTGTCGCTGTACCCCAGCGCGATCAGCGCCTGGAGAATGTCCGCCTGCGCATCGGAAGCCGCATGCGCCGGCAGGCCGATGTCAGCGCCGAGCTTGCCCTTGAGTTCAAGCAACAGCCGCTCGGCGGTCTTCTTGCCGATGCCCGGAATCTTCACGAGCCGGCCGAGTTCCTGCGTCGTGATCGCCTGCGAAAGCTCGCCCACGCTCATGCCCGAGAGCAGGCCCAGCGCGGTGCGCGGCCCCACGCCGGTGATCTTGATGAGCTGGCGAAAGGCTGCCCTTTCCTCCGCAGTGCCGAAGCCGTAGAGAATCTGCGCGTCCTCGCGCACGACGAAGTGCGTGAGCAGCGAGACCTTCGCGCCGAGGTTCGGCAGGTTGTAGAACGTGCTCATCGGCACGTCGACCTCATAGCCGACTCCGTTGCAGTCCACAACTACCTGCGGTGGGTTGCGTTCGGCCAGCGTGCCGGTCAGTTTGCCTATCATGGGTGCCCTTTTTCCTTGAAATGTCCGGCGTGATTCTGCGACACACCTTTACCCCACTGAACAATTCGCGCCTCGGCCACCTGTGCGGACCTCTGGACGCCCACCTGCGCCGCATCGAAGAGGCGTTGGGCGTGAAGATCGCGCACCGTCACGAACAGTTCAAGGTCGACGGCCCCAAGGCCTCCGCGCAGCGCGCAATGGACGTGCTGCAGGCGCTGTACGAAATTGCCCAGCGGCCCATTGACGCGGCGGTGGTGCAGCTCACGCTGGCCGGCGACGGCGGAATGCTCGAGGGCGACGACGACATTGCGATGCTCGTCACCCGCCGCACCGACCTGCGCGCGCGCACACCCACGCAGGCGCTGTACCTCGACAACATCGCCAAGCACGACATCACCTTCGGCATCGGTCCGGCCGGCACCGGCAAGACGTATCTCGCAGTGGCCTGCGCGGTCGATGCGCTGGAGCGCGCCGCGGTGCAGCGCATCGTGCTGACGCGGCCCGCGGTGGAAGCAGGCGAGCGGCTGGGCTTTCTGCCGGGCGACCTGACGCAGAAGGTCGACCCGTACCTGCGCCCGCTGTACGACGCGCTCTATGACCTGATGGGCTACGAGAAGGTGCAGAAGGCCTTCGAGCGAAATGCGCTCGAGATCGCGCCGCTGGCCTTCATGCGCGGGCGCACGCTGAACAACGCCTTCGTGATCCTCGACGAGGCACAGAACACCACGCCCGAGCAGATGAAGATGTTCCTCACACGCATCGGCTTCGGCGCGCGCGCGGTGGTGACGGGCGACGTGAGCCAGATCGATCTGCCCAAGCAGCAGTTGAGCGGGCTGATCGACGCCGAACGCGTGCTCAAGCGAGTGAACGGCATCGCCATGACGCACTTCACGAGCGTGGACGTGGTGCGCCACCCGCTTGTGGCGAAGATCGTCGATGCCTACGACGGCCAGCGCAAGCGCGCGGGAGCCCACTGAGATGGCCGCATCCGCACTTCCCGCACTTTCGCTCTCGCTGCAATTCGGCCGCTTCAAGGGCGTGGAGCGCCATCGCGCCGCGCTGCCGCGCCACAGCGTGACGCGCTGGATCCGCCATGCGCTGGACATCGACGGCGAGATCACAGTGCGCATCGTCGACGCCGACGAGGGCCAGCGCCTCAACCGCGAGTTTCGCGGCAAGGACTACGCAACCAACGTGCTGACCTTCGACTACGCGCAAAGCCCGCTGGTGATGGCCGACCTGGTGCTGTGCGCTCCGGTGGTGGCGCGCGAGGCGAAGGAAAACCGCAAGACGCTGGCCGATCACTACGCGCACCTGCTGGTGCACGGCACGCTGCATGCGCAGGGCTGGGACCACGAGACCAGCGAGGCCGACGCTGACGAGATGGAGGCCTACGAAATCGAGATCCTCGCGGGACTGGGCATTCGCAGCCCGTACGGCAAATAAATAACGGTCGCCGCTACGCCGTCATCTGCAGCGGGATGGTGACGGGCCCGTCGTTCAGCAGGTGCACCTGCATGTCGGCACCGAACTCGCCGGTGGCCACCACCGGGTGCGCGGCCCGCGCCTGCGCCACGAAGTATTCGTAGAGCCGGCGGCCTTCGTCGGGCGGCGCGGCCTGGGTGAAGCTGGGGCGGTTGCCGCCGCTCGCGTCGGCCGCCAGCGTGAACTGGCTCACCACCAGCAGGCCGCCGCCGATGTCCTGCACGCTGCGGTTCATCTTGCCGGCCTCGTCCGAGAAGATGCGCAGCTTGAGGATCTTGGCGAGCATGCGGTCGGCGAGTACGTCGACGTCGCCGCGCTCTGCGCACAGCAGCACGAGCAGGCCCGCGTCGATGGCGCCGACGGTGCGGCCGGCAATGTCGACGCGCGCATTTGCCACGCGTTGGAGAACAGTTTTCATAAGGCGTGATGTTCGCCGGCCTGGGTGGCGCGGGCTTCCATGGTCAGGGGCAGGAGCTGGATCGTCACGCGCAGGCCGGGCACGGCGTCCATCAGGGCCTGCTCCAGTTGGTCGCGCATGTTGGCGGCATGCAGCAGGGTCCAGTCGCCGGGCACGTGCATGTGCAGGTCGGCAAAGCGGCGCTGGCCGGCGCTGCGGGTCACCATGTCGTCGAAGCGCAGCCGCGTGCCTTCGGGCATGCGGGCGGCGAAGGCGTCGAGGGTGGCGCGCACGGTGGCGAGGGTTTCGGGGTCGAGGGCTTCGTCCATCAGGCCCTGCGACGAGCGCCACACCAGCTTGACGCCCTCGCGCACGATATTGAGCGCCACGCCGATGGCCAGCAACGGGTCGAGCCAGAGCCAGCCGCTGAGCTGCACGCCGACGATGCCGACCACCACGGCGGCGGAGGTCCAGACGTCGGTCATCAGGTGGCGGCCGTCGGCCTCCAGCGCGATCGAACGGTGCGTGCGTGCCGCGCGGAAGAGCATGAAAGCCAGCCCTGCGTTGAAGCCCGAGCTGAGCACCGACAGCGCCAGGCCCCAGCCCAGCTGCTCCAGCGGCTGCGGCGACAGCAGGCGCTGGATGGACACCCAGAGGATCGCAATGGCCGCACCAACGATCAGGATGCCTTCGAAGCCCGAGGAAAAGTACTCGGCCTTGTGGTGGCCGTAGGGATGGTCGTCGTCGGCGGGCCGCTCGGCGATGGTCACCATGGCCAGCGCGAACATGGCGCTCGCCAGGTTCACGAAGGACTCCATCGCGTCCGAGATCAGGCCCATCGAATTCGTCATGTAGCCAGCCAGGCCCTTGAGCACAATCGTGATCAAAGCCACGGCAACTGACACGCGCAGCAGCGTCTTGGGGGTCAACGTCATGCAAAAACCATGGGAATTGGGCAGAAGGCAACGCAAAAAGCGGTAAAAGGCCGCAAGAACTGCCTGAATTATCGGCTCCGTGTCTACATGTAACGCCTTCGCATTAATAATTTGCGACCAACGCGAAACTGTCCTTCGCAGAGAGCCCAGATGATGAAAAACCTCGTGATCGCCTTGGGCGGCCTCGCCATTGTGGCCTCGGCCGCGCTGGCACAAGCCCAGACGCCATCGGCCGCTCCCGTGGCGGCGCCACCTGCCGCAGCCGCGTCCGCACCGGCGCCTGCTACAGCCGCCCCCGCCGCCAAGGCGGATCCCCAGGCGGGCTTCGTGAAGTTCGTGCGCGGCAACGTGCAACTGCTCAACGGCGCCGGCGCCACCCGCGCGGCCAGCCCCGGCGACGCGCTGGGCGCCGTGGACCGCATCGTGACCGGCCCCGACTCCTCGGCCTCCGTGGTGCTGCGCGACGACACGACACTGGTGGTCGGCCCCTCGTCGCGGCTCGACCTGAAGGAATTCCACTTCGACGGCACGACGCACGAAGGCGGCATGCTGGTCTCGCTGCTGCGAGGCTCCATGCGCATGATCACCGGCCTGATCGGCAAGACCAATCCCGACGCAGTGCGGGTCGAGACGCAGACGGCCACCATCGGCATTCGCGGCACCGACTTCATCGTGCAAGCCGACGGCCAGCCATGATGAAGACTCCCAAGCCCCAACAGTCCCGCCTCGCATTCCTTCTTCCGGCCGCGCTGGCCGCCCTGCTGCTGGCCGCATGCTCGACGCCCGGCACGCGGGTGGTGCTGCTGCCGCAGGCGGACGGCAAGCCATCGGCAGTGGTGGTGCGCGCCAAGGACGGAGAAGAAGTGCTTTCCACGCCTTACCAGCGCGCCACGGCCGCAGTGGGCGCAAAGGGCGCTCCGGTGGTCGACCAGGCCGATCCGGCCAAGGTGCAGGCAGAGAACAAGCCGCTGTTCGACATGCGCCCGCCTCCGCCGCAGCGCTACACGGTGTATTTCGAGCTCGGCGGCACCACGTTGACGCCGGCTTCGCAGCAGATCATGACCGAGGCGCTGGCTGCGGCGTTGGCGCGCAGCGGCGGCGACATCGTGGTCACGGGCCACACCGACACCAAGGGCAGCGGCGAGCAGAACGACCAGTTGTCGCGTCGTCGGGCGCAGGAAGTGGTCCAGCTCTTCGTGGAGCGCCAGTTCCCGGCCAACCGCATCGAGGCCGTGGGCCGCGGCGAGCGCGACCTGGCCGTTCCGACCGCCGACGAGGTGGACGAGCCGCGGAACCGGCGCGTCACCATCGAGGTTCGCTGAAAGCCCCTCAGCTCAGGGTCACACGGGCGAACTTGCGCTTGCCGACCTGCACCACGTAGCTGCCTGCGGGCAGCTTCAGCGCCTTGTCGCTGACCACGGCTGAGTCGATACGCACGCCGCCACCGTCGATCAGGCGATTGCCTTCCGAGGTCGAAGGCGCCAGGTTCGCCTGCTTGAGCAGTTGGGCGATGCCCAGCGGAGCACCCGACAGCGACACCTCCGGAATCTCGTCCGGCACGCCACCCTTGCTGCGGTTGATGAAATCCTGCTCGGCCGCGTCCGCCGCCGCCGCACTGTGGAAGCGCGTGGTGATTTCCTTGGCCAGCGCGACCTTGGCGTCCTTCGGATTGCGGCCGCCCTCGATCTCGGCCTTCAGCGCCGCGATCTGCTCCAGCGACTGAAAACTCAGCAGCGTGTACCAGCGCCACATCAGGTCGTCGGAAATCGACAGCACCTTGGCGAACATGGTGTTGGCGTCTTCGCTGATGCCGATGTAGTTGTTCTTGCTCTTCGACATCTTTTCGACGCCGTCGAGCCCTTCCAGCAATGGCATAGTGAGTATGCACTGCGGTTCTTGGCCATATTCCTGCTGGAGATGACGACCGACGAGCAGGTTGAACTTCTGGTCGGTGCCGCCCAGTTCGAGGTCGCTCTTGAGCGCGACCGAGTCGTAGCCCTGCATCAGCGGGTAGAGGAATTCGTGCACCGAGATCGACTGGCCGCCCTTGAAGCGCTTGTTGAAGTCGTCGCGCTCCATCATCCGGGCCACCGTGTACTTGGCGGCGAGCTGGATCATGCCGCGCGCGCCCAGGGGGTCGCTCCACTCGGAGTTGTAGCGGACTTCGGCGATATCGACGTTCAGCACCAGGCGCAGCTGGTCGAAGTAGGTCGCCGCATTGGCCTCGATCTGCTCGCGGGTCAGCGGCGGCCGGGTGCTGTTGCGCCCGGACGGGTCGCCGATGGTGGTGGTGAAGTCGCCGATCAGCGGGATCACCGTGTGGCCCAGGTCTTGCAACTGGCGCATCTTGTTGAAAACCACCGTGTGACCCAGATGAATATCCGGTGCCGTCGGGTCCAGGCCGAATTTGATGCGCAGGGGGGTCCCGGTGGCTTCGGAGCGCTGGAGCTTGCGCACCCACTCGTCCTGCGGCAGCAGCTCGTCAGCGCCGCGGAGGGATATTTCTAGCGCGCGTCCTACACTATTTGAGAGGCTCATGGATGTAACAGATTCGGCCTTTACGGGCTTTTTTAGCTGACTTTGGGGGTGCCGAAGCTATACTCAGCCCGACTTTTCAAGCGCCGAATTCTAAGCGGCGCTTTTTTCCGCACCGTCTGCTGCCGCCCTGAACGTACTGGGCCTTGCAGCACGGATTTGCAGAACCTGAGCTGGAATTCACAGTTTGATCAACGGCATTCTTGCCGCCGAGGAGCTACTCGCTTCTCGCGTGGCCTATACATTCCGGACGTACCCCAAGCAGATCACCGCGGTCATTGCTGCCGCGCTGCTGAGCGCCGGCACCCTCGCGGTGGCATCGCTCGGTCCTGACGCATCCGACCTCCCGGTCCACCAGATTCTCGAAGCGACGGCGCCAATATCGTTCGCCGACCAGAGCGAATCGCTCGAAAACTTCAGCTTCACCCTGTTCCGCACCGACGTCACCCGTTCGAGCGACACGGCCGAGGCCCTGATGAAGCGCCTGGGCATTTCCGACCCGGCCGCCACCGCCTTCGTGCGCAGCAGCGTGGAAGCCCGCAACGCGCTGTTCTCGCGCGCCGGCCGCACCGTGACGGCCGAGGCCACGCAGGAAAACCAGCTCAAGAAGCTCAGCGCCCGCTGGATTCCCGACGGCGACGGCGGCTTCAAGCGCTTCGTCATCGAACGCACGCCCACCGGCTTTGCCGGCGTGACCGAGCGCGACATGCTCACGCCGGGCACGCGCCTAGCGAGCGGCACCATCCGCACCTCGCTGTTCGCCGCCACCGACGACTCGCGCATTCCCGACGCGGTGGCAAGCCAGCTGGCCGACATCTTCGCGGGCGACGTCGACGTGCGCGCCCTGCGCAAGGGCGACCGCTTCGCCGTGGTGTACGAAACCTTCGAAGCCGACGGACAGGCGCTGCGCAGCGGCCGCGTGCTGTCGGCCGAGTTCGAGAACAACGGCAAGATCCACCAGGCCGTCTGGTTCCAGCCTCCGGGCGCGGGCCAGAAGGGCAGCTACTACCGCCCGAACGGCGACAGCCTGCGCAAGGCCTACCTGGCAACACCGGTCGAGTTCTCGCGCGTGTCCAGCGGCTTCGCGATGCGCATGCACCCGATCCTGAACAGCTGGCGCCAGCACAACGGCATCGACTACGCGGCACCCACCGGCACCTCGGTGCGCTCGGTCGGCGACGGCACGGTCGATTTCGCGGGCACGCAGAACGGCTACGGCAACATCGTCATCATCAATCACCGCAACAACCAGCAGACGGCGTACGCGCACCTGAGCCGCATCGACGTCAAGGCCGGCCAGGCCGTGAGCCAGGGCCAAACGGTCGGCGCGGTGGGCTCCACCGGCTGGGCCACCGGCCCGCACCTGCACTTCGAATTCCGCGTGGGCGGCGTCTATCAAGACCCGGCTTCCATCGCACAGGAAGGCGGCGCGCCGATCACCGCCGCCATGCGCCCGGCCTTCGAGCGTGTCGCCGTGGGTGCGCGCACCGAGCTGGCGGCTGCCTTCTCGGTCATCCAGGCCAGCGCCGACTGATTCCGTCGCGCGGCCGGCCTCTCCAGCCCTGATCCAAAGATGGCCGCCGAACTTTTCATCGGCCTGATGTCGGGCACCTCGCTCGATGGCGTCGATGGCGTGCTCGCCGACTTTTCCGGTGGCCGCATCGCGGTGCAGGCCTACGCCACGGGGCAGTTCCCTGTGACCTTGCGCGCCGAACTGCTCGCGCTCAACACTGCCGGCGACAACGAACTGCATCGCGCGGCACTTGCCGGCAACGGGCTGGCACGTGCGTATGCCGGTGTCGTCGCCCAGTTGCTGGCGGACAGCGGCACCGACGCCAAGGCCGTCACCGCCGTCGGCGCTCACGGCCAGACGGTGCGCCACCGGCCGCTCGAGTTCGACGAGGTCGGCTACACCCTGCAAGTCAACAATCCCTCGCTGCTGGCCGAACTGACCGGCATCGACGTGGTCGGCGACTTCCGCAGCCGCGACCTCGCGGCCGGCGGCCAGGGTGCGCCGCTGGTGCCAGCCTTTCATCGCGCGCTGTTCGCACGGGCCGACGAGACGGTCGCGGTGCTGAACATCGGCGGCATTTCCAACCTGAGCCTGCTGCCGGCCACGAATACGGCGGGCGGCGCCAGCGTGCTCGGCTTCGACTGCGGCCCCGGCAATGCGCTGATGGATCACTGGTGCCAGACCAACCAGGGCCAGCCCTTCGACCGTGGCGGCCAATGGGCTGCCAGCGGGCAGGTGCTGCCCGCCCTGCTCTCGCAGTTGCTGGCCGACCCGTACTTCGCCAAGACGCCGCCGAAGAGCACCGGGCGCGACCTGTTCAACCCGACCTGGCTCGCCGCGCAACTCGGCACCACGACGATGGCGCCTGCCGATGTGCAGGCGACACTGGCCGAATTGACCGCACAGGTTTGTGCGGCGGACGTGAAGAACTATGGAAAAGATAGCAAGCTGCTGATCGTCTGCGGCGGTGGCGCGCTGAACGACCATCTGCTAGACCGCCTGCGCGCCCTGCTGCCTGGCATCCATGTGGCGGCTTCGACCGATCACGGCCTGCCGCCCCAACAAGTCGAGGCGGCGGCGTTTGCATGGCTTGCCCGCGCGACCGTCCGGCGCGAGGCAGGCAATCTGGCCAGCGTGACCGGCGCACGCGGGGCACGAGTACTCGGCGCGATCTACCCCGCCTGATTCGCCCTCAGCCCTGGCCGGAAACCTCCGGCTGGGCGGGGTGCGGCGCCCGCACTTCCGAAGGAAGATGCCAGAAGATCATCGCTGAAGCCACCGTGATCAGCCCCATACTCGCAAAAGTGGCCTGAAAGGCATCCAGCGTGTGCGCGGGCGTTTCGGTGCCGAAGATGCCGTTGTAACCCGCCAGCACGGCGCCCGCGGCGGCCACGCCCAGGCTCATAGCCAGCATCTGCACCATCGACAGCAGGCTGTTGCCGCTGCTCGCCATGCTGCCGTCCAGGTCCTTCAGCGTGATCGTGTTCATCGCGGTGAACTGCAGCGAGTTGACCGCGCCGAAAGCCAGCAGCTGCAGCACATGCAGCGCCATCGGCTGGCCCGGCGCCGTCAGCCCGAAGCTGGCCATCGTGCAGCCCACGAGGATGGTGTTGACCACCAGCACCTTGCGGTAGCCGTGGCGCGTGATCAGCGGCGTGGCGAAGCGCTTCATGGCCATGCCGGCCAACGCGATCGGCAGCATCATCAGCCCGGCGCGCACCGGTGAATAGCCCATCGACACCTGAAGCAACAGCGGCACCAGGAAAGGCATGCAGCTGCTGCCCAGCCGCGAGAACAGGTTGCCGATCAGGCCGATGCTGAGCGTCGGCACATGAAACAGCGAAGGCGCAAACAGAGGCTCGGGCGTACGCGAAGCGCGCAGCCAATAGGCGACGATGCTCGCGAAGCCGAAGATCAGCACGACCATCACGCCGCCCTGGCGCAGGCCCACGCCGTCGAGCGAGAGCGAAATCGCCACCATGCCGAAGGCCAGCATCGCGTAGCCCACGCTGTCGAAACGCTTCTGCACCACGCCGCGCAGGTCGGGCATGTACTTGAGCGTGGCGATGCAGCCCAGCAGCCCCACGGGCACGTTGATCAGGAAGATCCAGTGCCACGAAGCGTACTGCACCAGCCAGCCGCCCAGCGTGGGGCCCAGCAAGGGCCCTATGAGGCCCGGAATGGCGACAAAGCTCATCGCCTGCAGGAATTCCCCACGCGGCACCGTGCGCAGCAGCGCCAGGCGCCCCACAGGCAGCAGCAACGCGCCGCCCAGGCCCTGGACCACCCGGGCGGCCACCAACTGGCCCAGCCCGTGCGAGAGCGCGCACAGCACCGATCCGGCGGCGAACAGCACGATGGCCGAGAAAAAGATGCGCCGCGTGCCGAAGCGGTCGGCAATCCAGCCCGAAGCGGGGATCAGCATCGCCATGGTGAGCGCGTACGCCACCACCACCGACTGCATGCGCAGCGGGCTCTCGCCGAGGCTCGCGGCCATCGCCGGCAGTGCGGTGTTGATGATGGTGGCGTCGAGCGTCTGCATAAAGAAGCCGACGGCGACGAGCCACAGCAGGCTCTTGCGAACGGGATTGACGGCGGCGTCAGCCTCGGGGTTCATAGGCAGGGAAAAGAGAAGCAGGAACGAAAAAGCCGCCCGGAGGCGGCTTATTGGGGAGGCTGGGTCAGCAGCATTCAGGCATCAGGCCGAGAAGCTCGATCCGCAGCCGCAGGTGCTGGTGGCGTTCGGGTTCTTGATCACGAACTGGGCGCCTTGCAGGTCTTCCTTGTAGTCGATCTCGGCGCCGACCAGGTACTGGTAGCTCATGGCGTCGATCAGCAGCGACACACCGTTCTTGGTCATGGTGGTGTCGTCTTCATTGGTGATTTCATCGAAAGTGAAACCGTACTGGAAACCGGAGCAGCCGCCACCCTGCACGAACACGCGCAGCTTCAGGTCGGGATTGCCTTCCTCGGCGATCAGGTCGGCCACCTTGGCGGCCGCGCTGTCTGTGAAGACGATCGGCTCGGGCATCTGGGTCTGGATGTTTTCGGCAACGGCGCTCATGGGGTGATAACTCCTAGGGGGCCGGACATGCGGCCAATGGAACGAATGCTACTGCAATGCCGCATTCTCGGCAGGCTGGGTGTGGCGTGCACCCCAATGCAAGTGGGGTTGGAGGCCCTGGCGCCAAGAGGGCTTCCAATGAAAAAGCCGCCCGAAGGCGGCTTTTTGTTCGCAGCGAACAGTGGATCAGCGCTTGCTGAACTGCTTGCGACGACGGGCGGAGTGCAGACCGACCTTCTTACGCTCGACTTCACGTGCATCGCGCGTCACGAAGCCGGCTTGGCTCAGGACGGGCTTGAGCGACGCGTCGTAGTCGATCAGCGCACGGGTGATGCCGTGGCGCGTGGCGCCGGCTTGACCCGATTCGCCGCCACCGTTCACGTTCACCATCACGTCGAAAGCTTCGAGGTTGTTGGTCAGCGCGAGGGGCTGCTTGGCAATCATGATCGAGGTTTCGCGGCCGAAGAACTCTTGGATGTCCTTGCCGTTGACCGTGATCTTGCCGGTGCCTTTTTTCAGAAACACGCGGGCGACGCTCGATTTGCGACGGCCGGTGCCATTGTTCCATTCACCAATCATTCTCAAGGCTCCTTACAGTTCCAGCACTTTGGGCTGTTGGGCGGTATGCGGGTGCTCAGCACCACCGTACACCTTGAGTTTCTTGATCATCGCGTAACCGAGCGGGCCCTTGGGCAGCATGCCCTTGACAGCCTTTTCCAGGGCGCGGCCCGGGTGCTTGGATTGCATGTCGCGGAAGTTCGTCGCAGTGATACCGCCGGGGTAGCCCGAGTGACGGTAGTACACCTTGTCGATCGACTTGGCGCCGGTGACGCGCAGTTGCGCGGCGTTGATGATGACGATGAAGTCACCGGTATCGACGTGAGGCGTGTAAATGGCCTTGTGTTTGCCGCGCAAACGGAGAGCAACTTCGCTGGCTACTCGTCCGAGGACCTTGTCGGTCGCGTCAATCACAAACCACTCGTGCGTCACGTCAGCGGGCTTGGCGCTGAACGTTTTGGTCATGAGTTTTTCTCTTGAAAAGAGGGTTTGTCGGGCCCTTTTCCACGGTCGGCGTTCCTCTGACGGGAATCTCTTAGGTGGGAAGGTAGTCTTCGCCGCGGGGCCACAAAAACGCTGCGAAGCCCGCGATTATATAAAGAATGGCCCTGTGCTGGCAAATTTGCATATGTGCGGCCCAACACCGTTACCATCCTCCCCCTATGTTCAGTTACCGCCACGCCTTCCATGCCGGCAACCACGCCGACGTGCTCAAGCACACGGTGCTGATTGCCACGCTCGACCATCTGCTTGAAAAAGAGGCAGCCCTGACGGTCGTCGACACCCACGCCGGCGCCGGCCTGTATCGGCTCGACGGCGACTATGCCGGCACCAGCGGCGAAGCGGCTGACGGCATCCTGCGCCTTCTTTCGGACAAGAAAGAGCCCACCACGCCCGCCCCCGCGGCGAAGTCCGCTACCAAAAAGGTAGCGCCCGAAGCCGAAGCCCCCTTGGCCGATGCGATCGCGCGCTACCTCAGCGTGATCCACGACTTCAACCCCAAGGGCGGCGCGCGCGTCTACCCCGGCTCGCCGTTCATCGTGCAGCACCTGCTGCGCGACCACGACAAGCTCAAGCTGTTCGAGCTGCACCCGACCGACGCCCGCACGCTGGACGCCAACATCGCCCAGCTCGAGGCCGGCCGCCAGATCGCGGTGCTGCGCGAAGACGGCTTCGGCAGCGCCACCAAGTTCCTGCCGCCGCCGTCGCGCCGCGCACTGGTGCTGATGGACCCCAGCTACGAGATGAAGACCGACTACGGCCGGGTGCTTGATTTCGCGGCCGAGGCGCTCAAGCGCTTTGCCACCGGCACCTACGCGATCTGGTATCCGATCATTCCGCGCCCCGAGGCGCACGACCTGCCGCGCCGGCTCAAGACGATGGCGACCAAGGCCGGCAAGTCATGGCTGCACGCCACGCTGACGGTCAAGTCCAGCAAGATCACGACGGACGCGTCGGGCGAAACCCACCGGCCGGGGCTGCCGGCCAGCGGCATGTTCCTGATCAATCCGCCGTACACGCTGAAGCCGCTGCTGGCGGCTGCGCTGCCGCAGCTGGTGGAGCGCCTGGCGCAAGACCGGCACGCCGCCTTCTCGCTCGATTCGGGCGGCTGAGCCTCCGCCTTTTCGTTTCTTATTTACGGCGACGAGGCGGCACGATCACCTTGCGCCGCGCGGGCACCGGCGACTTGGCTCGCTGCTGCACGGCCGCCGCCGCCACTGGCGCCGACGCATCGCCTGCCTCCACCGGCAAACCACCGCAGCGCATCCCTTCACGGTCGACGATCGACAGCGCCACCTGCTTGATGCCCAGGCCCGTCAGGCCGATGCGGTCGGCCGCCGCGCGGCTCAGGTCGATCACGCGACCCGCTGCATAGGGCCCGCGGTCGTTGATGCGCACCAGCACCTCGCTGCCGTTGACGAGGCTGCGCACGCACACGCGCGTGTTGAAAGGCAGGGTCTTGTGGGCCGCCGTCAGGGCGGTCATGTCGAAGCGCTCGCCGCTGGCGGTCTTGCGCTGGTGGAACTGGATGCCGTACCAGGAGGCACCGCCGCGCTCGAAGATTTCGCGCGGCCCGTCGTCGCCGGGCACGCCGTCGTCCGGCGTCTGTTCGCCCATTCCGGACACCGCCAGGTCATAGCGCACCGACGGCACGCTCGAACGCGGCGCGGCGCCCGGCGGCACCGCGATGGCGCGGGGCAAGGGCAGCAGCTTCCCCGTTCCGCCTTCGGCGTCCGTGGCCGGCGGCATGGCGCAACCGGCGAGAACGCAGGTCGCAGCGACCAGGACTGCACGAAGCCCCGCGCGCCCTCTCAATCGAGGCGCTCCAGTACAGCCAGCGTGGCCGCCGACTGGTTCATCGTGTAGAAGTGCAGCGCCGGGGCGCCACCGTCGCGCAGACGTGCGCACAGGTCGGTCACCACGTCGAGGCCGAAGGCCTTGATCGATGCCGTGTCGTCGCCGAAGCTTTGCAGACGCAGGCGGATCCAGCGCGGAATCTCGGCGCCGCAGGCGTCCGAGAAGCGCATGAGCTGCGTCGAGCTCGTGATCGGCATGATGCCCGGCACGATCGGCGTGTCGAGCCCCAGCTTGCGCGCGTCGTCGACGAAGCGGAAGTAGGCCTCGGGGCTGAAGAAGTACTGCGTGATTGCCGAATCGGCGCCCGCCTTCACTTTGGCGGCAAAGGCCTGCAGATCAGCCTCGGGCGAACGGGCCTGCGGATGGATCTCGGGGTAGCAGGCCACCTCGATGTGAAAGTCGCGGCCGGTCTCTTCGCGGATGAAGGCAACGAGGTCGCTCGCATACAGGAATTCGCCGCCGATGCCGTAGCCGCTCGGCAGGTCGCCGCGAAGTGCCACGAGGCGCTTGACGCCCATGGCCTTCAGCTCGGCGAGCTGCTCGCGCACCGTGGCGCGCGTGGCGCCGATGCACGAGAAGTGGCTCGCGGCGTCCACGCCTTCGGACAGGATCTCCTGCACCGCACCGAAAGTGCCCTGGTGCGTGGAGCCGCCCGCGCCGTATGTGACCGAGCAGAACTGCGGCTTGCGCACATACAGCTGCTGGCGCACGGCGCGCAGCTTGACCGCGCCTTCGGGCGTCTTGGTCGGGAAGAATTCGAAACTCAGCGGAAGGCGCACCTGCGTCTCCTTAGGAACCGTCGTTCGCGTCCTGGACGGCACGAACGGCGTGAATGAAAAACTCGCGGTTGCCGTCGCCTCCGGCGATCGGGCTGTCGAACCACTGCAGCACCCGCAGGCCGAGCGCCTCGCAGGCATCGTGCAGGCGCTTCTCGACCACCGCATACATCGACTCGTCGCGCACGATGCCGCCCTTGCCGACCTGGCCGGGCTGCAGTTCGAACTGCGGCTTGACCAGCATCAACAGACGCCCGTCGTCGGCCAGGAATTCGACTACCGCCGGCAGCACCAGCGTGAGCGAAATGAACGACAGGTCGCCAACGATCAGGTCGAAACGCGACTCGCCTTCTTCTTCCAGGTCATCGGGCGACAACGCACGCGCATTGACGCCTTCGATGGCAACCACGCGCTCGTCATCGCGCAGCCGTGCATGCAGCTGCCCGTGGCCGACATCGACGCCAACCACCTTCGCGGCACCGCGCTGCAGCAGGCAATCGGTAAACCCGCCCGTCGACTGGCCCACGTCGAGGCACAGCTTGCCGGAGGGATCGATGCCGCTCTCGGCCAGCGCGCCTTCGAGCTTGAGCCCGCCGCGCGACACATAGCGCGCCTCGGCCGCATCGGCCAGATCGAGCTCGGCCGACTCGGGCACGTCGTCCTTGTTCTTGACGACCGAGCGCCACGCGTCGCTCGTGCCCGCATCGCGCCAGCGCAGGCCGCCGGCAATGAGCCGCACCGCTTGCGAACGCGACGCGGCCAGGCCGCGCTCCACCAACAGTTGATCAGCGCGCATCCGTTGTCGATCAGTAGCGGTACGTGTCCGGCTTGTACGGACCGTTCTTGCTCACGCCGATGTAGGCGGCCTGCGCGTCGGTCAGCTCGGTGAGCATGGCACCGACCTTCTTCAGGTGCAGGCGCGCGACCTTCTCGTCCAGGTGCTTGGGCAGCACGTAGACCTTGCCGGCCTGGTAGGCGTCGGGCTTGGTGAACAGCTCGATCTGGGCGATGGTCTGGTTCGCGAACGACGACGACATCACGAAGCTCGGGTGGCCCGTGCCACAGCCCAGGTTCACGAGGCGGCCCTTGGCCAGCAGGATGATCTTCTTGCCGTCCGGGAACTTGATGTGGTCGACCTGCGGCTTGATTTCTTCCCACTCGTACTTCTCGATCGACGCGACGTCGATCTCGTTGTCGAAGTGACCGATGTTGCAGACGATGGCCTGGTCCTTCATCTTGGCCATCGTGTCGTGCGTGATGACGTCCTTGTTGCCGGTGGTCGTCACGAAGATGTCGGCCTTGTCGGCGGCATATTCCATCGTCACGACCTTGTAGCCTTCCATCGCGGCCTGCAGGGCGTTGATCGGGTCGATCTCGGTGACCCACACTTGCGCCGACAGTGCGCGCAGTGCCTGTGCCGAGCCCTTGCCCACGTCGCCGTAGCCGGCCACGCACGCCACCTTGCCGGCGATCATCACGTCGGTCGCGCGCTTGATGCCGTCCACCAGCGACTCGCGGCAGCCGTACAGGTTGTCGAACTTGCTCTTGGTGACCGAGTCGTTCACGTTGATGGCGCGGAACAGCAGCGTGCCCTTGGCGCTCATCTCGTTCAGGCGGTGCACGCCGGTGGTGGTTTCCTCGGTCACGCCGATGATCTCGGCCGACTTGCGGGTGTACCAGGTCGAATCGACGGCCAGCTTGGCCTTGATGGCGGCGAAGAGAATGCGCTCTTCCTCGCTGCCCGGGTTGGCGAGCACGCCCAGGTCCTTCTCGGCGCGCTGGCCCAGGTGCATCAGCAGCGTGGCGTCGCCGCCGTCGTCCAGGATCATGTTCGGGCCTTCGCCCTTCGAGTCCTTGGGGCCGAAGTCGAAGATGGCGTGGGTGTAGTCCCAGTAATCCTTCAGCGACTCGCCCTTGATGGCGAACACCGGCGTACCTGCCGCGGCGATGGCGGCGGCGGCGTGGTCCTGTGTCGAGAAGATGTTGCACGAGGCCCAGCGCACGGTCGCGCCTAGCGCCTGCAGCGTCTCGATCAGCACGGCCGTTTGAATGGTCATGTGCAGCGAGCCGGTGATGCGCGCGCCCTTCAGCGGCTGCGCCTTCGAGAACTCTTCGCGGATGGCCATCAGGCCGGGCATCTCGGTTTCCGCGATCTTGATTTCCTTGCGGCCCCAGGCGGCGAGGGACAGGTCGGCGATCGCCTGGTCGGCGGTCGAAACGGGGGTGGGCTTGAGAACAGCGCTCATGGGAACTCCAACAAAACTGGTTTGAAAGATGCCGCTGCGTACGGGGAACGGACTCACCGCAAGAACAGCGGGTGAGCGTGGTTGCGATGTGTGGTCCGAGCCTCACGCCTGACGGCGCTGCAACGCTCCTCGGAACGGCGGATTGTAGACGGGGCAAGAGCCTGCGCCAATGCTCGGGGCTTGGCTGACATTTGTCACCCTCGGAGTGACATTGACCTCTGGTTACGATTTCCTCAGGTTTGGTTCAGCAGCCAACCGGCCTGTTGTCGAGCCTATCTGAAAACAAAAGGGCACAAAAATGAGGATGACGAGGAATCTTGCAAGTTGGTGCATGGTCGCCTTGCTGGCGGCTTGCGGGGGAGGAGGCGGCGGCTCCGGTAGCCTTTCGCTGTCGTCGGGCGGCAGCGGCAAGCCGGAGGTCGCGGCCGGCAAGACCCTGGGCGCGGACGCGCGCAACGGCAGCTATCGCGTCTACGCGGCCAATGGCACGCAACAGCAACTGGCGGTCGATTTCGACGCCGGCAGCTACACGATGACGGACAACCTCGGCCTGGCCGAGTCCGGCACTTTCAGCGAAGACTTCACCGAGCCGGGGACCTACGTCTTTGCCAGCAGTCGGATCACGACCGCAGCCAATACGTCGCGCTTCAGGGTGACGACGGACGCCATCGTCGGTGCCTTCCCGTTCCAGACCGCATACTCGAGCCCCGCTGCGTATGCCGCGCAGCCCTTCATCGCCGCGCGCGATTTCGTGAGTGACGCCGCACTGCTCGACAGCGACTACAACCGCCTCGGCATAACACGCAACGGCGCCGGCGCTTCGGACTCGCAAATCCTGTCCATGCGCGTCTCCGGCACCGGCACGACGCTCGAGATCTGTCTCGACAACGTGGTCTACCGAATCGCCTTGTGTCCCGCCACGTCGAAGCGAACCTACACAATCGCCGCAGACATCGACAGCACGTGGGTTGCGACCAACATTGCCGATGCCGCTGACACAGTGAGGTTCCGGATGGCGCGCATCGGCGGCCAGAACGTCTATCTGGCGGCGGGCACCAGCTCGACTGCGCCGGCCACCCAGCTCTTGAGGATCGGTCTGCCCGACTCTTCGAACTGGCCCACCACCCGCGGCATCGGCGCATCGACCACGGGCAGTTGGGGCAGCAACCTGATCGACACCGCCAACTCGGTGCGCACAGCCACCAGCACGGACGGCACCTACGGCACCCTGACGATGCCGATAGGCGGCACCTTTCCGCTGCCGCCCGAAGGCATCCGCACCGTCAACAGCGGCGGCGCGAGCAGCTACTTCGCGATGCAGAACGGCCTGCTCTCGGTGGTCGTCGGTTCGCGCAACCCCAACACGCAGGGCTACATCCAGATCAACCTGATCGACACCGGCACCGCGCCCGACGCACGCAACGGCCGCTACAAGGTCTACGCCACCAACGGCACGCGGCAGACGCTGGCGCTTAACCTCGACAGCAAGCGCTACGAGATGACCGACGAGACCGGCACCGTCGCCTCCGGCAGCTTCGCCGAAGACGCGGCAGAAGCCGGCAGCTTCATCTTCGACAGCAGCCGCATCACGAGCCCGGTGAACACGGCGCGCTTCCGCCTTGCGACGGACACGGTGGTCGGATCGTTCCCGTTCGCGGTCGCGCAGGTCACTCCGGTGAGCTACGGTGTGCGGCCGTTCGTCGCATCGCGTGCGCTGGTGAAGACGCAGGCAGCTCTCGAAGGCGTCTACAACCGTCTGGGCATCAACCTGACGGCCACCACCAGCGATTCGTCGATCACGCAGGTCCAGATCGCCAACGGAGGCGCCACGCTCTACCTGTGCAACGACAACGGGATCTACCGCATCGACAACTGCCCTGCAGCCTCCCTGCGGACCTACACCGTGTCGGCCGGCCCGACCGTCGACACCTGGCACATCGTGAGCGTGACCAATCCCTCCGACAACGGCAACTTCGGGATCGCACGCATCGGCGGCGAGAACGTCTACCTCGGGGCCGGCGTCAGCTCCTCGACGCCCACGATCTCGCAGTTCCGCATCGGCCTGCCGGAGCGCTCTACATGGCCCACCATCGCCGCACGCGGTGGCGCCACCAACGGCAGCTGGGGCGGCACGTCCATCGACGCCGTCAACTACGCCCGCGCGCAGGTGCTACCCGACGGCACCACGGCCACGCTCAGTGCGACGCTGGGTTCGATGGGCACGATCGGCCCGCTCAACATGCGCGCGGCAACGTTCGGCGGCACCGCGTTCCATTTCGCAAGCCAGAGCAGCAAGCTCTTCGCGATGGTCGGCTCGCGCAACCCGGCCACGGCCGGCGCGCTTGAAATCGGCCTGATCGACTGACGCTCCAGGCTCTTCGTAAAAAGGCCGCACACCGCATCGCGCGGAGTGCGGCCTTTTTTCTTGCTCATTCAGGCCTAAGTCGGCGGTCTGCACGATTCGCCGCCGCGACGTACATTGGCCGGACTCCCATCGCCCCCGAAAGCCACCATGCCGATTTCCCTGTCCAGCGCGTCCAAAGCCCTGCTCGCCACCACCGCCACCGCCCTTTGCCTGACCGCCGCCGTGCTGCCGGTCACCGCATCGGCGCAAAGCTCCGACACCGTACGCATCCGCGGCACCATCGTGCGCGTCGATGCCAACACCCTCGTCGTGCAGGACCGCGGCGGCGAGGTCGTCTCGCTCGCACGCCCGGCCGAGATGGCCGTGTCCGAGGTCTACCGCATCAAGCTGTCCGACATCAAGCGCGGCAGCTTCATCGGCACCGCCGCCATGCCGCAGGCCGACGGTACGCAGAAGGCGCTCGAAGTGGTGGTGTTCCCCGAGGCTGCGCGCGGCACGGGCGAAGGCCACCGCCCATGGGACCTGCTGCCCCAGAGCACCATGACCAACGCCACGGTCGCCGACCTGGCCGCGGCGCCGAAGTCGGTGCGCGGCGGCCAGCAACTGCGGCTGACCTACAAGGGTGGCGAGAAGACCGTCATCGTGCCGCCCGATGTGCCCGTGGTCACCTTCCGCCCCGGCACCGACGCGCTGCTGGTGCCCGGCGCCCACGTGCTGGTCAATGCGCAGGAGAAGAACGGCACGCCCACGGCATTGCGCGTCACGGCCGGCCGCAACGGCTTCGCGCCGCCGATGTAAGAAGAAGCCCGGCACCCAAGGGAAATCCCGCAGGCATTTTTGTCGCTGCGGCAACCTCCGGTGCATCTGTGCGGCGTATCGTGGCGAGGGACTTTTGCCGCCAGGCTGGTCCCTGCCATCCAACCGTTCACCGTCACAGGAGATTCCGCACCATGGCCACTGCCAAGAAAGCCGCCGCCAAGAAGACCACCGCCAGCAGCACCGCCAGCGCGAAGACGGCGATGCCGACCGCCGCGGACATGCTCAATCCGCTGAAGGGCATGGCCGACAAGCTGCAGAACCTCAACCTGACCGGCGGTGCCGGCAAGCTGCTGGAGAGCGGCCGCAAGGACCTGGCGGCGCTGATGCAGGCCAACGAGAAGTCCTACCAGGGCCTGCAGACCGTCGTGCAGCGGCAGACCGAAATGATCAAGAGCGCGATTGCCGAATGGCAGACCGCCGCCAAGGCAATGCCGGGCAAGGACCCGAAGGAAAACCTGGCCAAGCTCGACGAACTCGGCCGCCAGTCTTTCCAGCGCGCCATCGACGACATCAAGGAGCTGGCCAACCTCGCCGCCAAGTCGCAGGCCGACGCCTTCGACGTGGTGCGCCAGCGCATCCAGGCCAACGTGGACGAAGTGACGAAGCTGCTGCAGCGCAAGTAAGCCGGGCCGCAGCCATGACCGCAGTCCCGCCCCGCGTCGAGCAGCGCACGCGCGCCAACGGCATCGAGCTCGCCTGGGACAGCTTCGGCGACGCCGGTGCACCGCCGCTGCTGCTGGTCATGGGCCTCGGCGCGCAGATGGTGGCGTGGGACGACGCGTTCTGCGCCCGGCTCGCCGAAGCCGGCGGGCACCGCGTGATCCGCTTCGACAACCGCGACATCGGCCATTCGACGCATCTCTCGCACCTCGGCGTGCCCGACATCCAGGCACTGATGGCGCAGGCGATGGCGGGCCAGCCGCTGCGAACGCCCTACAACCTGCGCGACATGGCCGCCGACTGCGTCGGGCTGCTAGACGCGCTCGGCATCGCGCGTGCCCACATCGTGGGCGCCTCGATGGGCGGCGCCATCGGGCAGGAACTGTGCATCCACCACCCGCACCGCATGCTGTCGTTCACCAGCATCATGTCGACCACCGGCGCTCCGGGCCTGCCGCCGCCCACGCCCGAGGCGATGGCCGTGCTGTTCACGCCTTCGCCGACGACCTTCGAGGCCTACCTGCCGCACTACGCCAGGGTGTGGCGCGTGCTGCGCGGCCCGTCTGACTTTCCGCTCGACGAGGCGCGCGACGCCGAAAAGGCCCAGCTCGTGTTCCTGCGCGGCCTCAACCCGGCCGGCGTGGCACGGCAGCTCGCGGCCATCCTGGCCTCGGGCAACCGCAAGCCCGCGCTGCGCGACATGCGCGTGCCAACGCTGGTGATCCACGGCGACGCCGACCCGCTGGTGCCGGTGGCCTGCGGGGTCGACGTGGCCGATGCCATCCCGGGCGCGCAGCTGCTGCGCATTCCGCGCATGGGCCACGCGCTGCCCATTCCGATGTGGCCGCAGATCGTCGACGCCATTTCCGCGCACACGGCGCACACGGCGCGGCACCCGAACACCTGACACAAGAACGACAGACAAGGGAGCACCTGCCATGAACCAGTTCTCCCCGCTCGACCCGATGGCGATGTGGCGCGAGCTCACCGCCCAGTGGGAAAAGAGCACCAACGAGTTCGCCAACGAAGCCATGGCCTCAGACCCTTTCCGCCAGGGCATGCACGGCGGCATGAACGCCTCGCTCACCGCGCAGAAGGCGCTGGGCGATCTGATGGCGCGCTACCTGACGCTGCTGAACCTGCCCACGCGCGCCGACCTCCAGGTGCTGGGCGAGCAACTGCAGCGCATCGACGACCACCTTGCGCGCATCGCCCGTGCGGTGGAAGGCGGCTCCGGCCCCGCGCCGACCGCGCAAGCTGCCGCACCGAAGCCGCGCCGCACGCGCCAGCCGCCGAGCCCGCCGCCGGCCGCAACGGCGAAGCCGGCCCGCACGCGCAAGCCAGCAGGAAAGCGCCCGGCATGACCACCGCCCTCGATGCCTTCGCCCTGCCCGACATCGGCGCAGAGATCGAGCGCGCGATCCAGCGCAACATCAAGGGCCTGGACTTCCTCACCTCGGCCACGCCCACCGTCGGCCAGACGCCGAAGGACGAGATCCACCGGCGCGGCACGCTGAGCCTGTACCACTACCGCCCGATGGTCGACGAGATCTACCGCGTGCCGGTGCTGATCGTCATGGCAACCACCAACCGCGGCTACATCCTCGACCTTGCTCCGGGCCAGAGCATGGTCGAGCACCTGCTGCTGCAGGGCTACGACGTCTACATGATGGACTGGAACGCGCCGCGCCCCGACGAGAAGCGCCTGCGCATCGAAGATTACGTGCTCGACTTCATCCCCGATTCGCTGCGGCGCGTGCAGGAACGCTCGGGCGAGGAAGACGTCACGCTCATCGGTTACTGCATGGGCGGCGTGCTCTCCACGCTCTATGCGGCGCTGCACCCCGGCGGGCCAATGAAGAACCTTGCGCTCTTCACCACGCCGATCGACTTCAGCCACATGAAGATGTTCCATGCGTGGTCGGACAAGCGCTACTTCGACGTCGACCGGCTGGTCGACACCGTGGGCAACGTGCCGCCCGAGATGCTGTTCGCCTCCTTCGACATGCTGCGCCCGGCGGGCCGCAGCGCAGGCGTGGTGCAGCTGTGGGACAACATGGACAACGACGAGTTCGTCAAGTCGTACCGCATGTTCGACCGCTGGGGCACCGAGATGCTGCCGCTGGCCGGCGAGTATTTCCGCCAGACCGTTAAGGAACTCATGTGGGGCAACAAGCTGCACAAGGGCGAACTGATGCTCGGCGGGCGCAAGGTGCTGCTGAAGAACATCAAGGTGCCGGTGCTGCACGCGCTTGCGCAGCACGACCACATCGTTCCGTATGAAGCGGGGCAGCCGCTGATTGCCGGCATCGGCTCCGCCGACAAGGAAGAAGTGGTGCTCAAGGGCGGCCACGTCAGCCTTGCCGCCGGCCCCAACGCAGTGCGCAGGCTGTGGCCCAAACTCGACGAATGGCTTGGAGTGCGATCGACATGACCATCACCGCCGTTTCCGATTCCTTTTCGCGGACCTATCCGCGCACCGTGACGAGCAGCGAAGGCAACATCGTCCTGCGCCTGATGACCGCGGACGACGCTGCCGCCGTGCTGGCCTTCGCGCAGGCCCTGCCCGCGCATGACCTGCTCTTTTTGCCGCGCGACATCACCCAGCCCAAGGTGATGAACGCCTGGGTCCGTGCCATCGAGCGCGGCGACATCGACAGCGTGCTCGCCGTGCGCGACGCCGCGGTGCTCGGCTGCGCGGCGGTGATCCGCGATCCGCACTCGTGGTCCAGCCACGTCGCCGAACTGCGCGTGCTGGCCGCGCCCGAGCAGCGCGGCAGCGGCCTGGGCCAGCGGCTCGCGCGCGAGGCCTGCTCGCTGGCCATCGAGCGCGGAGCGGAAAAGCTCGTCGCCCGCATGACCGTCGACCAGCGCAGCGCCATCGCCGTCTTCCAGGCCCTGGGCTTCCGCCCTGAGGCACTGCTGAGCAAGCACGTGAAGGACTGGCAGGGCGTGACGCACGACCTCGTGGTGCTGAGCCACGACGTGGCGCGGTTCGAGGCGCAGATGCGGGCTTATGGGATGACGGAGGCGTTCTAGATAGGGAGAGAAAGAGAAGAAGGGAAGGACCAGCCGTCAGATACTTGGCAACGATTTTGCAATTTTTGTTATAGAAAGTATGCAAAGTCAACAATCGTAGATACGATTCAAAGAAATGCCCGGAGGGGGCATAGGCCGGGTGCCACAGCATCAAAGAGCCGATTCGGAGAATAAGCAATGAAAAAAACATTCGCCGCGCTCGGAGGCGCGGTTGCGTTGTGCATGGGCCTGGCCTCGTGCGGCGGCGGAAGCGGAGGGGGAATGGCATCGCCAGGGGACGGCGCCTCCGTCCAGAGTGCGAGCAAGGGTGACGAAGCAGTTGCCTACGGCCTGCAGGCTCCCGCATCGCAGGCCGACAGCGAATCGATCCTGGCGCAACTCGTCGATGCAGGCCGAGACCAAGGCCGGCCACCCGGCCTGATCCACGGGGCCTCCGGCGGGGACAGCCGCAATGGGGCCTACACGGTCTATGCGGCCAATGGAACGGAACAGGTGCTGTCGATCAATTTCGACACCAGCACTTACGCGATGACCGACGCGTCCCGGCAGGTGACCACCGGCACCTTTACCCTGGATCCCCTGGAAGCCGACGTCAGCGTCTTCGACAGCCCACGGGCCACCGCGCAGGTCAACACGGCGCGCTTCCAGGTGGTGGACGGAGCCGTCCTGGGCAGCTTCCCGTTCAGGCAAGGCGATTCGAACCCGCCCACCTACTCGGTACAGCCTTTCCTGGCATTCCGCTCCTTCACGGACGACCCGAGGCAATTCGACGGCATCTACAACGTCGTCGGTGTGGCCGTGGGTCCGACGAAAGGCTATTCGAGCTCGCAGATCCAGCAGATCAGCATCGAAGGCAACGGCGCGCGATTGAAGTTCTGCATGCACGACCTCGTCTTCTCGAGTGGCGGATGCGCCGGGACCGGGGTGGAAAGCTACACGATCAGCAGGGACGCATCGGACGCATGGCTCGCCACCAACGTCGGCTTCCCGGGCAACAAGTTCAGATTCAGGATGGCGCGCATTGGCGGCCAGAACACCTTCCTGGCCGCCAATCCGTACTCGACGCCCGGGTACCCACCCGAGAACTACCAACGGCTGAGCATCGGCTTCCCCGACATTCCAGCCGCGCAGGAAACGATCAAGGCGCGGGTATACGCATCGGACGGCAGCTATGGCATTGCCGTGACCGATGCGCCCATGTACAGCACGAACACGCGCCGCCCGGACGCGACGAGCAGCGGATTCGCCTACGACGCGAAAGTCGTGACCGGCACGCAGGGGGTGCAACAGATCAACGGCGCAGGAAACGCCAGGTTCTTCGCCATCCGGAACACGAAGCTGGTCGCGCTGGTAGGCACGCCAGCCAACCTGGACACAAGAGGCTACCTTCAGATCGGGCGGATCGACGGCCCCGTCAGCCGAGGACCGAACAGCGGCACATACACGGTCTTTGCGTCACTCGGCTCGAGGCATACCCTGACCATCGACCTCGAGGCGAAGAGCTATGGCACGGCGGACGAAGCTGGCGTTTCGACGGGCGGAACACTTGCCGAGGATCCTGCCGAGCCGGGCACCTATATCGTCAGCAACCTCCGCATTGACTCCGCCGCCAATACGGCGCGACTACGCGTTGCGAAAAATACGGTGGTGGGCGCGTTTCCCTACCCGATCAGACCACTCGGGGATCTTTTCCAAGTCCAACCCTTCATCGGCTCGAACGCTCTTGCAGCCGCGCAGTCGGCAATCGACGGCACTTACAACCTGTTCACGCTGAATTCGGACAACATCTCAGCTTACGGCCGGCTCGCGCGGCAAGTACGGATCGCCAACAGCGGCACGACCTTGCAGATATGCGATGAGCATGACTCAAGTGCACAAGCGAACTACACCGTCGACAACTGTCCGGCCGAACTGAAAACAGTTTTTGCCGTATCGCCCGACACCGCGAGCGGCAATTGGACAGCCGAGATCCCCGGCCTGCCGCCAAGTTCACCCAACTTCGCGCGGAAGTACAGCTTCAGCATCATGGAAGTGGCCGGGCAGAAGACCTACGTGGGTGTGCAGTACAGCATATGGGGCACCAAGATGTTCACCATCGGCCTCGAAGATAGCGGGGCCTGGCCACCGGTCGTAGCCCGTGGTGCTTCCACGAGACGCGTGACCTTCAACCCCTCCAACAGTTCCTGGAACGGCATCAGGCTGGATGCCTCCTGGCTCGACCGCACGGCGACACAGGCCGACGGCACTCAGGCCATCGAGCATCTTGCCGTCGCACCCGCCGACATCAACAAACCCCAGGGCATACGTGGCATTGGCCTTGATCCGGGCATCGGCCCAATCCACACCGCCATGCAGAGCAAGGGGCTGGTGGTCATGTCGCACGGTTTCGGCCTTGGCACTGACTTCGGAATGTTCTTGATTGAGGGAGCAGATCAATGAGCATGAAGCTCGAAAACGTCAATGCGTGGACACGCTGCGCACTCCTCACGTTGGCGTTGAGCCTTGCCGGATGCGGTGGTGGTGGAGAGAGTGGGGGTGCGAGCGCCGGCTCAGGAGGCGTGTCTGCGGCAATGAAGAGCGACACCAGCGGGCAGATCACGTCTACCCCGCTCCAGGCACCGGGCATCGATGACGACTCCGGATTGACTGCACAACAGGCGACGAGCCCTGCGCTCGACCTTTCCTCCGTCGTCCCGCGCCTGAACGCAGGCGACCCGCGCAACGGCGTGTATTACGTCTATTCCGCCGACGGCAGCAACGGGACCAGGCAGAAGCTCGGGATCAACTTCGATACAAAGAGCTATTCGCTGGTCAACAGCAAGGGAAGCGCCACATCCGGCACTTTCAGCGAGGACCCGGTGGAACCTGGCACCTATGTCTTTGCAAGCAGCCGAATCATCAGCGCGGTGAACACGGCTCGCTTCCGCATCACGACCGATGCGATCGTCGGGGCGTTCCCGTTCGAGAAGCCGTGGTCGGATCCGGTCGCCTACGAGGTGACGCCTTTCGTCGCGGCACGCACCTTCGTCACCGCACCTGCGTTGCTCGATGGAGACTACAACCGCTATGGCATCAGCCGCAACAGCGACGGCAGTTCGGACTCGCAAATACTCCCGATGCGGATCTCGGGCCAGGGTACGTTGCTGGAGATGTGCTTCGATTTCGTCATCTACCGGGTGGAAAGCTGCCCGCCTGCATCCAAGCGCAGCTACAGCCTGGTCGCCTCTTCCGACTTCAACTGGACCGGTACCAACATCTGGTCACCAGATGACATCCTCCAGTTCCGCATGGCGCGCATAGACGGGCAGAACGTCTGGTTGTCGGGCGGCTACACCGACACGGCACCCAATGTGCATGTGTTTCGTGTTGGCCTGAAGGATTCGACCGTCTGGCCCACCGCACGCTATATCGGCAGTTCCACGGACGGCCGCTGGGGCACCAACCTCATCAGCACCACCAGCGCAACGCGCGACAGCGTCGATGCAGCGGGCACGCCCAGCACCGTCTCCCAACCGGTGAACGAAAGCGGCAATTCAGGCCCCATAGGCATCCACGGACTCAATGCGAACGGCGAACAGAAATACTTCGTGATGCAAAACGAAGTGCTTTCGGTCGTTGTCGGCGCTCGCAGCAACCCGAACACGCAGGGTTATATCCAGGTCGGACTGTTCAAGGACCATGGCGGCGTCGACCCGCGCAACGGCACCTACAAGGTGTTCGCAAGCCAGCGCTCGAGCTCAAGGCTGACGCTCGACTTCGACGCCGGCACCTACCGCATGAACGAGGACTTCGACCAGACCAGCAGCGGCACGTTCAGCGCCGACCCGGCCGACCCGGGCACTTATGTCTTCTCGAGTTCGCGGGTCTCCGGAATCATGAACACTGCGCGATTCCGCGTCGCGCAAGATGCGATCGTCGGCGCTTTCCCGTTCTATGTGATTCCAACGGTGCCATTCACCTATGCAGTCAGGCCCTTCGTCGCGGCACGAAACTTCGTCACCAGCAGAACCGAACTCGAAGGCGCGTATGACGTGATGGTCGCGAGCGTGCCAGCCGGCGTGACAAGCAAGATTCCAGTCAACCTGTTCCGCCTGGTGATCGCCCAGGACGGGCGAAATGCAAAGATCTGCCAGCTCGTGCCAGTCACGACCTGTGAAGACGGTTCATCCTCCCCCTACAGCGTGGCACTGGGAATTACGTCTGACTCGTGGCTCCTTTACAGCGGGCTTTCCAACATGAATTTCTACGTAGCCAAGGTGGGAAGCCGCAGACTCGCCTTGTACGCGTTCATCCAGATGTACGACAACAACACGAAGGTCGGCTCCTACATGGTTGCAGGGCTGCGTCAGCCGTCTGCCGGTATAGCTGCCTGGACCAGCTTCGCAGCGCACAGCTATTCGGGAGCCGGCGAGCCGGGCACCACGCTTCTTAACGCGTCCAGCATTGCGACCACGTACGTGCTGCCCAATGGAACGACGATGCCGTTCTCCCTGGCTCTCACATCGGTGGCGAACAACGCCCAGGTCAAGACCGCAACGGACGGCGGCGGCACACCATACGTCGCGATCCAGGACGGTCAGTTCATGTTCGCAATGCCCACGAGCGGCGATTCGAATCAGATGCATATAGGCCTCGCGGATCGATAGCGCCGATCCACGAACAGTCGAACAACAGGGAGAGGGAAAGCATGAAATGCACGCCGAGCTCGCCGGCAACTCTTCTGTGCGCGGCGCTCTTGTGTATAAGCCTCGTCGGTTGCGGAGGCGGCAATGGTGATGGCGCCGCTTCGCCTGTGGCGAATTCGGCTCTTCCCAAGAGCGATGGGGGTCGCGCATTGCAGAAGGACGCCGGGCCCTCGCAGCCGACGGGTGAGGAGTCTGCGTCTTCCCTGACCACCCTGCAGGCAGCAAGCATGAGGTTCGATCCGACGGTTGTCGCGGCGCATCTGAACGGCCAGGATCCACGCAACGGCGTCTACTACGTCTACGCCGCCGATGGCACCAACGGCACACGCCAGAAGCTGGGCATCAATTTCGACACCCGGAGCTATACGCTGACGGACAGCCGCGGCCAAGCAACCTCCGGCAACTTCAGCGAAGACCCCGCGGAGCCAGGCACCTACGTCTTCGCAAGCAACCGCATCACGAGCACCGTCAACACGGCGCGCTTTCGCCTCACCCCCGATGCCGTCGTCGGCGCCTTTCCTTTCGAGAAGCCGTGGTCGAACCCCGTGGCCTATCAGGTGATGCCGTTCGTCGCGCCACGGACCTTCGTCACGGACCCAGCACAACTCGACGGTACTTACAACGGCTTCGGCATCATCCGCAACAGCGACGGCTCTTCGGATTCGCAGGTTCTTCCGATGCGCATAACCGGGCACGGCACAACTCTGGAGACCTGCTTCGACAACGACCCGATCTTCGGCTTCGAGTACTGCCCTTCCGGTTCGAAGCGGACATATGCCATTACGGCCTCGACCGATTTCGCGTGGACGGGAACGAGCAGTTCGCCCACCGACGCCCTCCAGTTCCGCATGGCCCGCATCGGCGGACAGAACATCTGGCTTTCGGGCGGGAACACCGACACGACTCCCAACACGCGCGTCTTCCAGGTGGGACTGAAGAATGCCGCCGACTGGTCGACGACCAGGTATATCGGCGCCTCGACCGAGGGCAGCTGGGGGGCCAACGTCTTCGATGTCTGGAACTCCATGCGCACGGCGGTCACCCCCGAGGGTGCTGCTAGCGAACTCAGCCTTCCGCTGTCGTCGATCGGAAAGCCGCAAGGCATCCGGCTCCTGAACTCTCCAGGCACCAAGAGGTACTACGAGATACACAACAACGCCCTTTCGGTCGTCGTCGGATTACCCGCCTCCAATACTCGGGGCTATATGGAGGTCAACCTTTTCAAGGACAGCTGGGATGCCCGGAACGGGCGCTACACAGTGTTCGCGACCAATGGCACGGAGCAGACGCTGGACATCGACTTCGACAAGAAGCTCTACACAATGACGGCGCCTGGCGGCGACGCGATTACAGGCACCTTCAGCGAGGATGCGAACGACCCCGGGACCTACGTCTTCGCGAACGAGCGCATCACGACTGCATGGAACACGGCGCGCTTCAGGACCGCGAGCGGCGCGATCGTCGGAGGGTTTCCATTCGCCCTCTTCAAGTCGGACCCCGTTGCCTATGCGGTCCAGCCCTTCATCGCCGCACGCTCCTTCGTGACCAACAGGAGCGAGCTGGCCGGCACCTACGACGTGATCGTTGCGGCGGGAGGCAGCAACAACCTTACGCATCCGGGCGCTTACTGGCAGTTCTACATAGATGCGGCGGGAACAGTAGCAAGGCAATGTCCCCCCACGACCTCCGCCTGTCTCCCCACGGTGAGCTTGAGTGACTACGCCATCTCTGCAGGCGTGTCACCCGGCATCTGGCTGTTGACCCAGAACGGAAAGACGCACTTCGCGGTACGAGTTGCCCATATCAATGGCCGAAGAGTCATGCTGCAGATTTCGGAATCCTATTCACCGTACGTTGCTCCGAGCTCCCCACTTTTCCCATATCCGATCTGGATACTCATGACAGGCCTTCAGCAGCCGACGGGCGTAACGTTCCCGGTGTACTGGCCTGCGATGCGCATGCACGTCACCTCGACGGGGGGCACCTTCGGAACCGCATACGTCGACGCGTCCCGCTATGCGACCAGCTATTCACGGCCAGACGGTACTCCCGGCTCGCTGACCCTCGAAATGCAGAACGCCCTCGGCAACTTCCAGGTGCGAGAAGGCACCGACAGTACTGGAAAAAAGTACCAGCTGGCCCAGAACGGTGTCATCGCGCTCATGCAGGCCGCCCCGCCCTTCGACAACCTGCATATAGGCCTGGCCGACTGACCCATCCGGCTCCTTCGGCCCAGTCTGCGAAAATCACGGGCTCTTGGAGTTCCCCGTGTCATCACCCTTCGTAGCCGAAACCCGCCGCCGCCGCACCTTCGCGATCATTTCCCACCCTGACGCCGGCAAGACCACGCTGACCGAAAAGCTGCTGCTTTTCTCCGGCGCGATCCAGATCGCCGGCTCGGTGAAGGCGCGCAAGGCCTCGCGCCATGCCACCTCCGACTGGATGGAAATCGAAAAGCAGCGCGGCATCTCGGTGGCCTCGTCGGTCATGCAGATGCTGTATCGCGACCACGTCATCAACCTGCTCGACACGCCCGGCCACAAGGACTTCTCGGAAGACACGTATCGCGTGCTCACCGCCGTCGACTCGGCGCTGATGGTGATCGACGCGGCCAACGGCGTGGAAGCGCAGACGCGGCGGCTGATCGAAGTCTGCCGCCAGCGCGACACGCCCATCATCACTTTCGTCAACAAGATGGACCGCGAAGTGCGCGAGCCGCTGGACATCCTCGACGAGGTGGAGCGCGAGCTCGGCATGCCCTGCGTGCCCATGACCTGGCCCGTGGGCCAGGGCAAGACCTTCCGAGGGATCATGAACCTGCGCACGCAGACGATGACGGTGTTCGAGTCGGGCAGCGAACGTCTGCCGCAGGACTTCGAGACCATCCCGCTGAGCGAGCGCGACACGCTCACCAAGCGCTTCGGCGCCGACTTCGAGACCGCCATGGACAGCATGGAGCTGGCCACCGGCGCATCGCCCACCTGGGACCGCGAAGCCTTCCTGGCCGGCAAGCAGACGCCCGTGTTCTTCGGCTCCGGCGTGAACAACTTCGGCGTGATGGAAGTGCTCGACGCGCTGGTCGACCTTGCGCCTTCGCCGCAGTCACGCACCAGCACTACCATGGTCAACCGCCAGCCGGTGGTGAAGGAGATCCAGCCCGAGGACAAGGACTTCGCGGGCGTGGTCTTCAAGGTGCAGGCCAACATGGACGCCAACCACCGCGACCGCATCGCCTTCGTGCGCATGGCCTCGGGCAAGTACACGCCGGGCATGAAGCTCAAGGTGCAGCGCACCTCGAAGGAACTGCGCCCCACCAGCGTGGTGACCTTCATGAGCCAGCGCCGCGAGGCGGTGGAAGAGGCCTACGCGGGCGACATCGTGGGCTTTACCACCCACGGCGGCGTGCAGCTGGGCGACACCATCACCGACGGCGCGAGCCTGCAGTTCACCGGGCTGCCGTTCTTCGCGCCCGAGCTGTTCATGACCGTGATCCTGAAGAACCCGCTGCGCACCAAGCAGCTGCAGCAGGGCCTGGCCCAGCTCGGCGAGGAAGGTGCGATCCAGGTGTTCCGCCCCGAGGTCGGCGGCCCGATGCTGCTGGGCGCGGTCGGCCAACTGCAGTTCGAAGTGGTGCAGCACCGCCTGAAGGCCGAGTACGACGCCGACGTGCGGCTCGAAGGTTGCCAGTACACCGGTGCGCGCTGGATCACGGCCGACACCCCGGCCGAGCTGCGCGAGTTCGTCAACGCATACCCGGTGCGCATGGCCAAGGACGCGGCTGATACGCTGGCCTTCCTGTGCACCTCGCCGTACGACGTGCGGCTGGCGCAGGAGCGATTTCCGAAGATCCACTTTCATCCGCTGCGGGAGCATGCGGGGTTGGCGCTGCAGAGCGCCGGTTGATGGCGCGCTAGCTGCCCGTCGAGGCGTAGTGGCGCAACCCGAAGCGCCAAGCCCCGAACGCCGCCGCGAGAAACACGAATCCCGCGAGCGGCGACACCATGCCCACCCACCCGGGCGCCCCCAGCGGATCGGCCTTGCCCAGAATTGCCAGCACCGGGTAATAAGCCACGCAGGCCAGCGGCACGATGAAGGTCAGCACGCGGCGGAACCACTGCGCATACAGCGCCAGCGGATACTGGGCTGCCTGCACGCCGCCATAAGTCAGCACATTGGCGATCTCCAGGCTCTCGACGGTCCAGAACGACAGCGTGCCCTGCAGCACCAGGATGCCGAGGAACAGCGCGACGCCGCCGGCAACGGCGAACAGGGCGATCGCCACCGTGGCCGGAGTCCATGCGATGGCCGCCTGATGCGTGGCGAACACGATCACCGCCAGACCCTGCAACAAGCGCCCTGCGCGGCTGATGCGGAAGTCGTTGCCCATCAGTTGCAGCGCCAGCGAACGCGGGCGCAGCAGCAGGCGGTCGAAGGCACCTGTGCGCAGGAACTCCGTGCCGAGCACGTCGAAGCCTCGGCCCAGCGCATCGGCGAGCGCGAACATGCAGTTCACCAGCCCGTAGAACAGCGCCACCTCGCCGATGTGCCAGCCCTGCACGTCGCCGAAGCGATGGAACAGCGCCCAGACGGCGACCACCTCGATGCCGGAGCCGAGGAACTGGCCGACGGTCAGCATCAGCGCCGAGGCCGGATAGCGCGCCTGCCCGCCGATGGACGCGCCGACCAAGCGGAAGAAAAGCGGAAGCGATCCCATCGCGTTCACCCGCCCTGCACCTGCAGGCCGCGCATGGTGCGGCCCATGGCGAAATGGCCGAAGGCCACGAGCACCGCGATCCAGAAAGCCTGCAGCCCCAAGCCGCCGACGGCCTGCCAACCCTGCAGCTGCCCGAAGTACAGGCGAGCCGGAATGTCCATCAAACCGGCCAGCGGCTGGATCAGCAGCGCGGTCTGCCAGCCATCGGGCAGCATCGCTAGCGGCAGCAGGTTGCCCGAGAGCACGATGACCACCGGCGTGGCCACCGCGCTGATGCCGCGTTCGTTGAGCGCGGCGGTGGCGGCCACATTCAGAAGCATCACCATCGACGTCGAAAGCAGCAGCGCGAGCACGGCCGACAGCATGAATGCGAGCCCCGCCGCCACGCCCGCCGGCAGTTGCCATGCCCACTCGCCGAGGCCGGCCAGCGGCAGCACGACCATCGCGAACGCAGCCATCAGCGCCACACGCGGCAGCACGCGCGCGGCGATCCAGCCGGCGCTGCGCGCGAACCACAGCGCATAGGCATCGACGGGCCGCAGCCGGTCGTAGGCGACGGCGCCGGTCCGCACCGCCTGCCCCACCTCCGGGTCGCCCAGCCAGGGCAGCAGCACGAGCAGCCCCTGCGCGAGCCACGTGTATGTGATGGCCTGCGCGAGCGACATCGAGTTGCTCGCACCCGTGGTGGCCGCGTGGCCGTAGAAGGCCGCGAACACCATCACCTTGATGCCGCCCCACCAGCACTGCGTGGCGAAGCCGGCGAGCGCGGCGGTGCGGTACTGCAGCATCTGCAGGAAGCGCGACGCGAAGGCCGCGAAGTAGGGCCTCGCAAGATCGCGCGGGCTGGTCGCCGTCATGCCTCGGCCGCTCCATGCATGGCATAGAAGCGCGCGATAACGGCTTCGATCGCCAGCCCTTCGAGGCGGATGTCTTCCACCGCATGCGCGGCGGCGATGCGCGCGATCAGCGCGGGCGCGGCGGTCTGCGCCGGGTCGAAGTCGAGCACCAGTGTCTGTCCGTCGCGCGAATGCACGCGTGCGCCGGCCACTTCCACGGGCAGCTCGACGTCCTGCGCAAAGTCGACCACCAGCCGGCGCTCGGCCATCACCTGCGCGCGCAGCGCCTCCACCGGGCTGTCGGCCAGCACGCGGCCATGGCCGATGACGATCACGCGCCGGGCCAGCGCCTCGATGTCATGCATGTCGTGCGTGGTCAGCAGCACGGTGGTACCGCGCTCGCGGTTGGCGCGGCGCACGAAGTCGCGCACGGCGAGTTTCGACGGCGCATCGAGACCGATGGTCGGCTCGTCGAGAAAAAGAATGTCGGGTTCGTGCAACAGCGCCGCAGCAATTTCTGCGCGCATGCGCTGGCCCAGCGAGAGCTGGCGCACCGGCTGGTCGAGCACACGCTCCAGATGCAGCAGCGCGACCAGCTCGTCGCGTGTGTGGCGATAGCGCACCGGGTCCACGCGGTAGATGTCGCGCAGCAGGTCGAAGCCGTCGCCCACGGGCAGGTCCCACCACAGCTGCGTGCGCTGGCCGAAGACCACTCCGATGCGCGCCACGTGCCGCTCGCGGTCTGCAAACGGGTCGCGCCCGTCGATTTCCACGCGCCCGCCGTCGGGCCGCAGGATGCCCGAGAGGATCTTGATGGTGGTCGACTTGCCCGCGCCGTTCGGCCCGATGAAGCCGAGCAACTCGCCGCGCTCGAGCGAGAACGAGACGCCCGACAGCGCCTCCACCGTGCGATGGCGGCGCTGCACGAGCCCGCGCAGCGCGCCCATCACGCCAGGGTCGCGCTCGGAGATTCGGTAGGTCTTGCGGAGGTGGTCGACGAGGATGTGAGGCATGAAGGGCGCCGCGCCGGCCTCGATGGCGCGGCGGGGGCGGGATGCTACACGAAGAAGGCACAAGTACGATCACCGACTCTCTCCAACATTCCTCGCCATGCCCTCGCTGCCCGCCTCGCCCCACCACCTGTTGCCGCTGACCCGCTGGGAGGCGACGGCACGCAGCGCGCTCGTCGGCGTCTTCACCGACATCGACGACACGCTGACCCACGAAGGCGCGATCACGCCCGATGCGCTGCAGGCGCTGGGCGATCTCAAGGCCGCGGGGCTGTCCGTGGTGGCGATCACCGGCCGGCCGGTGGGCTGGAGCCTGCCCTTCGTCAATGCGTGGCCCGTCGATGCCATCGTGGCGGAGAACGGTGCAGTGGCGCTGCTGCCCGCGGCCGGCGGCCGGGTCTGGAAGCGCTACCAGCAGGATGCGACCACCCGCGCCGCCAACTTCGCGCGCATGCAGACCGTGCTGGCGCGCATCGAGCGCGAATTTCCGGGCGTCGGGCGCGCCACCGATTCGCCGGGGCGCGAGACCGACATCGCCATCGACCACAGCGAGTTCGTGCAACTCAGCGACGCCACCATCGCGCAGGTGGTGGCGCTGATGCGCGGCGAGGGCATGCACGCCACCGTGAGCAGCATCCACGTCAACGGCTGGTACGGCGACAACGACAAGCTCGAAGGCGCGCGCTGGATCGTGCGCGAACTGTGGGGCCGCACGCTCGACGACGAAATGGACCGCTGGGCCTACGTGGGCGACTCCACCAACGACCAGCTGATGTTTCGCACCTTCGCGCACAGCATCGGCGTGGCGAACGTCGCGCGCTTCGTACCGCAGTTGGAGCACCTGCCGCGCTACGTGACGCAGGGCGAGCGCGGCTCGGGTTTTGCAGAGGCGGCGCGCGCCGTGCTGTCGGCACGAATGCAACAAGGAAATAAAAAAAGCCCGCACGAGGCGGGCTAAAAGGATCGGTCTGGAGACCCTTGGAGAAAACTCGAGAGGACTGACTACCCGGCTCAGAACGCGTGGCGAATGCCGAACTCGTAGCCCATCGACGACTTGGGCTGCAGCGCGGCCCGGTTGAACGCGACGACATACGACGGGCCGGCGCCGACCGTGTTGCCCGCGCCGTTCTTGTTGCTGACGCGCGCGATCGTGCCGTAGAGCGCGGTGCGCTTCGACAGGTTGTGCACGTAGCCCAGCGCGAGCTTGTTGGACTTCGGATCGGGGGCGTTCACGACGCCGAGAACCGGCACGCGGTTGAAGTCGTACTTGACCTGCGAGTACGAAGCACGGATCTGGCCCGGGCCGATCGGCACGGTCACGCCGATCAGGTAGCCGGTCAGGTCCACGTCCGGCACACGGGTGAAGACATTCAGCGGGTCGCGCTGGTCCTTCGAACGCGAGTACTCGCCGAACAGCTTGGCCACGCCGAAGTCGTAGGTTGCGCCGAGGTTGAAGGTCTTGATCTTGCCCGGGCGCGCCACGGCCGCGGCGCCGGAGCCAGTCGTGAAGCTCGTGTCGTTCTGCGCATAGCTGGCGGCCACGTCGAGCGGGCCGGCTGCATAGCCGACGCGCCCGCCAATGTGGCGGCCGGTGTTGGTCTTGTCGGCGCCGGCCACGGAGTCCGGCGAGGTGCGGGTGAGCTCATGCAGGCTGTAGCCCACGTTGCCGTAGAAGCCGCCCAGGTTGCGCGGCAGGAAGTACTGCACCATGTTGCCAGCGCGCTTGTACGTGCTGTTGCTGCCGTAGCCGGTGCCTGACACGCTGGTTTCGTTGGCGTCGATGATCAGCGAGCCGCCGATGCCGGTGTCGGCGAACGGATCGAACTGCTCTTCGTTCAGCACGGTGGCGGTCTTGTCACGGCCGAGGCGGATTTCGCCGAAGCTGCCGGCAAGGCTCACCGTCGAGCGGCGGCTGAAATTGCTGAGGCCAGTGGCGCCGTCGTCGTTGGTGATCGGGGACTCGAGCCAGAAGCTGGCCGACAGGCCGCCGCCCAGGTCCTCCACGCCGCGGAAGCCGAGGCGGCTGGAGCTCAGGCCCGAATTGGCCAGTTCGGTGCGGCTGGCCTTCACGCTGTAGAAGGGGCCGAAGGGGTTCGTCGACTCGCTCTTGTTCGATACGTTGCGGTAGGCGGCGTCGACCACGCCGAACAGCGTTACGGTCGATTGCGCCGACGCGGCACCACAAGCCGCAAGGGCGGCCAGAACAAGCAGGGATTTTTTCATTCGTATCACTCCAGGATGGGGAATTCGCCGCTCCGTATCGGGCGCGACAGTTAAGAAGTCCGGGCCTTTGCGCCACAGGACTGCATCCGAGTGTTTCTTCGCTAGAAGACGAATGAATTACATAGGGTTAACGCTTAATTGACGAAGGGATACCGCACTTGACATGTGTGAGCTGCGCGCCATTGCGCGTCAATGCGCGCCACGGCGCAACACCGACCACTGGTTCCAGACGCCGAATGCAGCGATCAGCAGCAGCACCGCCGCATAGCCTTCCGTCGTGTTCAGCAACCCCAGCGGCGCCACCAGGAAGCCCGCCAGCATCGCGGGCAGGCTGAACGCGAGATAGCTCACGACGAAGATCGCCGCGAACAGTTCGCCGCGCTCGTGCGATTGCGCCAGTGGCGCCAGCGTTTGCACCAGCGCCGAGAACGCACCGCCGAAGCCGATGCCCGCCACCGCGGTGCCAACGAAGAACAGCGCGAGCGAACGAGTGGCAAGCGAGGCGAGCAGCAGCCCCAGCCCGACCGCGATGCTGGCCATGCCGAGGATGGCTGGGCGAGGTGCAGCGAAGCGGCCGAGCAACGTAGGCGCGATCGCGCCCATGCCGGAGAGCACCGCCACCGTGAGGCCGTTGACCACGCCGTTGTCGATGCCGAAAACATGCAGCATCAACGACGGCGCGAGCGACAGATACAACCCGCCGAGCGCCCACACCACGACGAACACCGGCAGCCCGCGCACGAACTCGGCCCGTGCGCGCACGGGAATCGACACGCGCGGCACCAGCGAGGCCAGCGCACCGGCGCGCGGCGTGACGGTTTCGGGCATCCACAGCACCACCGCCGCACCCAGCGCAAACACCGCGGCCAGCACGCCGAAAACCAGCATCACCGGCTGGGCCGAGAACTTCACCGCCACACCCGTCAGCAACGCGCCCAACGCCAGGCCAGCCAGCGGAGACACGCTCGTGATCAGCGCCCCCAGCCGCTTGCGCGAAGCCGGCGCGGCCTCGACCACCGCCGCGCTCAGCGCGCCGCTAGCGATGCCCGTGGCCACGCCCTGCACCACACGAGCGACGATCAGCCCGCCGATGCCGTGCGCCAGCAGGAAGAGCCCCATTGCCACCGCCTGCAGCACCAGCGCCGCCAGCACCACCGGCCGCCGGCCGATGTGGTCAGACAGCGAACCCGCCACCAGCAGCGAGATCAGCAACGCAATCGCATAGATCGCAAAAGCCACCGTGAGCAGCGATGACGAAAAGTGCCAGGCGTGCTGGAACACCACGAACAGCGGCGACGGTGCAGCCGCCGCGAAGAAAAAGGCGAACAGCACGGCGGCCAGCAACGGAAAAGCCGCGCGTGCCGGCAAGCGCCAGGGCTTGGCGCGGGCGGCGAGGTCGGAGGTGCTGACCGCGAGGTCGGGGCAGGTGGATGGCATGGCGAATCCTTAACGCAACTTTTTTTGCTTTTGTGATTCTAGACCTGAGAATCAACTAAAGCAAATATCTTTGCGTTAAAGTCCGAACATGAACGACATCGCCCTTCCCCACAAACGCCCCGGTGGCCGCAGCGCGCAAGTGCAGGCGCTGGTGCGCACCGCCCTCGAAGAACTCGTGGCCGAACAAGGGCGGGAGCGTGTGACGGTGCCGGCAGTGGCCGAGCGCGCTGGCGTCAGCGCCTCCAGCATCTACCGGCGCTGGGGCGATCTGCAGGGGTTGTTGGCGGAAACGGCCACCCACCGGCTGGACCCGAACCGTCCATTGCCAGACACCGGCGCACTACGGGCCGATCTCGAAGCCTGGGCGCGCGAACTCATCGAGCACCTGGCCAAGCCGTGCAACACCTCGCTGCTGAAAGCCGCGGCCGCGCTGGCCAACGGGGATTCGGACACCGACTGCCTGCGCAACCGCCGCAAGGAGGCGCTGACGCTGGTCGAGCAGGCACGCGCCCGTGGCGAGCACGCGCCGGAGCCGCAGCAGGTGATCGATCACCTGATTGCGCCGATCGTGTTTCGCCTTGTGTTTGGAGTGGACCCGGTGAAGCCGGAGTTGGCGGGGCGGCTGGTGGACGAGCTGTTCGTGCTCAGTTCGTCTTGACTTCCTTCGCCAGCCCCAGCTTGTCGATGATCACCTTCTCCCTCACCACCGTCTCCTGCGCAAACTTGGTGTACGTCGCCGAGCTCATGTAGTTCGGCAGCATGTCGTAGCGCCCCAGCGCGGTCACGTAGCTCGGCTCTTCCATCGCCTGTTTGAACGCGTCGTGCAGCTTCTTCACCACCTCGGGCGGCGTGCCCTTGGGCGCGCCGATGCCGAAGGGCGAGTTCTGCACCACGTCGTAGCCCAGCTCCTTCAGCGTGGGCGCGTCGGGGAACTTGGCCAGGCGCTTCTCGCCCCAGGTGTTCAGCACGCGCAGCTTGCCCGCCTCGACCTGCGGCGCGAAGCCGGTGCTGTCGGCGGCGGCCATCAGCTGGCCGCTGACCACCGCGAGCATCAGGTCGGCGCTGCCCTTGTAGGGCACGTGCTGCAGCTCGATGCCAGCCTTCTGCGCGACGATCTCGGTCGTCAGGTGCGGGCTGGTCAGCGTGCCGGTGGAGCCGTAGGTGAGCTTGCCGGGGTTGGCCTTGGCGTAGGCAACGAAGTCGGCCCAGGTCTTGAAGGGGCTGTTGGCCGGCACGACGATGCCGAAGGCGTAGCCCGTGACGTTGATGACGTACGTGATGTCCTTCAGCGGGTCCCAGTTGATCTTGGTGGTGTAGCCCAGGCGGAACACGCCGAGCGGGATCTGCGCGACGGTGTAGCCATCGGGCTGCGAGGTCTGCAGCGCCTGCGCGGGCAGCGTGCCGCCGGCGCCGGGCTTGTTGTCGATGATCACCGGCTGGCCGAGGATCTTGCTCGCGTTCTCCGCAAGCTGGCGCATGGTGATGTCGGTCGGGCCGCCGGCCGGGAAAGCGATCACCAGCTTGATGGGCTTGGCGGGAAAGCCTTGCGCGAACGCCGCCATGGGAGAAACAAGGCCGCAAGCGGCGAGCGCGGCGGCGGCGCGGAGGAATGTGGTGCGGCGGAGCATGGCTGACTGGATCCTGACTTTGAAAGCGCCGATTGGGCCCCGCCCCGTTGGGGAAGGCAATCGGGGCTCCCCTGATTTCCCGGGGAAAACAGGGCCATTCGCGGCATCCGAGTCGCCTGCGCGTCAGCGCGGCATGTGCTGACTACGCCTGCCCGAAACCTTCGAGCACGTTCACAGCATTCACGCCCACTTCGGCCACCGCATAGCCGCCCTCGAACACGAACACCGTCGGCAGTCCCGCGCGCGCCAGGTCTTCGCCCATGCGCAGGTAGTCGTCGCTCTTGAGCTTGAAGCCCGAGATCGGATCGCCCTCGAAGGTGTCGACGCCGAGCGAGACCACGAGCGCGCCGGCCTTCACCGCCGCGATGCGCTCGAGCGCGGTCTTCAGCGCCGCGCGCCAGGCCGCGAAGTCCGTGCCGCGCGGCAGCGGCAGGTTGTGGTTGAAACCCTCGCCCTGCCCCGCGCCGCGCTCGTCGGCGTGGCCCAGGTAGTACGGGTAATCGGTCAGCGGGTCGCCGTGCAGGCTCGCGAAGTGCACGTCGCTGCGCTCGTAGAAGATGGCCTGCGTGCCGTTGCCGTGGTGGTAGTCCACATCGAGCACGGCCACGCGTTCGACGCCCGCGTCACGCAGCGCCTGCGCCGCGACGGCGGCGTTGTTGATGAAGCAATAGCCGCCGAAGAAGTCGGCGCCGGCATGGTGACCCGGCGGCCGCGAGAGCGAGAAGGCAGCGCGCTCGCCGCCAATGACGCGCTGCGCCGCGGTCCACGCACAGGCCGCGCCATGCCGCGCCGCCGCCCAGCTGCCGGCCATCAGCGGCGTGCCCGCATCGAAAGAGAACAGCCCCATGCGCGCCGGAAAGCTCTTCGGCAGCACGTCGGTGCGCATGCCGCGCGTGGGCCAGTACGAAGGCAGCGCATCACGCGAGACGTTGGTCGGGTCCAGCGCGACCCACTCTTCCCATGCATGCGCGATGAAGTCCAGGTAACGCGGAGCATGCACCTTGGCCAGAAGCGCCTCGTCGAAGGCGTCGGGCGTCTGCAGCGCGCCGAGGCCCCTGCGCTCCAGCTCATGCTTCACATGGTCGACGCGGGCAGGCACCTCGAAGCACGGCACGAGTTCGCCGCGGAACATCTCGACTTTGCCCTGATGAAGAACGTGCTGGTCGTTGTAGATGGTGAGCATGGAAAAAAGCAGGATCGGCGGTGATGAAGCCGCCCATCATGCCGCACGCCGCAGCACTGCCCGTCGCCGGCCCGAGGCCGTGAGGCCGAACAAGTCCTTCGGGTCATCGAGCTCGGGCACCAGCGCAATCTGCTGGCCGATGCCGCGCTCCGTGGCAAGGCGCTGGATGTAGCGCAGCGCCGTGTAGTCCTCCAGCGCGAAGCCCACCGAATCGAACAGCGTGACCTGTGCGGGGGTCTCGCGGCCGGACACTTCGCCGAGCAGCACGCGCCACAGCTCGTGCACCGGAAAGTCGGCGGGCATCTGCTGGATCTCGCCCTCGACGCGGGTCTGCGGCTCGTACTCGACGAACACGCGCGCCTTGCGCAGCACGTCGGGGTGCAGCTCGGTCTTGCCGGGCGAATCGCCACCCACGGCGTTGATGTGCATGCCGGGCTCGATCATGTCGGGCGTGAGCACGGTCGCACGCCCCTGGCAGGCGGTGACGGTGGTGACGATGTCGGCGCCGCGCACCGCCTCGGCCACGGAGTGCGCGCGCACGATGTCCAGCGACGTGCAGGCCGACAGGTGGCGCACCAGCTTGTCGGTGGCGTGCGGGTCGGTGTCGAACACGCGCACTTCTTCGATGCCCAATAGCGCATGAAAAGCCAGTGCCTGGAACTCGCTCTGCGAGCCGTTGCCGATCAGCGCGAGGCTGCGCGAATCGGGTCGCGCCAAGGCCTGCGCCGCCATCGCCGAGGTGGCGGCCGTGCGCAACGCGGTGGTGAGCGTGAGCTCCGACAGCAGCACCGGATAGCCCGTATCGACTTCCGCCAGCACGCCGAAAGCCATGACTGTCGGCAGCCCGACCTGCGTGTTGTGCGGATGTCCGTTGACGTACTTGAAGGCATAGGCGCCGTCGTCGGCCACGGGCATCAACTCGATCACGCCCAGGTGCGAATGGCTGGCCACGCGCGCCTTCTTGTCGAACTCGCGCCACCGCAGGAAGTCGTCGCGCAGCGCGTCGGCCAGCGCGGTGAGGAACTGGGGAATGCCTGTCTCGTCCACCAGGCGGACCAGGCTGTGAACATCGATGAAGCGGGTCATGGCGCGGCTCCTTGCGTAGCCCCCGGCACGGCGCTTCATCCCCTCACATGTTCACTCCACCATGGCTGATTCAGGATGCGCCTGCGCCAAGGGTTCGAGCCATTGTGCGCCTGCTTGCTGGCCTTTGCGAGCCCCGGTCCTGCCAACCGTCAGTCGTGCCTGTGCTCTTCGATGTTGCGCTCAAGAAAGCGCCACAGCCGCTCGTCTTCGCTGAAGGCCACGTTGAATCGGAGCCAGCCGGTGGGATGCGGGTTGACCAGGAACAGCTGGCCCGGGCCGAGCATGATGCCTTCCGCCGCGGCGCGCCGCGAGAGCTCGGCGCTGTCGGCAATGTCCGGGTGCCGGGCCCACAGGTACATGCCGGCCGCGGCTTCATGGAACAGCTCGAAGCCAAGCCCGTCCAGCCGCCTCGCGACACTGCCTTGCGCCTGCGCGAGCCTGTCGCGCAGGGCTTTGAGATGCTTGCGCCAGCGGCCGTCGGTCACGGTGCCGAAGGCCAGGCGCTCGGTGATGTCGGACGAGGTGAGGCCCGAAACCATCTTGAGCTGCGCCAGCTCTTCGAGCAGCTCCGGCTGGGCGACCACATAGCCGACGCGGATGTTCGGCGAGATGGTCTTCGAGTAGCTGCCCACGTAGACCACGCGGCGCAGTTGCCCCAGGCTGGCGAGCGAGGGGCGCATCGATGCGTCCATCTCGGCGTAGATGTCGTTCTCTACCAGCGTGAAATCGTGCGTCTGGGCCAGCTGGAGCAGTTGCACCAGTTGCGGCAGCGAAGCCATCGAGCAGGTCGGGCTCTGCAGCCGGGGCTGGGTGAAGAAGGCCTTGGGCCGGTGCACCGCGAGCAGCGCCTCGAGCGCGGGCATGTCGTAGCCCGTCGGGGTGCGCGGCACGCCGATGATCTCCACGCCCAGGAAGCGCAGCATGAACATCAGGTTCGGATAACCCGGGTCGTCCACCAGCACCGAATCGCCCGGCTTCAGCAGGCGGCGCGCGACCAGGTCCAGCGCCTGGCTGGAACCCTGGGTCAGCAGGACCTGCGCAGCCTCGACCACGATCTGCTGCTCCGACAGCGCCTCGGCCGTTGCCATGCGCAGCGCCATGTGGCCGAAGGGCAGGCCGTAGCCGCCGATGTCGGTGCCTTCGGAGGCCAGGTGGCGCAGGCTGCGGCGCATGCCGTCCTCGAACAGCCAGTCGTGCGGCAGCCAGCCGCAGCCGGGCTTGAGCGGGAGGTTGCGGTTCTCGAAGATCTGCTGCAGATACCAGCGGGCGTCGAAGCGGGGGTCCGGGCGGGGCACGCTGGCCGCACCGGCGGCGCTGTCTTCGCTGCGCCGCTTGACGAAGAAGCCCGCGTTGGCGCGCGAGACCAGCAGGCCCTGCGCCACCAGCCGGTCGTAGGCCTCGACCACCGTGAAGACACTGACGCCGTGGGCCGCGGCAAAGGCGCGGATCGACGGCAGCTTGCTGTCGGCCTTGAGCTTCTGGGCGCCTATCAGTCCGCGCAGCCCTTCCACGATCTGGCTTACCAGCGGCGTCGGCTGTTCGGGGCGAAGAATGAGCATCGGGGGTGTCTCCGGCAGTCCGGCCTGCACCATATTGAGGAAAGTATGTACAGGATACAAGACCAGTACAGTCTTCCGGGCGATCACTTCCGGTGTACATGGCTGGATCGAATCGCGCGACCTAGAGTGCCGGGATTCCTTCTTCACAGCACCAAAGCACAGGTCGTACCATGCAACGCGAACCCCACCTCAGCAACGCCGCCCTCATGGCCCGCCGCAATGCGGCCGTCGCCCGCGGCGTCGGCCAGGCCCATGAAATCTTCGTCAGCCGGGCCGCCAACGCCGAACTGTGGGACGTCGAGGGCCGCCGCTACATCGACTTCGCCGGCGGCATCGCGGTGCTCAACACCGGCCACTGCCATCCGGAGATCAGCGCCGCCGTCAAGGCGCAGGTAGATCTTTATTCGCACACCTGCTTCCAGGTGGTGGCCTACGAGCCCTATGTGGAGCTGGCCGAGCGCCTGAATGCACTGGCACCGGGCGCGTTCGCGAAGAAGTCGATCTTCCTGAGCACCGGCGCCGAGGCGGTGGAGAACGCCGTCAAGATCGCCCGCGCCCACACCCGGCGCCCCGGCGTCATTGCCTTCACCGGCGGCTACCACGGCCGCACGATGATGACGCTCGGCCTCACCGGCAAGGTGGCCCCGTACAAGATCGGCTTCGGCCCGTTCCCGGGCGAGGTGTTCCATGCGCTGTACCCGAATGCGCTGCACGGCGTGAGCGTGGACGATGCACTGCATTCGGTCGAGCTGCTGTTCAAGAACGACATCGAGCCCGAGCGCGTGGCGGCCTTCATCCTGGAGCCGGTGCAGGGCGAGGGCGGCTTCTACGTGGCGCCCAACGACTTCGTCGAAGGCCTGCGCGCGCTGGCGGACCGCCACGGCATCCTGATCATTGCCGACGAGGTGCAGACCGGCGCGGGCCGCACCGGCACCTGGTTCGCCAGCGAGCAGTGGCCCGTGGCGCCCGACCTGATCACCACCGCCAAGTCGATGGCGGGCGGCTTCCCCATCTCCGGCGTGGTGGGCCGCGCCGAGGTAATGGACGCCCCCGCGCCCGGCGGCCTGGGCGGCACCTATGCCGGCAGCCCCATCGGCTGCGCCGCGGCGCTCGCGGTGCTGAAAGTGTTCGACGACGAGCAACTGCTGGCGCGCAGCCGGGCGCTGGGCGAGCGGCTCACGGCCGGCCTGCGCCGCATCGCGGCCGATGTGCCTGCCATCGGCGACGTGCGCGGGCTCGGCGCCATGGTGGCCGTCGAGCTGTTCGAGCAGGGCGACACGTCGCACCCCGATGCCGCGCTGACCCGCAAGGTGGTCGCGGAGGCGGCGCGGCGCGGGTTAATCCTGCTGTCATGCGGCACCTACGGCAATGTAATTCGCGTACTGGTGCCGCTCACGGCATCCGACTTGCTTGTGGACGAAGGCCTGGCGCTTCTCGCGGACAGCTTCGCCGCACTGCGCTGATCGACAGATCCTTTCCTTAATTCCTCCTCCATGACAGCAGAACCCTTGGTGCGCTTCCAGCGCGTCCAGAAAACCTACGACGGCGAACACCTGGTGGTGCGCCAGCTCGATCTGGACATTCACCGTGGCGAGTTCCTGAGCCTGCTCGGGCCTTCGGGGTCGGGCAAGACCACCACGCTGATGATGCTGGCGGGCTTCGAATCGCCGACCTCGGGCGAGATCCTGCTCGACGGCAAGCAGATCACCGGCACGCCGCCGCACAAGCGGAACTTCGGCATGGTCTTCCAGAACTACGCGCTGTTTCCGCACCTGAGCGTGGGCCAGAACGTGGCCTATCCGCTCACCGTGCGCAAGGTGCCCAAGGACGAGCAGCAGCGCCGCGTGCAGCGCGCGCTCGACATGGTGCAGCTGCGCGGCATGACCGACCGCCTGCCCGGCCAGCTCTCGGGCGGCCAGCAGCAGCGCGTGGCGCTGGCGCGCGCGCTGGTGTTCGAGCCCCAGCTGGTGCTGATGGACGAGCCGCTCGGCGCGCTCGACAAGCAGCTGCGCGAGCACATGCAGATCGAGCTCAAGGACCTGCACCGCCAGCTGGGCGTGACCTTCGTCTACGTGACGCACGACCAGGGCGAGGCGCTCACCATGAGCGACCGCGTGGCGGTGTTCAACGAAGGCGTGATCCAGCAGCTGGACACGGTCGACCGGCTGTACGAGACGCCTTCCAACCGCTTCGTGGCCGGCTTTGTCGGCGACAACACGGTGCTCAAGGGCCAGCTGGGCCAACAGGGCCGCAGTGGCGAGCATGCAGAAATGAAGCTGCCCGACGGCCGCGTGCTGCACGGGCTCAACGTCAGCGGCGCTGCCGCGGGCGCGACCGTCGAGGCCTGCATCCGCCCCGAGCGGGTGGTGCTGCACCGCAGTCCGCCCGCGCCGCGCGCCAACATGCTCGCCGCCCAGGTGGCGCGCGTCATCTACTTCGGCGACCACCTGCGGCTGCTGTGCAGCGTCGGCGGCGACCAGGCCGAAGCCACCGTGAAGCTGCCGCTGAACGGCCTCGAAGGTGCCGCCGCGCCGCAGGCCGGCGAAGCGGTGGTGCTCGAATTTCCGACGGCGCATGCGCGCATCTATGCCTCCTGAATCCGGCTTGTTGTTCCCTCGTTTCCTTTCTTTGCTTTCATCACCCAGGAAGACTTCCACCATGAAAAAGACTCTCCTCGCCTGCACCGTCGCCGCCAGCTTCGCACTGCCGGCCTTTGCCCAGCAGCAGCTCACCGTGGTCAACTTCGGCGGCGCCAACGCCAATGCGCAGAAGAAGGCCTACTACGAGCCCTTCGAGAAGACCGGCACCAAGATCATTCCGGTCGAATACAACGGCGAGCAGGCCAAGATCAAGGCCATGGTCGAGACGAAGAAGGTCACCTGGGACGTGGTCGAGGTCGAGTCGCCCGACGCGGCACGCGGCTGCGACGAGGGCCTGTTCGAGAAGCTCGACTATTCCAAGATCGGCAGCAAGGCCGACTTCCTGCCGGCCGCCGTCACCGACTGCGGCGTGGGCCTCTTCGTGTGGTCGACCGTGATGGCCTACAACGGCGAGAAGCTCAAGACCGCGCCCAGCAGCTGGGCCGATTTCTGGGACGTGAAGAAGATCCCCGGCAAGCGCGGCATGCGCAAGGGCGCGCGCTACAACCTCGAGTTCGCGCTCATGGCCGACGGCGTGAAGCCGGCCGATGTCTACAAGGTGCTCGGCACCAAGGAAGGCGCCGACCGCGCATTCAAGAAGCTCACCGAACTCAAGCCGAACATCCAGTGGTGGGAGGCCGGCGCGCAGCCGCCGCAGTTCCTGGTGGCCGGCGACGTGGTGCTGACCACCGTCTACAACGGCCGCATCGACGCGGCCAACCGCGAAGGGCGCGACCTCAAGATCTACTGGCCGGGCGGCATCTACGACCTCGACTACCTGGTGATCCCGAAGGGCGCACCGAACAAGGAAGCCTCGCTGAAGTACATCCAGTTCGCGATGCAACCGGCCAACCAGGCGGTCTATGCCCAGAACATCGCCTACGGCCCCACCAACACCAAGGCGCTGACTTCGCTGAGCAGCAAGGTGCTGGCCGACCTGCCGACCTCGTCGACCAACGCCAAGGATGCGCTGCAGTTCAACGTCGGCTTCTGGGCCGACCAGGGCGAGGCGCTCGAGAAGCGCTTCGCATCCTGGGCCACGCAGTAAACGGGCAAACGAGCGAGCGCGAAAGAGTCCATGCACGCGGCAACGTCTGTCCCCCTGGTTCCAGCAGAAGCGCCGCCCGGCGAACTGCGGCGTGCGCTGGCGCGCGCCGAAGCCCGCCGAAAGTGGCGCGCGTTTGCGCTCACGGTGCCGCTGCTGGTGTTTCTGCTGCTGACGCTGCTGGTGCCCATCGTGGCGCTGCTGCAGCGTGCGGTAGAAAACCCCGAGGTGGCCAACGCGCTGCCGCGCACCGTGCGCGCTCTCGACGGCTGGAACCGCAAGGAGGCGCCCGCGCCAGCGGCCTTTGCAGCCATCGCGGCCGATCTCGCCCAGCTGCCCGACAGCTCCGACGCGGGCGCCCTGGCGCGCCGCCTCAACACCGAGATCGCCGGCGCCCGCTCGCTGGTGATGGGCACCTTCCGTGCGCTGCCGATTGCCGGCACGCCGGAAGAGGTCAAGGCGCGCATGCTGGAGCTCGACCCGCGCTGGGGCGAGGCGCCGTACTGGCAGGCGATTGCCAAGAACGGCTCGCGCTGGACGCCCGACTACCTGCTCGCCTCGGTCGACCTGCGGCGCGACGTGGCCGGCGAGGTCGAGCGCATGCCCGCCGACCAGCGCGCCTTTGCCGGCATCCTGCTGCGCACCTTCCAGATCAGCGCCGTCGTCACCTTCTTCTGCCTGCTGCTGGCCTATCCGCTGGCGTGGTGGCTGTCGACGCTGCCCGCGCGCAAGGCCAACGTGCTGATGATCCTGGTGCTGGTGCCGTTCTGGACTTCCATCCTGGTGCGCGTGGCGGCCTGGATCGTGCTGCTGCAGTCCGAGGGGCTGGTCAACCGGGGCCTCATGGGCATCGGCCTGATCGACCATCCGCTGGCGCTGCTGTTCAACCGCACCGGCGTGATCATCGCGATGGTGCACATCCTGCTGCCCTTCATGATCCTGCCGCTGTACAGCGTCATGAAGAGCGTGCCGCCCACCTACCTGCGCGCGGCCGTCTCGCTGGGCAGCTCGCCGCTGGCGGCCTTCTTCCGCGTGTACGTGCCGCAGACCTACCCGGGCATCGGCGCCGGCGCGCTGCTGGTCTTCATCCTGGCGATCGGCTACTACGTGACGCCGGCGCTGCTCGGCGGCGCGGACGACCAGATGCTGAGCTACTACATCGCGCGCTACACCAATGTCGAAATCAACTGGGGCATGGCGTGCGCACTGGGCTCCGTGCTGCTGGTCGCCACGCTGATTCTGTATGCCGTGTACCGCCGCATCGGCAAGGCTGAGCTGAGCCTCGGTTGAGTAGCACGAAAAGCCGCATGAAAGACAGACAAGCATGTTGAAGCTTCCCCAATTCCCGGCCTATGCCACCTTCGCCGACAAGCTCGGCTGGTGGCTGGTGCGCGGCGGCTGTGTCGCGGTGCTGGCCTTCCTGCTGGCGCCGATCCTGGTGGTGATTCCGCTGTCGTTCTCCGACAGTTCGTTCCTGGCCTACCCGATTCCCGGCTGGTCGCTGCGGTGGTATCGCAACCTCTTCGAATCGCCCGAGTGGGCACGCGCGGCGCGCAACAGTTTCATCGTCGCGCCGGCCGCCACGGTGCTGGCCACCGTGCTGGGCACGCTGGCGGCGGTGGGGTTGTCGCGCACGAGCTTCGCCTTCAAGGGCCTGCTCATGAGCGTGCTGATCTCGCCGATGGTGGTGCCGATCGTGGTGGTGGGCGTCGCCACGTATCTCTACTTCGCGCCCATCGGCCTGGCCGACACCTACTTCGGGCTGATCGTGGTGCATGCGGCGCTGGGCGCGCCCTTCGTGCTGACCACGGTGCTCGCCACGCTGGCCGGCTTCAACCAGAACCTGGTGCGCGCATCGCTGAGCCTGGGCGAGACACCGTTCAGGACCTTCATGCGCGTCACGCTGCCGGTGATTGCGCCGGGCGTGATCTCGGGCGCGCTGTTCGCCTTTGCCACTTCATTCGACGAGGTCGTGGTCACGCTGTTCCTCGCGGGGCCGGACCAGGTCACGCTGCCGCGCCAGATGTTCACCGGCATCCGCGAGAACATCTCGCCCACCATCGCCGCCGTGGCGACGCTGCTGATCATCTTCACCACCACGCTGCTGCTCGCGCTCGAATGGCTGCGCGGCCGGCGGCGTTGAACCCGCACACGCACGATGCCCACCACCACAACACCGAACCAGCCGCTGGGCGGCAACACCATGCCGCGCTTCGCCGGCCCCGGCACGATGATGCGGCTGCCCGCTGCAACGTCTCCGGCAGGGCTGGACGCGGCATTCATCGGCGTGCCGCTGGACATCGGCACTTCCAACCGGCCGGGCGCGCGCTTCGGGCCGCGCCAGATCCGTGCGGAGTCGGCATTGCTGCGGCCCTACAACATGGCCACCGGCGCGGCGCCTTTCGACAAGCTGAACGTGGCCGACCTGGGCGACGTGCCGATCAACACCTATTCGCTCGAAAAATCGATCGACATCATCTCGGACTTCTACGACACGGTGCTGGCCGCCGGCTGCGCGCCGCTGACGCTGGGCGGCGACCACACCATCGCGTTGCCGATCCTGCGCGCATTGGCGCGCAAACATGGCCCGGTGGCGCTGGTGCATGTGGATGCGCATGCGGACGTGAACGACGACATGTTCGGCGAGCGCATCGCGCACGGCACACCGTTCCGGCGCGCCGTCGAAGAGGGCCTGCTGGCCTGCGACAAGGTCTGGCAGATCGGCCTGCGCGGCACCGGCTATGCGGCGGACGATTTCGACTGGCCGCGCGAACAGGGCTTCACAGTGGTGCAGGCGCACGAGGTCTGGTACCAGTCGCTGGCGCCGCTGATGGCGCAGGTGCGCGAGCGCATCGGGCCGACGCATCCGGTCTACATCAGCTTCGACATCGACGGCATCGATCCCTCGTTCGCCGGTGGCACCGGCACGCCGGAGATCGGTGGGCTCACCGTGCCGCAGGCGCTGGAGATCGTGCGCGGCTGCCGCGGGCTGAACGTGGTGGGCGCCGACCTGGTAGAGGTCAGCCCGCCGTACGACACGAGCGGAAACACTGCGCTGCTCGGGGCCAATCTGCTTTACGAAATGCTCTGCGTGCTTCCCGGCGTACCTTTCCGCTGAACCGGGTGCTTGCACCGGCTACTCATTTCTTTAGAGACAACACGACACCATGGACACGAAGACATCTCCCCTGGCACTGCTGAACGACCCGACCTTGCTCAAGACCGATGCGCTGATCGCAGGCGAGTGGATTGCGGGCGCGAGCCGCTTCGACGTGAACGACCCGGCCACCGGCCGGAAGCTGGTCGACGTGGCCAACCTCACGCGCACAGACGCCGCGCACGCCATCGCCGCCGCCAACAAGGCGCTCGCCGCCTGGCGCGGCAAGACCGGCAAGGAGCGCAGCATCGTGCTGCGCAAGTGGTTCGACCTGCTGATCGCCAACACCGAAGACCTGGGCCGCCTGATGACCGCCGAGCAGGGCAAGCCTTTTGCCGAAGCCAAGGGCGAGGTCGCCTACGGCGCGAGCTTCATCGAGTGGTTTGCCGAGGAAGCCAAGCGCGTGAACGGCGAGGTGCTGCCGCAGTTCGACAACAACCGCCGCCTGTTGGTGATGAAGCAGCCCATCGGCGTGTGCGCGGCGATCACGCCGTGGAATTTTCCGCTGGCCATGATCACCCGCAAGGTGGCGCCGGCACTGGCCGCGGGCTGCACGGTGGTCATCAAGCCGGCCGAACTCACGCCGCTGACCGCGCTGGCCGCTGCGGAGCTGGCCGTGCGGGCCGGCATTCCGGCGGGCGTGCTCAACGTGCTCACGGCCGACAGCCAGAACAGCATCGCGATCGGCAAGGAGCTGTGCGAGAGCGACGTCGTGCGCCACCTGAGCTTCACTGGCTCCACCGAAGTGGGCCGCATCCTGATGAGCCAGTGCGCGCCGACGGTCAAGAAGCTGTCGCTGGAACTGGGCGGCAACGCACCTTTCCTGGTGTTCGACGACGCGGATGTGGATTCGGCGGTCGAAGGCGCCATCGCGAGCAAGTACCGCAACGCCGGCCAGACCTGCGTGTGCGCGAACCGGCTGTATGTGCAGGAAGGCATCTACGACGCCTTCGTCGAGAAGTTCGCGGCCAAGGTCAGGGCGCTCAAGGTCGGCAACGGCTTCGAGGACGGCGTGACGCAGGGCCCGCTGATCGAGGATGCGGCCATCGACAAGGTGCAGCGCCATGTGGCCGACGCCATTGCCAAGGGTGGCAAGGTGCTGGCGGGCGGCCACAGGATGCAGGGCCAGTTCTTCGAGCCGACCGTGATTGCCGAGGCCACGCCCGACATGCTGTGCGCACGCGAAGAAACCTTCGGCCCCTTCGCGCCCGTGTTCCGCTTCAAGACCGAGCAGGACGGCATCGACGCGGCAAACAACACCGAGTTCGGCCTCGCGAGCTACTTCTACACACGCGACGTGGGCCGGATCTTTCGCGTGGCGGAAGCGCTGGAATACGGCATGGTCGGCATCAACGCCGGCGTGATCGCCACCGAGCACGTGCCCTTCGGCGGCGTGAAGCAGTCGGGCCTGGGGCGCGAAGGCTCGCACCACGGCATGGACGACTACGTGGAGATCAAGTACCTCTGCCTGGGCGATATCCAGAAATAAGAGGAGGAGGAAGAAGGCGGGGGCAAGCCCCGCCCTGCCCTGTCTATCGCGCCAGCACTGGCGCCAAGGCCACGCCGGTGTGCGTGCCGAGCCGCACCACTTCTTCCGGCGGCGCCGCCGCGACGATGCGCCCACCGGCGTTGCCGCCCTCGGGCCCGAGGTCGAGGATCCAGTCGGCCTCGGCGATCAGGTCGAGGTCGTGCTCGATCACCACCACGCTGTGGCCGCCGTTCACCAGCCGGTGCAGCACGTGGATCAGCTTCTCGACGTCGGCCATGTGCAGGCCCACGGTCGGCTCGTCGAGCACGTACAGCGTGTGCGGCGCCTTCTGGCCGCGGCGGGTGATGTCGTCGCGCACCTTGCTCAGCTCGGTCACCAGCTTGATGCGCTGCGCCTCGCCGCCCGAGAGCGTGGGCGAGGGTTGCCCCAGCGTGAGGTAGCCGAGCCCCACATCCTTCAGCAGCTGCAGCGGGTGGGCGATGTTGGGCATGCTCGCGAAGAACTCGACGGCCTCGTCGACTTCCATCTTCAGCACGTCGCCGATGCTCTTGCCGCGCCAGCTCACGGCCAGCGTCTCGGGGTTGAAGCGCGCGCCGTGGCACACCTCGCAGGGCACCTTCACGTCGGGCAGGAAGCTCATCTCGATGGTGCGCACGCCCGCGCCGTCGCAACCGGGGCAGCGACCTTCGCCGGTGTTGAAGCTGAAGCGCGCCGGGCCGTAGCCGCGCGCCTTGGCTTCGAGCGTGTCGGCGAAGAGCTTGCGGATGGTGTCCCAGAAGCCGATGTAGGTGGCCGGGCAGCTGCGCGGCGTCTTGCCGATGGGCGTCTGGTCGACTTCGAGCACGCGGTCGATGGTCTCGTAGCCCTCGACCTTGCTGCAGCCGGCCCACGCCGGGCGCTTGCCGGCGGCGTCGGCATCGCGGCCCGCCTTGGTCATGCGCTGCACCACGATGCCATGCACGTTGGCCAGCAACACGTCGCGCGCGAGCGTCGACTTGCCCGAGCCGCTGACGCCCGTGACCACCACCAGGCGATGCAGCGGCAGCGTGGCGGTCACGTCCTGCAGGTTGTGCAGGTCGGCGCCGTGCACGGTGAGCCATTCGCCGTTGTCCGTGGCCTTGGGGTTGGGCGAAGGCACGAGGCGGCGCGCCTGCAGCGGGTGCTTGATGGCATCGCGCAGGTAGCGGCCGGTCTGCGAATCGCCGGCGTTCTGGATGTCGGCCACCGAGCCCTCGGCCACCAGCCGGCCGCCACGCTTGCCCGCGCTCGGGCCGATGTCGATGATGTGGTCGGCGCGGCGGATGGTGTCTTCGTCGTGCTCCACCACCACCAGCGTGTTGCCCTTGTCGCCGAGCTTGTGCAACGCGTCGAGCAGGATCTGGTTGTCGCGCGCGTGCAGGCCGATGGTCGGCTCGTCGAGCACGTAGCACACGCCCTGCAGGTTGCTGCCGAGCTGCGCCGCCAGGCGGATGCGCTGCGCCTCGCCGCCTGAAAGCGTGGGCGCGCCACGGTCGAGCGTGAGGTAGCCCAGGCCCACTTCTTCGAGGAATTCGAGCCGGCTCTTGATCTCGGGCACGAGGTCGCGCGCGATCTCCGCCTCGCGGCCCGTGAGCGTCAGCCCCTCGAACCACTGGCGCACCTCGGTCACGCTCATGCGCGCCAGCTCGGTGATGCCGATGCCGCCCGAGCCGTCGGCCGCGGTGCCGAACCCCACGGCGCGGGCCGTGGCGTTCAGGCGCGTGCCCTCGCAGGTCGGGCAGACCACGTCGGCCAGGTCCTCGACCTCGGGTTCTGCAAAGGTCTGCTCGCGGCCCTTGTTGTCGTCGGCCAGCACGGAGTCGTCGAACACCTTGCGCTGGTCCTTGCTGAGCTTGACGCCCGTGCCCACGCAATCGGGGCACCAGCCGTGCTTGCTGTTGTAGCTGAACAGGCGCGGGTCGAGCTCGGCGTAGCTGGTGCTGCACACCGGGCAGGCGCGCAGCGTGGAGAACACGTTCACGCGGCCGATGCCGGCGGCGGACACGCCCGCCATCATCGCGGCGCGCAGGCCGTCAAGCTGGCTCAGCACGTGCACAACGCCCTTGCCGTGTTCGAGCGCCTTGGTCAGCGCCTCGCGCAGCTCGGTCTCCTTCGATGGCAGCACGTCGAGGCTGGCCACGGGCAGCTCGATGCTGTGCTCCTTGAAGCGGTCGATGCGCGGGAAGCCGGTGGTCGGCAGGAAGTCGCCGTCCACGCGCAGGTGCGTGAAGCCGCGCGGGCGCGCCCAGTCGGCCAGCTCGGTGTACACGCCCTTGCGGTTGCTCACCAGCGGCGCGAGCAGGCCGATGTGCTGGCCCTTGAAGTTGCGCATCAGCTGCGCGGCGATGCTGTCGGGCGTCTGCGGCTGCACGGCAGCGCCGTCGTGAATGCAGTGCTGGATGCCCAGCTTCACGTACAGCAGCCGCAGGAAGTGCCACACCTCGGTGGTGGTGCCCACCGTGCTCTTGCGGCCGCCACGCGACAGGCGCTGCTCGATGGCCACGGTCGGCGGAATGCCGTACACCGCGTCCACCTCGGGCCGGCCTGCCGGCTGCACGATGCTGCGCGCATAGGCGTTGAGCGATTCGAGGTACCGGCGCTGCCCTTCGTTGAAAAGAATGTCGAAGGCCAGCGTCGACTTGCCCGAGCCGCTCACGCCGGTCACCACGCTGAACTTGCCGCGCGGAATGTCGACGCTGAGGTTCTTCAGGTTGTGCTCGCGCGCGTTGACGATCTCGATCGCGTTGCTGCCCGGCGCCGTCTTCGCATTGGCGATGTAGCGGCGCGCGGCGCGCTCGGCCACCTTGTAGGCGTCGGGGCCGATGGCCAGCTCGTAGTCGGCCAGCGCGGCGCCGGTGAGCGAGGCGCGGTTCTCGCGCAGCTGCTCCGGCGTGCCTTCTGCCACCACCTGGCCACCGCCCTCGCCGCCTTCGGGGCCGAGGTCGATGAGCCAGTCGCTCGCGCGGATCACGTCGAGGTTGTGCTCGATGACGATCAGCGAATGGCCGGCGTCGAGCAGCTTGCGCAGCGCACGCATCAGCCGCGCGATGTCGTCGAAGTGCAGGCCGGTGGTCGGCTCGTCGAACAGGAAGAGCGTGCCCTTGCGCGCCACCGACTGCTTGCTCGAGGTCGCGCTCTTGGCAGCCTCGGCCAGGAAACCCGCGAGCTTCAGGCGCTGCGCCTCGCCGCCGCTCAGCGTGGGCACGGGCTGGCCGAGCTTGACGTAGTCCAGGCCCACGTCGGAAATCGGCTGCAGCACGCGCAGCACGTCGCGGTCGGCCTCGAACACCGTGGCCGCTTCGGCCACGGTGAGGTCGAGCACGTCGGCCACGTTGTAGCTCTTGCCCTTGCGCTCCACGCGCACTTCGAGGATTTCGGGGCGGTAGCGCTTGCCGTCGCAATCGGGGCAGCGCAGGTACACGTCGGACAGGAACTGCATCTCGACGTGCTCGAAGCCCGAGCCGCCGCAGGTCGGGCAGCGCCCGTCGCCGGAGTTGAAGCTGAACTTGCTCGCGGTGTAGCCGCGCTGGCGCGACAGCGCCGCAGTGGCGAAGATCTCGCGGATGGCATCCCACGCGCCCACATAGCTCGCGGGGTTGGAACGCGCGGTCTTGCCGATGGGCGACTGGTCGACGAACACAACGTCGCCCAGGTGGTCGGCGCCGAGCATGCGGTCGTGCGCGCCGGGCGTTTCCGTGGCCTTGCCGAAGTGGCGCATCAGCGCGGGCGCCAGCACGTCCTGTATCAGCGTGGACTTGCCCGAGCCGCTGACGCCGGTGACGCACACCAGGCGCGCCAGCGGAAACTCGACCGCGATGTTCTTCAGGTTGTGCTCGCGCACGCCTTCGAGAATGAGCCGGTGCGTGTTCTCGCTCACGAGCCGCTTGAAGCCCATGCCGATCTTCTTGCGCCCGCCCAGGTACTGGCCGGTGAGCGTATCGGCGTCGCGCAGCTGGTCGGTGGTGCCGTCGAACACGATCTGCCCGCCGCGCGCGCCGGGGCCCGGGCCCATGTCGATCACGCGGTCGGCGGCGAGCATCACGGCCGGGTCGTGCTCGACCACCACCAGCGTGTTGCCGGCATCGCGCAGGCGCAGCATGGCCTCGGTGATGCGATTCATGTCGCGCGGGTGCAGGCCGATGCTGGGCTCGTCGAGCACGAAGAGCGTATTGACCAGCGAGGTGCCAAGCGCCGTCGTGAGGTTGATGCGCTGCACTTCGCCGCCGCTCAGCGTGCGGCTCTGGCGGTCGAGCGTGAGATAGCCGATGCCGACGTCGTGCAGGTAGCGCAGGCGCGTGGTGATTTCTTCGAACAGCAGCTTCAGCGCCTGCGTTTCGCCTTCGCTCACCGTGTGGCCGTTGCCGTGGTGCTCGACGCGGTCGAAGAGCCTGCGCAGCCGCTCGATGGGCAGCAGCATCAGGTCGTGCAGGCACAGGCCCGGCAGGGCTTCGAGCTGCGCGCGCGTCCACTTGGCGCCCGTGGGCATGAAGCGTTTTTCGGGCGGCAGCACCGCGTCGGCGTCTTCCTTGCTGCCGATGCGCCACAGCAGGCTGTCGAGCTTCAGGCGCGCGCCGCTGCAGGTGGGGCACGGCGTGTAGCTGCGGTATTTGGACAAGAGCACGCGGATGTGCATCTTGTAGGCCTTGCTCTCCAGGTAGCCGAAGAAGCGCCGCACGCCGTACCACTGCTTGTTCCAGTTGCCTTCCTTGTAGTTGGGCGTGCCTTCGATCACCCAGTACTTCTGCTCGTCGGTGAGCTTGTTCCAGGGGGTGTCGCGCGGGATGCCGGCGGTTTCGGCGTGGCGCATGAGGTCGTCCTGCGCTTCCTTCCAGGCGGGCGTCTGGATGGTCTTGATGGCGCCGGCGCGCAGCGTGAGCTTGTCGTTCGGAATCACCAGGCCCAGGTCGACGCCGATCACGCGGCCGAAGCCGCGGCAGGTTTCGCAGGCGCCCACGGCCGAGTTGAACGAGAACATCGACGGGATCGGGTCGGCGTAGCGGATGTCGCTCTCGGGGCAGTGCAGGCCGGTGGAGAACTTCCACACATCGGTCGGTGCGTTTTCTTCGGCGCCCGTGGCGTGCACGGTGACGCGCCCGCTGCCGCGCTTGAGCGCCACCTCGATGGCCTCGACCACGCGCGAGCGCTCAGCGCTCGAGGCGCGGAAGCGGTCGGCCACCACGTCGAGCACCTTGCGCGGCCCGGTGGGCGTGGCCACCTCGCGCTCCGCCTGCACGCGCGTGAAGCCGCTGGCCGACAGCCACTGCGTGACTTCCTCGGCCGTGGTGCTCGCGGGCAACTCGACCGGAAAGGTGACCACGAGGCGCGGATCGCCCGCCGCGGCCGCGCGCTCGACGATCTGCGCGTAGATGCTGTCGGGCGAATCGTGGCGCACCGGCAGCGCGGTTTCGCGGTCGAACAGGTTGGCCGCGCGCGCGAAGAGCAGCTTCAGGTGGTCGTTCAGCTCGGTCATCGTGCCGACCGTGGAGCGCGAGGAGCGCACCGGGTTGGTCTGGTCGATGGCGATGGCGGGCGGCACGCCCTCCACCTTGTCGACGGCCGGCTTGTCCATGCGGTCCAGGAACTGGCGGGCGTAGGCGGAGAAGGTCTCCACGTAGCGCCGCTGGCCTTCGGCGTAGAGGGTGTCGAAAACGAGGCTGGACTTGCCCGAGCCGCTGGGCCCGGTGACCACCGTCATCTCGCCGGTGCGGATGTCGAGGTCGAGGTTCTGGAGGTTGTGCTGGCGCGCGCCGCGAATCCGGATGGAGCCCTGTGTCATGAGTGCCTTGGGGGGTGGGGCAAACATTCTAGGGAGTGCTACATGACGGGTTTGCGCATTGCGTCACAAGGTCGGTGGCCGCGCAGGGGTTTGTCCGGATGGAGTTTCAGACACTTTCAGAAACAAATACGACATTTGTTTTCACATGTTTCCGCGCCAGTTCCTGCATTCCCTCGAAAGACTTCCATGACAAAGACGCGCATGCTTTGCGCCGCCGCCCTGCTGGCCCTCAGCGCCGTGGGTGCGTCGGCCCAGATCCTGATCGGCCAGACCACCGGCGTGACCGGCTCGGTGGCCGCGAGCGTGAACGAGACCATCGGCGGCGCGCAGCTGCTGATCGATTCGGTCAACGCCCAGGGCGGCATCCACGGCGAGAAGATCGAAATACTGCGCATGGACGACGGCTTCGACGTGAAGCGCGCCAGCGAAAACGCTCGCGTGCTGATCGAAGACAAGAAAGTGCTGGCGCTGTTCATGAGCCGCGGCACGCCGCATTCGCAGGCCATCATCCCGTGGCTCGACAAGTACGACGTGGCGCTCATCGGCCCCTCCACCGGCGCGATGGTGCTGCACAAGCCGCTGCAGAAGCACGTGTTCAACGTGCGCGCCACCTACCAGCGCGAGGCCGAGAAGGCGGTGCAGCACCTGCTGACCATCGGCCTCACGCGGATCGCGGTGGTGCACGTGACCGACTCGTTCGGCACGGACGCACTCGAAGGCGCGATGACCGGCTTCGCCAAGGGCAAGGCCAAGCCGGTCGTGACCATTCCGGCCGACCGCGACAAGCCCGACTACAAGGTCATCGTGCCGGCCATCAAGGACGCCAATGCGCAGGCCGTGGTGTGGATCGGCTCGGGCGTTGCCGTGGTCGACGGCATCAAGGCGCTGCGCGCGGGCGGCTCGGCGGCGCAGGTGGTCACGCTGTCGAACAACGCCTCCTCGGGCTTCATCAAGCAGCTGGGAGACGCGAGCAAGGGCGTGATCGTGACGCAGGTGTTCCCGAACGAGCGCTCGCTCGGCCAGCCGATGGTGAAGGAAGCCCAGGCACTCGCACAGGCCAAGGGCCAGGCGGAGCTGTCGCCGGCCATGCTCGAAGGCTTCGCCTCGGCCAAGGTGCTGGTGGAGGCGCTGCGCCGCGCGGGCCCCAAGCCCACGCGCGCGAAGATGGTCGCTGCGCTCGAAGGCCTCAAGGGCTACGACCTGGGCGGCGGGCTTGAAGTGAGCTATTCGCCGCAGGACCACAGCGGCATCGACTTCGCGGACCTTTCGATCATCAGCGACGGGCGCTTCAAGCGCTGAGCCCCGCCCCTCGACTACGCCTTTCGAACCAACGGCCCGCCGGCAAAACCGGCGGGCCGTTGGCTCTGGGCATTCTGCAAACCTTGGTTTGACAGGGTTTCCGCGAACTGGCGGCAAGTGACGTTCAGCAACACATTACACACCTGCTGACAGAAGCACTCCGCTTCGTGGAAAGGCTTTGCTCGATGAAAAAGACGTTCACGTCCTGCGCCGTGGCGCTGCTCCTGGCCATGGCGGCCCCGGGCGCATCGGCCCAGATCCTGATTGGCCAGTCGGCCGATCTTTCGGGGCCGGTGGCGGCCAGCGTCAAGGAAACCATCATGGGCTCGCAACTGGTCATCGACCAGGTCAACGCCCAGGGCGGCATCAACGGCGAGCAGATCGAGGTGATCCGCATGGACGACGGCCTCGACGCCAAGCGCTCGCTGGAAAACACGCGCGTGCTCATCGAAGACAAGAAGGTCGTCGCGCTGCTGCTCAACCGCGGCACGCCCAACACGCTCGCGGTGATTCCGCTGCTCGACAAGTACGGCGTGGCGTTGGTCGGCCCTTCGACGGGTGCGATGGCGCTGCACAAGCCGCTGCAGAAGAACATCTTCAACGTGCGCTCGACCTATCAGCGCGAGGCCGAGAAGGCCGTGCAGCACCTGCAGACCACCGGCATCCAACGCATCGCCGTGGTGCAAGCCGACGACTCCTTCGGCAAGGACGCGATGGAAGGCGCGAACAAGGGCTTCGAGAAGGCTAACCTGAAGCCGGCCGTGGTCGCGCTGGCCGACCGCAACAAGCCCGACTTCGCGGCGATCGTTCCGCAGCTGACCAAGGCCAACGCGCAGGCGGTGCTGTGGATCGGCTCGGGCACTGCCGTGACCGACGGCATCAAGGCGCTGCGCGCCGCGGGCTCGGCGGCGCAGATCATCACGCTGTCGAACAACGCGGCCTCGGGCTTCATCAAGGAACTGGGCTCGGCGAGTGCCGGCGTGATCATCACGCAGGTGCTGCCCTACGAGCGCTCCTTCGGCCACCCGCTCATCAAGGAAGCGCTGGCGCTGGCCAAGGCCAAGGGCCAGAACGACCTGTCGCCCGCGCTGCTCGAAGGCTTCGTCGCCACCAAGGTGATGGTGGAGGCGCTGCGCCGCACGGGCCCGAAGCCCACGCGCGCAAAGCTCATCGCCACGCTCAACAACTTCCAGTACGACGTGGGCGGCGGGCTCGACGTGAGCTACTCGCCGACGGACCACACGGGCATCGACTTCGTAGACCTGTCGATCGTCAGCGACGGCAAATTCAAGAGATAAGGCGGCGCCTTACTTGGGCGCAGCGGCGGGCGCAGGCTCGTGCGTGGTGGTATCGCCACCGTGCTTCTCGCCCGACATGTCGACCTTGTCGCCGGCCTTGGAGATCACGTACAGAGCAATGGCGGCAAAGATGACGAAGCCGACGACGAGTTTCCACATGGGTGTTGTCTCCTGACGAGGTTGATTGATTCGAGGGGTTCAAGAAAAAGGCCTCATGCGGTTGGCATGAAGCCTCTTTGTTGAACGGAGGGCATGGCGCCCTCCTGTGCGAGCGACGCTCAGTCGTTCGCGTAGATGTCCACGTTCTTGGTTTCGCGGATGAAGATCGTGCCCACCACCAGCGTGATGCCGGCAATGATGATCGGATACCAAAGCCCGTTGTACATGTTGCCGGTGGAGGCCACGATGGCGAAGGCCGTGGTCGGCAGCAGGCCACCGAACCAGCCGTTGCCGATGTGGTACGGCAGGCTCATCGAGGTGTAGCGGATGCGCGTGGGGAACAGCTCGACCAGCATCGCCGCGATCGGGCCGTAGACCATGGTCACCAGCAGCACCAGCCAGAACAGCAGCAGCACCGTCATCACCTTGTTGATCTTGGCTGGGTCGGCCTTGGCCGGGTAGCCCGCAACCTTCAGGTCTTCGGCCACGCCCTTCTTGAAGGCAGCGATTTCCTTGGCGGAGTTCTCGTCGAACTTGGAGTTCGCGACGTTGCCGACCGGCGCCTCGACCGACTTGTCGCCGATCTTCACGATGGCCTTCGAACCCGGCGCGCCGGCCACGTTCTCATAGCTCACCGAGTTCTGCACGAGGTAGCGCTTGGCGATGTCGCACGAGCTGCGGAAGTCGATCTCGCGAGCCACCGGATTGCCCTGGAACGAGCAGGTCGCCGGGTCGGCCGTCACCGTGACGGCGGCCGTGGCCTGTGCGCGGGCCAGGTCGGGGTTGGCGGCTTCGGTCAGCATCTTGAAGACCGGGAAGTAGGTGACCACGGCCAGCAGGCAGCCGGCCATGATGATCGGCTTGCGGCCGATCTTGTCCGACAGCGTGCCGAACACCACGAAGAACGGCGTACCGAGCAGCAGCGCGGCGGCGATCATCAGGTTGGCCGTGGTCGCATCGACCTTCAGCTGCGCAGTCAGGAAGAAGAGCGCGTAGAACTGGCCCGAATACCAGACCACCGCCTGGCCTGCGGTGAGGCCGACCAGCGCCAGGATGACGATCTTCAGGTTCTTCCACTCGCCGAACGACTCGGACAGCGGCGCCTTCGAGGTCTTGCCCTCGGCCTTCATCTTCTGGAAGGCCGGCGATTCGCTCAGCGACAGGCGGATCCACACCGAGATGCCCAACAGCAGGATCGACACCAGGAACGGAATGCGCCAGCCCCAGTCGTTGAACACCGCTTCGCCGAGCCATTCGCGCACGCCCAGGATCACCAGCAGGCTCAGGAACAGGCCGAGCGTTGCCGTGGTCTGGATCCACGAGGTGTAGGCGCCGCGCTTGCCGTGCGGCGAGTGCTCGGCCACGTAGGTGGCGGCACCGCCGTATTCACCGCCGAGCGCCAGGCCCTGCAGCATGCGCAGTGCGATCAGGATCACCGGCGCCGCGACGCCGATGGTCGCGTAGCTGGGCAGCAGGCCGACGATGAAGGTCGACAGGCCCATGATCAGGATCGTCACCAGGAAGGTGTACTTGCGCCCGATCATGTCGCCCAGGCGGCCGAACACGATGGCGCCGAACGGACGCACCAGGAAGCCGGCGGCGAACGCCAGCAGCGCGAAGATGAAGGCCGCGCCCGCATCCAGGCCACTGAAGAACTGCTTCGCGATGATCGCGGCCAGCGAACCGTAGAGGTAGAAGTCGTACCACTCGAACACGGTGCCGAGCGAGGAGGCGAAGATGACTTTCTTCTCCTCCGCTGACATGGGCCGGGGGGCCGGATGCGGCACTCCCCTCGAATCTAGTGTGGCTGCCATTGGTCATCTCCTGTGTATGCGTTCGTTGCGGTTCCCGGCATTCGGGACCGTGAGGCATTCTTGGAGGCGCGACTGACCCGAGCCTTGCGCGAAACTGAACCGACGCTTACGGATTAGGGTGAAACCCGCGCAGCGCGTTTCAGCCTGTAAGAAATTTGGCCCTTACCGGGTTTTACCTAGGTGCCTGGTTCTTGCTGCTGCGCAGCAGGGATGGGCGCTGGTCGGCCAAGGTCCATTGCGGGCCGTCGAACCATGCGTCGCCCATCAGATAGGCACGCAGCATCTGGAGGCCGTCGAAGCCCCAGAACAGGCGGCCATCGACCACATAGGCCGGCGTGCCGAACACGCCGAGCTGCAGGGCCTCGTCGGTGTTGCGCTTGAGCAGGGCCTTGCTCTCGTCGCTGTTCGCTTCGCGCTTCGGCTTCAGCTGTGCAGTGAGCGCAGCAAGGCGCGTGGCGTCGCCAGGCTCTTCACCGCCGCGCCACACGTGGCGGAAGACGGTCTCTGCCACAAGGCGGCTGATGCTGCCGTCGTCACTGGTCGACAGCGCGAGCCGCAGGTGAGCCAGCGGGTTGTAAGGATGCGAGGCCGGCATCTCGATCTCGATGCCGTTCGCATGGCCCAGCCAGAGCACGTGGCGATACGTCCAGCTGCGCTTCGACGGAATCTCTGCCGGGCCGAGTTGCCCGTGCTGCTTGAGCAGCGCACCCAGCAGCACCGGCTTGTACGCCACGCTGTAGTTCAGGCCTTCGAGCGCCTCGGGCAGGTGTTCGAACGCGAGATGCGCGTAGGGCGAGATGAAGTCGAGATAGAAGTCGATGTGCTTCATGCGTGCCTGTCTCCTGTGTCGGCTGGAGCCCGCCAGATGCCGGCCTTGGCCCGCAACTCTATCGCTCGCCACACATGGCGCCGCGTTTCGTCTTCCATCTTGCTCCAGCCCGCGATCTCGGGAATGGTGCGCAGGCAGCCTTCGCAGAAGCCGCTCAGGCGGTCCATGCGGCACACCGAGGAGCACGGCGAGGGCACGTCTTGCGCCATGGCCTGCACGGCCATGGCGCGTTCGGCGAGCGTTTCGGCCTCGTCGAAATTCACACCACGTCCGCCACCGGCGCGCCGGTGAGCTTTTCGAGGTCATGCGGGCGCAGCTGGAACACCGCATGCGGATGGCCCGCGGCCGCCCAGATTTCCTCGAAGCGGAACAGCTCGCGGTCGATCAGCACCACGGGCTTGGTCACATGGCCCACGGGCGAGACGCCGCCGATGGTGAAGCCGGTGCGCGCCTTCACGAAGTCGGCATCGGCGCGGCCGGTCTTGCCGACCAGCGCATCGACCTTCTTCTCGTCCACGCGCTTGTCGCCCGAGGTGATGACCAGCACCGCCACTTCGTCGCTCTTGCGGCGGAAGATGATGCTCTTGGCGATCTGCCCCACGGAGATGCCGAGCGCGTCGGCCGCCTGCTGCGCGGTGCGGCAGGCGTCGTCGAGCATGCGTGGCGAATGGGGGTGGCCGGCGTCCTGCAGCACGCGGGAGACGCGCTGGACGCCTTCGGGGAGGGAGTGGAGTTCAGAGCCGCACATGGACATGGATTCGAATCTATCAGGCACCGTGGTGCCGGGGGAATGAGGAAACGGGTCCGCAGCCTCTACGCGCTGCGCTTGAATGCAAACAGGAATGCGCCCATCGCCATCAGCACGCCGCCGAAGACGCGGTTCTGCGCACGCCGGGCGCGCACGCTGCGAAGCACGCCCTGCAGCCGCGCGGCCAGCCAGGCGTAACCGTGCATCACAGTCACGTCGACCATCACCGTCGTGGCCAGCAGCACCAGCAGCTGCAGCCACAGCGGCCGCGTCGGCTGGATGAACTGCGGCAGCACGGCCGCCATGAAGACGATGCCCTTGGGGTTGGTCACGTTGGTCAGGAAGCCGCGCAGCACGCGCTGCGGCGCCGTGAGGTCGGGCTCGGAGGCCGCCTCCTGCGCGTTGCCGTCGATCTTCGCAACGGGCGCGCGCCACTGGCGCCAGCCCAGCCACAGAAGGTAGCAAGCGCCGACCACTTTGATGACCGTGAACGCGGTGGCCGAGGCGGTGAGCACCGCGCCCACGCCGAGCCCGGCCACCAGCAGGATCACGGCGAGCCCCAGCTGGAGCCCGACGATGGTCGCCGTGGTGCGCCGCACGCCGTAGCTGAGCCCATGGCTCATGCTGAGCACCGCGCCCGAACCGGGCGACACGGCGATGACGCAGCTCGCCACCAGGAATGCGAGCCAGACTTGCAAGTCCATGCTTCAACCCGCCCGCTTGGTGCGAATGGCCTTCGAGGCACGCGAGTTCGGCTCGCGGCCCAGCGCCTCGCTGATGTACACGCCCGCGTCGATCAGCCTGTCGAGGTCGATGCCGGTCTCGATGCCCATGCCGTGCAGCATGTAGACCACGTCTTCGGTCGCCACGTTGCCGGTCGCGCCCTTGGCGTACGGGCAGCCGCCCAGGCCGGCCGAGGACGATTGGAAGTTCCACACGCCCATCTCGAGCGCCGCCAGCGTGTTGACCAGCGCCTGCCCGTAGGTGTCGTGAAAGTGGCCGGAAATGGCGTCGACATCGAAGTGCGCCAGCGTGGCCTCCATCGCCGCCTGCACCTTGCGCGGCGTGCCCACGCCGATGGTGTCGGCCACGTCCACGCGCTGCACGCCGATGCCCTTCATCAGCTGCGCGAGGTAGCCGACCTTGGCCGGCGCAATCTCGCCTTCATAGGGGCAACCGACCGTGCACGACATGGCACCGCGCACATGGATGCCCTTCTCGCGCGCCGCGGCCACCACGGGCGCAAAGCGCTCGATGCTCTCGGCAATGGAGCAGTTGATGTTCTTCTGGCTGAAGGCTTCGCTCGCGGCGCCGAACACGACGATCTCGTCGGGCCACTCTTCGCGCGGCGCAGCGATGGCGGCCTCGAAGCCTTTCATGTTGGGCGTCAGCACCGAATAGCGCACGCCGGGCTTGCGCCTGATGCCGTGCATCACCTCGGCGTTGTCTGCCATCTGCGGCACCCACTTGGGGCTCACGAAGCTGGTGACCTCGATCTCCTTGAGCCCCGCATCCTGCAGGCGGTGCACGAGGCCGATCTTCACTTCGGCCGAGACCGGCTGCTTTTCGTTCTGCAGGCCGTCGCGCGGGCCGACGTCGACGATCTTGACTTTGGTGGGGAGTTTCATGGGATGTCTCTTGTGTCGCGGGAGGATGAGAAACCGCCTTCGATTGTCCGACACATGCAATTGCCCTGCTTGGTACACAAGCCGCGGAAGGTAGCAATGCCCGCCTGCGGGGTTGCAAATGGCGCCAGCCGGCGGGTACTAGGCGGTTTCGCGCTGCTCGAAGCCCTCGGGCACGCCGTGCGTAGCCGCATCGCTCACGTCGACTGCATCCACGCGCGCACCGTCCGACCCCTGGTGCGCCCAGCGGATCAACGCCTCCACCGCCGCAGCCTCGCCAGCCGCGAGCGCCTCCACGCTGCCGTCGCGCCGGTTGCGCACCCAGCCGCGCACGCCGAGCCGCTTCGCCGCCTGCACCATCGACCAGCGGTAACCCACGCCCTGCACGCGGCCGCGGATGGCGAGGTGGCGGGTGACGACGGCGTCGTTGTTCATGGCGTGGTGGTGCGGATCAGTACGACTTGGGCAGCCCCAGCGCTTTTTCGGCGATGAAGTTCAGGATCATCTGCGGGCTAACGGGTGCGATACGCGGAATGTAGCTCTCGCGCAGCAGACGCTCAACGTGATATTCCTTCGCATAGCCCATGCCGCCCAGCGTGAGCACGGCGTTCTGGCAGGCATCGTGCGCCGCTTCTGCCGCGAGGTACTTGGCGGCGTTGGCCTCGATGCCGCAGGGCTCACCCGCGTCGTACAGCGTGGCGGCCTTGAGCATCATCAGATCTGCGGCCTCCAGGTTGGCCCAGGCCCGCGCCAGCGGATGCGCCACGCCCTGGTTCTGGCCGATGGGCCGGCCGAACACGACACGCTCCTGTGCGTACTGCGAAGCGATGCGCAGCGCCGCGCGGCCGATGCCGATGGCTTCCGCCGCGATCAATATGCGCTCGGGGTTGAGGCCGTGCAGGATGTATTCGAAGCCGCGCCCTTCCTCGCCGATGCGGTCTTCTTCCGGCACTGCGAGCCCGTCGATGAAGAGCATGTTCGAGTCGACTGCCGCACGGCCCAGTTTGTGGATCTCGCGCACCTCGACCTTGCTGCGGTCCAGCGGTGTGTAGAACAACGTGAGGCCCTGCGTGGGCTTCTTCACCTGGTCGAGCGGCGTGGTGCGCGTGAGGATCAGCATGCGGTCGGCCACCTGCGCGGTCGATATCCAGATCTTGCGGCCATGCAGCACGTAGCTGCCGTTCGGCTGTCGCACCGCCTGCGTCTTGAGGCTGGTGGTGTCGAGCCCCGCGTCGGGCTCGGTCACGGCGAAGCAGGCTTTCTCCTTGCCGGCGATCAGCGGCGGCAGGAAGCGCTGGCGCTGTTCCTCGCTGCCGAACACCACCACCGGGTTGAGCCCGAAGATGTTCATGTGCACCGACGACGCGCCCGACATGCCTGCGCCTGATGCACTGATGGCGCGCATCATCAGCGCCGCCTCGGTGATGCCGAGCCCCGCGCCGCCCTGCGCCTCGGGCATGGCGATGCCGAGCCAGCCGCTCTCGGCCACGGCGCGGTGGAACTCGTGCGGGAACACGGCACGGTCGTCGTGGTCGCGCCAGTAGTCGGCGGGAAAGTCTTCGCAAAGGCGTTCGATGGCCGCGACCAGCGAGCGCTGGTCTTCATTCAGGGAGAAATTCATTCTTCGCCGTCTTTCTTCAATGGGTCCGGTTGCAGCGTGACGCCGCTTTCGAGCATGCGTTCGATGGCCTCGTCGCCGTAGCCCGCTTCGCGCAGCAACTCCACGCTCTGCTCGCCGATGCGCGGCGTGGGGCGGCGGATGGCGGTGGGCGTTGCGCTGTAGCGACCGACCGGCGCGAGGGTGCGGATGCGGCCCTCGGTCGGATGGTCGAGTTCGGGGTAGAAACCGACGGCGCGCAGGTGCGGGTCGTCGAGCAGGCTGTCGGTGCTGTGCAGCCGCGCGACGGGAATGTCCGCGACATCGAGCGCGGCAAACCATTCGTCGCTGGTGCGCGTGGCCATCACCTCGGCCACGAAGGCATAGACCGCGCCGATGTTCGCGGCGCGCGCCGTATGGGTGCCGAACATCGGCGAGCTGCGCAGCTCGGGCCGGCCGATCACATCGAAGAAGGCCTGCCAGTGCTTGTCGTTGTAGATGAGCACGCTGAGGTAGCCGTCGGCCGTGGCGTAGGGCTTGCGATGCGGTGCGAGCAGGCGCGCATAGCCGGTGGGGCCGAGCGGCGGCTCGAAGCTGTGGCCGCCGAGATGGTCGCCCATGACGAACTGCGACAGGGCTTCGAACATGGGCACCTCGACGGCCTGGCCCTTGCCGGTGCGCTGGGCATGCAGCACGGCGGCGAGCAATGCGATGGCGGCTTGCAGGCCGACGGCGCGGTCGGCCAGCGTGACGGGTGCGTAGCGCGGCGCGCCGCCGCTTTGCTGCGCGAACAGCGAGGCAACGCCTGCTGCACCTTGGATGAGGTCGTCGTAGGCGGGCTTGCCGGCATAGGGCCCCTGCTCGCCATAGCCGAAGGCGCCGAGGTAGACGATCTTCGGGTTGACCGCGGCCACGGCTTCATAGCCCAGCCCGAGCCGCGCCATCGCCTGCGGCCGCGTGTTGTAGATCAGCGCATCGCACCCCGCCGCCAGCTTCAGGCAGGCCTCGCGCCCCTCGGGCTGCTTGAGGTCGAGCACGATGGAGCGCTTGTTGCGGTTGAGGTGCATCGCCATCGCGCCCATGCCCGGGTGGCGCATCGGGCCGACGGCGCGCAGGTTGTCGCCGCCGGGCGGCTCGACCTTGATGATGTCGGCGCCGAGGTCGCCGAGCGTCTGCGTTGCATACGGCCCCATCACCACGGCCGTGAGGTCGAGGATGCGGATGCCCTCCAGAGGTCCGGTCGCACTCATTCGGGCTGGATCCCCGCGGCCTGGATCAGCTTCTTCCACTTCGCAAGCTCCGACACGGTGAACGCGCCCAGCTCTTCCGGCGTGCTGCCGAAGGCATCGAAGCCCAGCTTCGCCACGCGCTCGCGGAAGGCCGCGCCGTTCGCCATCTCGGACAGCGCCTTGTTGAGCTTCAGCACGATATCGCGCGGCGTGCCGGACGGCGCGAACACGCCGTTCCACGAAGTGATGTCGAAGCCTTTCAGCTCCGGCGTGTCGGCCAGCGGCGGCAGCTCGGGAAAGAGCTTGGTGCGCTCCTGCGTGGTGACGGCAATCGCGCGCATCTTGCCGGCCTTCACCGTGGCAAGGCCCGCGGCGAGGTCGACCACCATCATCGACACCTGCCCGCCGATCAGGTCGGCAATTGCAGGCGGCGTGCTCTTGTAGGGCACGTGCAGCATCGGCACGCCGCTCATGCGCGACAGCGTGGCGCCGCTCACGATGCCGGTGCTGTTGCCGCTCGCATAGGTCAGCTTGCCGGGGTGCGCGCGGCCCCAGGCCAGCAGCTCGGCCACGCTTTTGACGGGCAGGTCGTTGTTGACCACCAGCATGAACGGCAGGTTGCCCATGCGGCTGACGGGCGCGAAGTCTTTCACCGGGTCGTAGGGCAGCGACTTCATCAGGCTCGGGTTGGCCGAGTGCGTGGTGTTGGTCGTCATGAACAGCGTGTAGCCGTCGGGCGGCGCCTTGGCGACGAACTCGGCCGCGATGACGCCGTTGGCGCCGGCCTTGTTGTCGACGATGACCGAGGCCTTGAGCGCCTCGCCGAGCATCTGCCCGGTGATGCGCGCCACCGCATCGGTGCCGCTGCCGGCCGCGAAGGGCACGACGAGCCTGATCGGCTGCTTCGGGTAGCCGTCCTGCGCGAAGGCCCATGGCACGGTGCCGGCAAGCCCCGCGGCCGCGCCGATGGAAATGAAGCGGCGGCGGTTCGCCACCGCGACCGTTTGACCTGTCGCGTTCTTCGTCGTCTGCATGTGGTTTGTCTCCGGTTGTTGTGTCGGTTCAGGGCCGGATCACGCGCTCCGGCGATTCCTCGTACGGCGGGCTGTAGATCACCAGCACGCGCACCGGCTCGTCGCTCACCACCGTGAAGGTGTGCATCGCGTCGGCCGGAAAAAAGCAGCTGTCACCGGGGTGAAGCTCCTGCCGCTGGCCGCCCACCTCGGCGACCGCGCGGCCTTCGAGCATGTAGCAGACCTGCTCGATGCCCGGGTGCGCATGCGGCAGCGCGCCCTTGCCCTTCTGGATGTGGCCGACCAGCACTTCGAGCTGCCTGGCGCCCACGGTCTCGGGGCCGATCAGGCGCTTGTTCAGCGTGCCGGTGTGGTTGGCGGGGTGGTAGCCGGCGATCTCGTCCTCGCGGATGAAGTAGCGTGGGGCAGCGGTCGTTGCAGTCATCGGGGGCTTTCTGTCTTGGGTTCGATGGCGAGGCAGGCCGAGCGCAGCATTGCGGCGATCTCCTCGATGCGCGCCTCCATGCGGTAGCGCGGGCCTGCAACCGAGATGGCATAGGCCTCGCCGCCGATGCGCAGCGGCCAGGCCAGGCCGATCAGGTCGGGAATGCTTTCGCCGAGGTTGCCGTACCAGCCGCGCGCGGCGGAGCGCTGCAGCTCGGCCTCGATGGCGTCGGCGGTAGTGAGCGTGGCATCGGTCAGCGGCGCGAGCGTCATGCCGCCCAGCAGCTTGCGGCGCGCTTCGGCGTCGAGCGTGGACAGCAGCGCGCGGCCCAGCGAGTTGGCGTAGGCCGGGCGCGTTTCGCCCGACTCGGCCGTGTAGCGGATGCTCTGCGGCGCGCTCAGCACTTCCAGGTAGACCACCAGGCCCGCATCGCGGAACTTGGCGAAGACCACCGTCTCGCGCGCGGCGTCGCGCAGTTCCTCGAGCGTGGCCTTCACCCGGTCGAGCACCGGGTCGTGGGCGGCGATGACCTGCGCCATCGCAAGCAGCCGGCCCGTCGGGTAGTAGCCCTGGCGGCGGCCGGTTTCGTACATGTAGCCCTGCTCTTCGAGCGTACGGATCAGGCCCAGGCAGCTCGACACCGGCATGTCGAGCAGGCGCGCCATCTCGGACAGCGCCAGCGGCTGCTTCTCGCGGGCGAAGAGCTCGACGATCTCGATCACCCGAAACGCGGTTTTCACAGTCATGAAAAGATTTTCATACTTGTGAAAAACTTGCGCTTCGGGGTTTCCCCTGCCCGCGCCCTATTCCGGCGGGCCTGACGCAGCTTGCGCCGTCAGTAGCCGCGCGCGGGATCGACCACGCCGGCGACCGGCAGGCCCTGCTCCATCGCGCGGATCTTCCCGGCGATCTGGGTGATGGACTCCTCGCGCAGCGTGCGCGCCGAGCCGTGCGGTGTCACGGTGATCTTGGGATGCCGCCAGAAGGCATGCTCCGCCGGCAGCGGCTCGACCTGGAACACATCGAGCGTCGCGCCCGCGAGCTGGCCCGCGTCGAGCATCGGAATGAGGTCGTCTTCGACCAGATGGCCGCCACGCGCGATGCTGATGAGATAGCCCTCGGGCCGCAGCTTGCCCAGCGTGTTGCGATTGAGGATGCCGCGCGTCGCCTCGGTCAGCGGCAGCAGGTTGACCAGCACGCGCGTGGACGACAGGAACTCGTCGAACTGCGCCTCGCCGCTGAACACGCGCACGCCGTCGATCTCTTTTGGCGAACGGCTCCAGCCCAGCACCGGAAACTCGAACTGCGCCACGGCCTTGGCCACGCGCTCGCCGAGCACGCCCAGGCCCATGATGCCGACCGGGAAGTCGCGCCGCAGCTTCGGCTTGCGGTAGCTCCACTTGCCTTCGCGTGCATCGGCCTCGTAGGCGTCGAACTCGCGGAAATGGCGAATGAGCGTGTGGCAGACGTACTCGGCCATCTGCACCGACATGCCCGCGTCGTCGAGCCGCACGATGCGCGTGTGCGCCGGCACCTTGAGCTTGAGCAGCGCGTCGACGCCCGCGCCGATGTTGAAGATGCCGCGCAGCTTGGGCTGCTCATCGAAAAACTCCTGCGGCGGCGCCCAGACCACGGCATGGTCGGCCTGCGGCGCGCCGGGCTTCCATGCTTCGATGACGGCGTCGGGGAGTTCGGCCTTCAGGCCTTCGATCCAGGGGTCTGGGCGGTTGTCGGTGAGGTAGACGGTGATTCGCATGGGCACGCATCTTAGGTCGCGCCCGCGTCGCCCTCGGCTTGTGCGGGCACTGGCCATCTCCTATCCTCGAACGCTCACCTCAGGAGACCCCTACATGATCAAATTCAGCGTGATGTATCCCCACGCCCCCGGCGCACGGTTCGATCACGACTATTACCGCGAAAAGCACATGCCCCTGATCAAGGCCCGCATGGGCGACGCATGCCTCTCGTACACCATCGACAAGGGCCTTACCGGCGGCGCACCGGACTCCGCGCCCACCTACGTCGCCATGTGCCATGTGTTCGCCGAATCGGTCGAGGCCTTCCAGAATGCGTTCGGTCCGCACGCGAAGGAGATCAGGGGCGACGTGAAGAACTACACCGACATCGCGCCGGTGATACAGATCAGCGAAGTGGTGGTGGGCTGACGGGCCGCCTCGCCCTCAGCGCAGCGGCCGCTCCAGCGCCACCCAGCTCTGGACGGACGGCCGCTGCCACTGCCGGTCCGCGTACGACGCCAGCCGCTGCGGCACGGCGTCTCCGTTCATGACCAGGCGATTCAGCATCAGCGCCAGGTCGACGTCGGCGATGGACCACTCGCCGAACAGGTTCTCCGCGTCATCAGCAAGCAGCGCCTGCGCCACCTGGAAGAGCGTCTTCGCCGACTGATGCGCCACCGCCGACAGCGGTGCGCTCGCCGGGCCGTAGAAGATCACCTCGGTCGAGCGCTCCTGGCGGATCGGCATCAGGTCGCTGCGAAGCCAGGCCTGCAGCTGGCGAGCGCGGGCTCGGGCACGCGGCTCGGCCGGGTACAGCGCCGTTCCCTGCGCGAAGGTCTCGTCGATGTACTCGGTGATCGCGGACGACTCCGACAGGGAGAAGTTGCCGTGCACCAGCGTCGGCACGCGCTGCGTCAGCGAGAGCTGCGAGAAGCCGGCCGCCCGGTGCTCCAGCGCCCCAAGGTCGACGGGGGACAAGTCGAAGTCCAGCTGCTTTTCATGCAGCGCCACGAACACCGACATGGCATAGGGGCTGGTGAACTGGGCATCCACGTAGAGACGTAGCGGATCCGGCATCGAGAAAGGCTCCTGCGTAAGAAAAAGGGCCTCAAACCGACCCTCCCGCGATCTTACTTACTTGGCTTCCCTGGCTGTGGCGCGGCGACGACGCCACAGCACGCGCACCAGCCATCCCATCGGCAGCACCACCAGCACCAGCCACGGCAGCACCGCCGCGACGAAGGTGATCAGCGAGCCCACGCTTTCCGCCAGCACCGAGCCCGCGTTACGCAGCGCATGCCCCATCGGGCTGTACCCATCGCTGCCACTCACCAGCGCGCGCCTGGGCGTGAACTGGATCTGGATGTGCTGCTTGCTGGTCTGCTGCGCCAGCACCTTGCGCTGCGTGGCGATGGCGTCGAGCTCGGCCTGCGTGTCCGACAGCGTGCGCTGGATGGCCAGCAGGTCGGCCATGGTGCGCTTGGTGACGGTGTCGCGCAGCATCGTGCGCAGGCTGTCGCGGAACTCCGTGCGGTTCCTGATGCGGGCCTCGACGTCGATCACCTCGGCGGTCTTGTCCTCGCTGGTGGTGGTGTGCGAGACCACGTTCGCCACGCCGGCCAGGCCGCCGAGCAGCTTGTCGACATCGGCGGGTTCCACGCGCATCTCGAGCATGGCGCTGCCGGGCTGTTGCGGCGTCTCGCGCAACAGGGAAGAAGACAGCAGCTCGCACTTCAGCGAACCGCACAGGTCGCGCACCTTGCCCCAGGCGTCGGCCAGTTGCTCGGCCGGCACTTCGACGTTCAAGTCCTGCCGCACGGCCAGGAAGCGCTGCAGCGGCGTGTTGTCCTGCGACTGGTCGGTGGCCGACGGTGCGGAGGCCGGTTCCGCGGAACGCATCCGCGCCTCCTTCCTCATGGCCATGCCACCGGCATAGCCAGCTGCAGCCTGCATGGGCGCGGGCGGCGGCGAGGCCGGCTCGGCAAGCGCGGCAGTCTCGTTGTTCCTGCGGTCGCAACCGGCGAGCGACAGCGCGGCCGCCAGGGCCAACAGGACGATGCCCGCGCGGTGGCGGGCAGAGAGGAAACGGGGCGAACCGGAAGGCGTGCGATAGGTCATGGAGAGTTCCCTTGAATGATGACTACCGCAGCTGATACGGGCAGGCGCCCGGAACGGGGTTAAGTTTTTTCAGGCGGCCGCAGCACCCATTCGCAACAGTTCGTCGCCTTCGGCCACCTGCTCGCCCGGCGCGAACATCAGCTCTTCCACCGTGCCGTCGGCCGGCGCTGCGATGGTGTGCTCCATCTTCATGGCCTCCATCACCGCCAGCGGCTGGCCACGGCTGACCTTGTCGCCGGCCTTGACCGCGAAGGACACGACCTTGCCCGGCATAGGCGCAGTGAGCCGGCCGCCTTCGGCCTGCGTGTCGCCAGCGTGGGCGAGGCGATCGATGGCGGTGATCTTCGTGGCGCCCTTCGAAGCGAACACGTGGGCCGTGGCGCCGTCGAGGTGCACGTCCAGCGTCTGGCGGTTGCCCGCGAACTCGACCTCGAACTCACCCAACGGGAACTGCCCGACCACCAGCGGGCCTTCGGCGCCGCCGGCTTCGAGCCACAGGCTGCCGTCGCGCTTGTAAGTCAGCAGGGCGATCTGTTCGGCGCCGCGAAATTCGAAGTCGAAGCGGCGCAGGTATTCGCCGTGCGAACGCCAGCCGTCGCGGCGTTCGAAGGGGTCGGGCACGCCAATCGGCCGTTCGGTGACCAGCGTGCGCGTGATCGCGGCAGCGGTCGCCAGTGGCAGGCCCAGCGCTTCGCGGTCGAACAGCACGGCGCGCTCGCGCTCGATCAGCGCGGTGTCGAGGTTGGCTTTCGAGAACGACTCCGTCGCCAGAATGCCGCGCAGGAACTGCACGTTGGTCGACACGCCCACGATCTGCACCTGCGCCAGCGCGGCGTCGAGCCGGGCCAGCGCCTCTTCGCGTGTGGTGCCGTGCACGATGAGCTTGGCGATCATCGAGTCGTAGAAGGGCGATATCTCGCCGCCCTCGCGCACGCCATCGTCGATGCGCACGCGACTGCGCTGGAAGGCCGTCGCCTGCGGCTTGCGGTACACGCGCAAAGTGCCGGTGGCGGGCAGGAAGTTGTTGTCGGGGTTCTCGGCGCAGATGCGCGCCTCGATGGCATGGCCGTGGATCTGCAGCTCTTGCTGCTTCGCGGGCAGCGTCTCGCCCGATGCCACGCGCAGTTGCCATTCGACGAGGTCGAGGCCGGTGATTGCTTCGGTCACCGGGTGTTCAACCTGCAGGCGCGTATTCATCTCCATGAAGAAGAAGTTCATCTCGCCGCCCTCGCGCTGCTCGACGATGAACTCCACCGTGCCAGCGCCCACGTAGTTCACGGCGCGCGCCGCAGCCACGGCGGCATCGCCCATCTGCTTGCGCATCGCCTCGGTCATGCCGGGCGCGGGCGCTTCTTCGAGCACCTTCTGGTGGCGCCGCTGCACCGAGCAGTCGCGCTCGAACAGGTAGACGTAGTTGCCGTGCGTGTCGCCGAACACCTGGATCTCGATGTGGCGCGGGCGCTGCACGTACTTTTCGATCAGCACCGCATCGTCGCCGAAGCTGTTGATGGCCTCGCGCTGGCACGAGGCCAACGCAGCGGCGAAGTCTTCGGCCTTGTCGACCGCGCGCATGCCCTTGCCGCCGCCACCCGCGCTGGCCTTGATGAGCACCGGGTAGCCGATGCGATCGGCCTCGCGCTGCAGCAGCTGCGGGTTCTGGTCGTGGCCGTGGTAGCCCGGCACCAGCGGCACGCCGGCCTTTTCCATCAGCTGCTTCGACTCGGCCTTCAGGCCCATCGCCTTGATGGCCGAGGGCGGCGGGCCGATGAAGACCAGGCCCGCGTCGGCGCAGGCCTGCGCGAACTCTTCGTTCTCGCTGAGGAAACCGTAGCCCGGATGCACGGCTTCGGCGCCCGTGGCCTTGGCGGCTTCGAGGATCTTTTCCCAGCGCAGGTAGCTGTCCTTCGGGGCGCTGCCGCCGAGGTGCACAGACTCGTCGCAGGCGCGAACGTGGTTGGCATGCGCGTCGGCATCGGAGTACACGGCGACCGTGCGAATGGCCATGCGGCGCGCCGTCGCGGCAACCCGGCAAGCGATTTCGCCGCGATTGGCGATCAGGATCTTCTTAAACATTCGGAGTGTCTCCCGGAGGATTCTTTTTCAGTTGGAACGCGGGCACCACGCCCGGATCGGGTCGGCCGCTGAAGATGCGGGCCACGCGGGCGAACAGCGCCTTGAGGAAACGCCAGCTCTTGCGGATGAGCCACACGCTCAGCACAAGCACCAGCACGAGCAGCACGAGAAAGACGAAGGGATGCGCCACCGCGAGCCACAGGCCCGCCGGCACCATCGTGTCTTCGACCAGCGAAGCGCCCACGTTAGAAAACGGCTCGGGCGATGTGTTGATGGCCGCGCGCGTCGTGGCCTTGGCCGCATGCGCCGTGGCCGCGAAGCTGCCGCCCACCAGCGCCGCGACGACGGCCATCGCGCCATGGTCGGCGCCGAACACGCTGGCCGCGAGCGCCGCGCCGGCCGGGATGCGGATGGCCGTGTGCACCACGTCCCACAGCGAATCGAGGCCGGGAATCTTGTCCGCGAAGAATTCGATGAACACCATGAAGCCGCTGGCCGCGATCACGACCGGATGCGCCAGCAGTTGCAGCCCGCTCGGCAGCGGCACCCAGCCGAAATAGCCCACCACTCCGGTCAGCAGCACGACCAGGTAGAGCCGCACGCCGCTGGCCCAGCCGATGGCGGCGGCCAGTGCGATCAGCTGGGGCATGTCGAGGCTGGTGTTCATGGCGCGACCTCCGGAGGATGGGGCTTCAGGACTTGTTCGCTTCGAGCCACGAGGGCTTGCGCTTCTGCAGAAAGGCCTGCACGCCTTCGCGGCCTTCGTCGCTGGCACGGATGTCGGCGATGCCTTCGACGGTCTGCGCAATCAGCGCATCGTCGATCTCGCGGCCCGCCACGTCGGCGATCAGCTTCTTGCAGGCGCGCACCGCCGCCGGGCTGGCGCCGGTCAGCGCCTTCAGCAGCTCGTCGACCTTGGCTTCGAGCGCGTCGGCGGCCACCACTTCATGCACGAAGCCGATGCGATGCGCTTCGGCCGCGGTGAAGCGTTCGGCCGTGAGGAAGTAGCGCTGCGAGGCGCGCGTGCCCATCGCGCGCAGCACGTAGGGGCTGATGGTCGCGGGCACGAGGCCGATCTTCACTTCGCTCAGGCAGTACCAGGCGGTGTCGACGCTCACCGCCATGTCGCAGGCCGCCACCAGTCCCATGCCGCCCGCGTACACGTCACCCTGCACGCGTGCGATGGTGGGCTTGGGGCACTCGGCGATGGTGCGCAGCATCTCGGCCAGCTTGCCCGCGTCGGCGATGTTCTCGTCGCGCGTGTAGTCGGCCATGCGGCGCATCCAGTTGAGGTTCGCGCCCGCGCAGAAGGCCGGGCCGTTCGCGCCCAGCACGACGGCCTTGACCTGAGGCGCGGCGCCAGCCTCGGTGAAGGCGCGCGTGAGTTCGGCGATGACGATGTCGTCGAAGGCGTTGCGCGCATCGGGCTGGTCAAGCCAGATGCGGGCGATGGCGCCGTCGAGGCTCAGCTGGAGTTTGGTGTATTCGTTCATGGTGTCGCTTTCCAGACGACGTTGCCGTCGACTGCGTAGAGCTGGCATCCGCCGGCGGTGGCCTTGCGGGCGCAGCTTTCCATCGCGCGGCCTCGCGGGTCTTCGCCACCCCATGCGGAGCCCCAGCCGCCTTGCGCGCTGGCGGCGAAGGCACGGGGAGATGCCTTGCCCAGGAAGACGCGGTAGGCGTTGAGCGAGGCCTCGCTCTGGTCCGGCACGCGCTCCACGGCATCGATTGCCGCGTAGCCGCTGGGGGGCATCGGCGGCTCGGCCTCGTAGCGTGCGAACTCCGCGCGCGGCTCGTCCGGCAGGCCGATCTCGCGCAGGAACTTCGCAACCTCCGGCTGCCAGATGCGCGCGCCATCGGCGGCGCCGAACATCGAATGCGAGTCGCCGCCGAAGACGCCGAAGGCGATCAGCCGTGCCTTGCCGCCCGCGGCGGTGTAGCTCTCGTGCATGCCCTTCCATGCGAAGGGCGGAAAGTAGCTGTCGTTGTCGCCGTAGAACCAGAGCGAGGGCACGCTCGTCTCCTTGCCGTAGCTGCCGGCCGCGCCGATCAGGCCCTGCTGCCAGCCCACGCACTGCTCCTGCCTGAGGCCGCCGGCGAAGTCGACCAGCCCCTTCACGCCTGGATAGCTCAGCGTACCGAAGGCCAAGGTAGTCCAGCCGCCGTGCGACTGGCCTGCGACCACGATGCGCGACTTGTCGGCCCAAGGCTGCGCCGTCACGTAGTCGAGCACCGCCGCCACGTCGCCGGCCTGCTCGCGGCCGTTGCTCTCCACGTTGCATCCGCCGCCGATGTAGCTGCCGGTGGATCTGGAAAATCCCTGCCGCATCGGCACCACCACCGCATAGCCGCGCGCCAGGAAGAAGCGGACCGCGCCCAGCGGCCGGTAGCGGCCCTGGAAGCGCGGATCGCCGCCGGCCTTGCCGTGGTTGATCACCGCGATCGGGAACGGCCCCGCGCCATCGGGCTGGTAGATCGTGGTTTCGAGTTCGGTCGTGAACAGGCCCGACTTCTTCGGCACCATCACCACCGACTCCGGCAAGGCGGCCGCTGCAAAAACCGGCGCGCAAGCCATGGCAGCCACTGCGAATCCGAGCAGGATCGCCGCAGCATGGAAACCGAGTGCCTGGAGGCGGGTCATTGCGTGCTGCTCGCCTCCTGCGGAAGCCTGGAGAGCTGATTGACGCGGCCGATGCGCTGGCGCAGATCGCGCTGCCACACCACGCGGTCGTCCACGGCGTAGAGCCAGCAAGTCTTGCCCTCGCGCTCGCAGGTGTTCAGGACGTCCGCCATCGCGGCGCTGCCGGAGGCGAGGGCCGCCGTGCCGTCCGATGCAATCGCGAAGGCGCGCGGCATCGGCATGGTGAGAAACCGGAGGTACCTGTCGCGGCTCGCATCCCGTACGGGCACGATCGATGCGTCGTTGACGTCCGCGAAATGGCTGTCGGCCGGCAGCTTGTAGCGATTGACGGCAAGGCCCGATGGGGCCGCCACCGCGGCCGCGGCCTGCTCCACGGGCACGCCCGGGGCCTGCTTCTGGTAGACCACGGCGTAGTCGACGGCATAGACGATGCACTCGCCCTGGTGGCGCTCTGTGCAGTATTCCAGCGCCCGCTGCCTCGGATCCGAGGGCCGGTTGATGTCACGCGGCACCAGGCCATCGGCCCAGTGGACCCAGGAACCGTCGCCAGTCCGCCGGAGGACGAGGACCCGCGGCGGCTTGGCCTGCAGGAATTTCTGATACGCCGCACGGCCTTCCGCGTTCAACCCCGGAACGGCATCGACGTCGTCGACCGCAACACCTGCTGTCGCCACCGTGCCGCCATCGCCCCCCGCCACGCCTCGCAGATGCACTTCAGCGCTGCCGGTGCCCGCATGGCATTCATAGGCACCGGGCGTCGGCAGCACGGCGCCTTCATAAAAACTTTCGACCTGCGTCACCGTGTGCACGCCGCGTGCCCGCGCCGCCTGGGCCAGCGCCACCAGCGTATTGCGCATCGCCTCGCGGCAAGTCTCTTCGTCGCTGCGGATTACCGGCCGGCCGTCGACGTAGCGCTGCGTGGCGGAGTAAGGCCGGGCATAGCTTTCGGCCTTGAGCATCTGCGATTGCGACACCAGGGGCTGCGGCGTGGCCGCGAAGCGAAGTTGCACGTCGTTGCCGATGGCCTCGCGCGTGGCGGGCTGCTGCATCACCGGATAGATCGGCAGCACCAGCCGCGTATCTCGGGCGAGCGCGGGCATGGCCAATGTCGCAAGGCAAGCGGCAAGCATGAAAAAGCCGACTCCCAGCTGACTTGCACCAAGGGATTTCGAGATCATGGGATTACTTCCTGTTCGAAGCCGGCGGATGCCGGCTTACATGCGGAAGATACCGAACTTCGGCTCTGGAATAGGCGCATTGCGCGCCGCCGCAAGCCCCAGCGCCAGCACGCGCCGCGTATCCGCCGGATCGATGATCCCGTCATCCCAGATGCGCGCCGTGGCGTAGTAAGGGTGCCCCTGGTCTTCGTACTGCTGGCGGATCGGCGCCTTGAAGGCTTCTTCCTCTTCCTTGCTCCAGCTGCCACCCTTCAGTTCGATGCCGTCGCGCTTCACCGTGGCCAGCACGCTTGCGGCCTGCTCGCCGCCCATCACGCTGATGCGTGCGTTGGGCCACATCCAGAGGAAGCGCGGGCTGTACGCGCGGCCGCACATGCCGTAGTTGCCGGCGCCGAAGCTGCCGCCGATGATGATGGTGAACTTGGGCACGTTGGCGGTAGCCACTGCCGTCACCATCTTGGCGCCGTGGCGCGCGATACCCTCGTTCTCGTACTTGCGGCCCACCATGAAGCCGGTGATGTTCTGCAGGAACACCAGCGGAATCTTGCGCTGGCAGCACAGCTCGATGAAGTGCGCGCCCTTCTGCGCCGACTCGCTGAACAGGATGCCGTTGTTGGCGACGATGCCCACGGGCATGCCCTCGATCTCGGCAAAACCGCAGACCAGCGTGGCGCCGAAGCGCGCCTTGAACTCGTGGAACTCGCTGCCGTCGACAACGCGCGCGATGATCTCGCGCACGTCGAAGGGCTTGCGCGTGTCGGTGGGGATCACGCCGTAGAGCTCCTCGCGCGGGAAAGCGGGCGCGCGCACCTCGGCCTTGGCCGGGGCCTCGGCCGCCTTCGCATTGAGGTTGGCCACCGCCGAGCGCGCGAGCGCCAGCGCATGCAGGTCGTTCTGCGCGAGGTGGTCGACCACGCCCGACAGGCGCGTGTGCACGTCGCCACCGCCCAGGTCTTCAGCCGTCACGACCTCGCCCGTGGCCGCCTTCACGAGCGGCGGGCCGCCCAGGAAGATGGTGCCCTGGTTCTTCACGATGATCGATTCGTCGCTCATCGCCGGCACGTACGCGCCGCCGGCCGTGCACGAGCCCATGACCACCGCGATCTGCGGAATGCCCTGGGCGCTCATGTTGGCCTGGTTGTAGAAGATGCGGCCGAAGTGCTCGCGGTCGGGGAACACCTCGTCCTGGTTCGGCAGGTTGGCGCCGCCCGAGTCGACGAGGTAGATGCAGGGCAGGCGATTCTGCTCGGCGATCTCCTGCGCGCGCAGGTGCTTTTTCACCGTCATCGGGTAGTAGGTGCCGCCTTTCACCGTCGCGTCGTTGCACACGATCATGCAGTCGACGCCATTCACGCGGCCGATGCCCGCGATGATGCCGGCGCCCGGCGCCGACTCGGCCCCCTTGGCGTCGAGGTACATCGCATGCGCGGCCAGCGGCGCGATTTCAAGAAAGGGCGTGCCCGGATCGAGCAGCTCGGCCACGCGATCGCGCGGCAGCAGCTTGCCGCGTGCGGTGTGCTTGGCACGCGCGGCCTCGCCGCCGCCCTGCTCTACCTTCGCGAACTGCGTGCGCAGGTCATCGACCAGCGCGCGCATGGCTGCTGCATTGGCCTGGAAGTCCGCCGAGCGGGCGTTGAGTTTGGTTTCGAGTTGGCTCATGCTGTTTTTTCTTGGCTAAGGCCGAGTTGCTCGGTCATGGCATCGCGGATCTTGAATTTCTGGATCTTGCCGGTCACCGTCATCGGGAACTCGCTGACGAAGCGGATGTACTTGGGCACCTTGTAGTGCGCGATCTGGCCCTTGCAGAACTCGCGCACTTCTTCTTCGGTGGCGCTCTGGCCGGGCTTGACGATGATCCAGGCGCACAGCTCTTCGCCGTATTTCTTGTCAGGCAGGCCGACGACCTGCACGTCCTGCACCTTCGGGTGGCGGTACAGAAACTCTTCGATCTCGCGCGGGTAGATGTTCTCGCCGCCGCGGATCACCATGTCCTTGATGCGGCCGACGATGTTGACGTAGCCCTCGCCGTCCATGGTCGCGAGGTCGCCGGTGTGCATCCAGTGCTCGGTGTCGATGGCCTCGCGGGTCTTCGCCTCGTCGTCCCAGTAGCCGTGCATGACGGAGTAGCCGCGCGTGCACAGCTCGCCCGATTGGCCGGGCGGCATGACGGCACCGGTCTCGGGGTCGACGATCTTCACTTCGAGGTGCGGCTGCACCGTGCCCACGGTCGATACGCGGCGGTCCAGCGGCGTGTCGGTGCTGCTCTGGCAGCTCACGGGGCTGGTCTCGGTCATGCCGTAGGCGATGGTGATCTCGCTCAGGTGCATCTCGCTGACCACGCGCTTCATCACCTCGATGGGGCAAGGCGAGCCGGCCATGATGCCGGTGCGCAGCGTCGACAGGTCGAACTCCTTGAAGCGCGGATGGTCGAGCTCGGCGATGAACATGGTGGGCACGCCGTGCAGGCCGGTGCACTTCTCTGCCTGCACGGTCTCGAGCACGGTGAGCGGGTCGAAGCCGTCGTTCGGGTACACGATGGCCGAGCCGTGCGTGAGGCAGGCCAGGTTGCCCAGCACCATGCCGAAGCAGTGATACAGCGGCACTGGAATGCACAGCCTGTCGGCGGGCGAGAGCTTCATGCACTCGCCGATGAAGAAGCCGTTGTTCAGGATGTTGCGGTGCGTGAGCGTCGCGCCCTTGGGAAAGCCCGTGGTGCCGCTGGTGAACTGGATGTTGATGGGGTCGGTGGCCTTCAGCGTCTTCTGCACCTGTGCGATGCGCGGGTCGCTGGCATCGCCGCTTGCGAGCAGTTGCGAGAAGCGCTGCATGCCAGGCTGCTCACCCCCCTGCCCGGCCTTGTCGATCCAGAAGGTGTGGGCCAGTTGCGGCACACGCTTCGGGCCCAGTTCGCGCAGCATGCCGAGGTAGTCGCTGGTCTTGAACTGCGCCATCGTCACCAGCACCTTGCAGCCGACCTTGTTGAGCGCGTACTCAAGCTCGGAGGTGCGGTAGGCCGGGTTGATGTTGACGAGAATCAGGCCGACCTTGGCGGTGGCGATCTGCATCAGCACCCACGCCACGTTGTTGTGCGACCAGATGCCCACGCGGTCGCCGGGCGCGAGGCCGAGGTTCAGCAGTGCGCTGGCGAGTTTGTTCGATTCGGCCTGCAGCTCGCGGTAGGTGTAGCGCTGGCCTTCGTGGCGGCTGACGAGCGCCTCGCGGTCGGGCTGCTTGCCGACCATGTCGTCGAAGAAGTCGCCGATGGGTTGTTCGATGAGGGGGACATCGGTGGCGCCTTGCGCCAAGCTTTGGGTCAAGAGCGCCATGGCGATGCGTCCTTCCTTCAGGCGGTTTCGGAGAACAGCTCGCGGCCGATCAGCATGCGGCGGATTTCGCTGGTGCCCGCGCCGATCTCGTACAGCTTGGCATCGCGCCACAGCCGCTCGACCGGAAAGTCCTTCGTGTAGCCAACGCCGCCCAGCGCCTGGATCGCCTCGCCGGCCATCCACGTTGCCTTCTCGGCCGAGTACAGGATGGCGCCGGCCGCATCCTTGCGGAAAGTGCGTGCATGGTCGTTGCGGTCGCAGGCCTTGCCCACGGCATACACGTACGCACGCGTCGCCTGCCACGTCGAATACATGTCCGCCAGCTTGCCTTGCATGAGCTGGAACTCGCCGATGCTCTGGCCGAACTGCTTGCGCTCGTGGATGAAGGGCAGCACCGCGTCCATGCACGCAGCCATGATGCCCAGCGGGCCACCCGAGAGCACTGCGCGTTCGTAGTCGAGGCCGCTCATCAGCACCCTTGCGCCCTGGCCTTCTCCGCCGAGCACGTTCTCTTCCGGCACTTCGCAGTTGTCGAAGAACAGCGGGAAGGTGTTGGAGCCGCGCATGCCGAGCTTGTCGAGCTTGGTGCCAGCGGAAAAGCCCTTGAAGTTCTTCTCGACGATGAAGGCCGTCATGCCGCGCGCGCCCATCTCGGGCTCAGTCTTGGCGTAGATGACCAGCGTGTCGGCGTCGCCGCCGTTGGTGATCCACATCTTGCCGCCGTTGAGCACGTAGTAGCCGTTCTTCTTCTCGGCCTTGAGCTTCATGCTCACCACGTCGGAGCCGGCGTTGGGCTCGCTCATGGCCAGCGCGCCGACGTGCTCGCCGCTCACCAGCTTGGGCAGGTATTTCTTCTTCTGCGCGTCGCTGCCGTTGCGGTGGATCTGGTTCACGCACAGGTTGGAGTGCGCACCGTAAGACAGGCCCACCGAGGCCGAGGCGCGCGAGACTTCTTCCATGGCCACGATGTGGGCCAGGTAGCCCAGCTCGGTGCCGCCGAATTCCTCTTTCACCGTCATGCCGTGCAGGCCGAGGTCGCCGAGCTTCTTCCACAGGTCGTGCGGGAACAGGTTGTCGCGGTCGATGTCGGCGGCGCGCGGCGCGATTTCGTTGGCGGCGAAGTCCTGGATGGCGCTGCGCAGCGAGTCGATGGTGTCGCCCAGGTCGAAGTTCAGGCCGGGATCGTGCATGGGGTTTGTCTCCTCTGAAGGGGTCTGCGCGCAATGCCACCCGCGCTGGATGGCGCTTGCGAAAGATCGCAGCTTACGCCTCGCCGTGCCGCAATTGGCGCCACAATGGTTGCAAATCACGCCACGACCGATCCGCTGCACCATGTCGCCCCCGTCGTTCCTCAGACCCGCCCGCGCCGTAACGCCGATGGCCTTCGTGAGAGCTATCGTGCAGGGCTACGAGCGCTACGGCATGGACCCTGCCGAGGCCCTGAAGGCGGCACAGATCACGCCGCGCGAACTGGCCCGGCCGGGCGCGCGGGTGACGGCCGCGCAGTTCGAGGTGCTGTCGGGCCACGCCATGCAGGAGCTCGACGACGAAACACTCGGCTGGTTCTCGCGGCGCCTGCCCTGGGGCACCTACGGCCTGCTGTGCCGCGCCTCCCTGAGCTCGCCCGACCTGGGCGTGGCCATCAAGCGCTGGTGCCGCCACCACCGGCTGCTGACCGAGGACATCGGCCTGTCGCTCGAAGTGGCCGGCGGCATGGCCACGCTGCGCATCGCCGAGAACGTCCCGCTGGACGACGCCTTCCGCGAGTTCTGCCTGGTGACCACCCTGCGCTTCGTGCACGGCTACATGTGCTGGGCCATCGACTCGCGCATCTCGCTGCGACACGCGAGCTTTCCGTTTGCCGCGCCGCCGCACAGCGACGCCTATCCGCTGATGTTCACGCCAGACGTGCGCTTCGACGCGCCGCAGGCGGGCATCAGTTTCGACGAGCGCTATCTCGCTCTGCCCTTGCAGCGAGACGAACGCGCGCTGCGCACCATGCTCAGGCGCGCACTGCCGCTCACAATCCTGCAGTACCGGCGCGACCGCCTGCTGGGCCAGCGGGTGCGCGAACTGCTGCGTTCGCGCGCCAGCGAGGCCACCACCGCCGAGGCGCTGGCCGGGCTGCTCAACGTATCGAGCCGCACGCTGCACCGGCAGTTGCACGAGGAAGGCACCTCGCTGCAGGCGCTGAAGAACGAGGTGCGCCACGAGATGGCTGTCGACCTGTTGCGCCGCACCACGCGGCCTGTCAAGCAGGTGGCGCTGGCCGTGGGGTTTCGCAACGAGAAGAGTTTTTCGCGGGCGTTCCTGCAGTGGACGGGGCATGCGCCTCGCGACTTTCGGCAGCAGGGGCTGTAGCGGAGGGCGTTTGGGGCACGTTCGGGGTGCGTGCGAATGGCACCGGGTACTCCCCTCCGGGAATGACGCGTCAGCTAGGCTGTGCGATCAAAGCAAGCGCGTCGGCAATCGACTGACTGTCCTCAGGCCGCACCAGCTTCGCGACCTGTTTGCCGTCACGCATGAACACCAGCGTGGGCCACAGCCGCACGTTGAACGAACGACCCAGCGGACGCCCGCTGCCGTCTTCGACCTTGATGCGGCGAATGTCCGGGTACTTGGCAAAGGCCTCGGCAATGTTCGGCTGGGCGGCCTTGCAGATGCCGCACCAGTTGGTGCCGAACTCGACCACGGCAGGGCCGGTGAGCGCGTCGATCTCGCTGCGGTCGGGCTGCTCGGTTTTGTATTCGGAAGTCATGGGAAGTGGTTCCTGCTGCTCGGGAGTTGCGCCCTGCATTCCACCAGAAACTCAGGCCGCCTGCAGCCCGTAGCCCGAAAGCAGCGCCGGCAGTTCGGCCATGTCGCTGAACACCTTCACCGCGCCCACGCTCAGCAGCGGTCCGGGGCCGCTGTGGCCCGATTCGCCGGTGCTGTAGCCGAACACAGTGGCTCCTGCAGCCACGCCGGCCATTGCGCCGGTGACGGTGTCTTCGACGATGGCGCAGCGCTTCGCGTCGACACCGAGGGCTTCCGCCGCAGCGAGATACACGTCGGGGTGCGGCTTGGAGCGCGGCATCTCGTGTCCGCTGAAGATGCGGCCCTGGAAATAGTCGAGCATGCCGACCTTGGCGAGTTGCAGTTCGACCTTGTGGCGGTCGGCACCGGAAGCGCAGGCGATGCGGCCCTTGAGCCTTGAATGGATTTCGCGGATGGCGGCGGGCGCATGGGGAATGGCGACGAGGTCGCGCTCCAGCGCCTCATTGCGGCGGGCGCGGAAGGTCTTGAGCCAGTCGTCGGTGATCCTGACGCCGGTCTTCGTCTCGATGAGCGCGGCCTCGTCCTTCACCGCCTTGCCGGTGAAGGTGTTCATCGATTCCTCGGTCGTGATGTGCCAGCCGAGCTCGCCGAGCATTTCGGCGAGCACGCGGTTGGTGATGGGTTCGGAGTCGACGAGCACGCCGTCGCAATCGAAGAGAACGGCGGAAAAAGGAAAGGGGGTCATTGCGGTGCCGGAGTTCGGTGATTGGCCCCATGGTAGCAACGCCCCCTTTTCGCAGGAGGAAGCTCAGGCTATCGGACGGATCGGGATGTACATCTCGCCGCCGCCGGCCATGAATTCCTTCGACTTCTCTTCCATGCCCTCGGCCATGGCGGCTGCCTCGGCCACGCCCTTCTTCGCTGCGTATTCGCGCACTTCCTGCGTGATCTTCATCGAGCAGAACTTGGGCCCGCACATCGAACAGAAATGCGCCACCTTGCTCGAATCCTTCGGCAGCGTCTCGTCATGGAATTCGCGCGCGGTGTCGGGGTCGAGGCCTAGGTTGAACTGGTCTTGCCAGCGGAATTCGAAGCGCGCCTTGCTCAGCGCATCGTCGCGCGAGCGAGCCCCTGGATGCCCCTTTGCCACATCCGCCGCATGCGCGGCGATCTTGTAGGCAATGATCCCCTGCTTCACGTCGTCGCGGTCCGGCAGCCCCAGGTGCTCCTTCGGGGTCACGTAGCAAAGCATCGCGGTGCCGGCCCAGCCGATCATGGCCGCGCCGATGGCGCTGGCAATGTGGTCGTAGCCCGGCGCGATGTCGATGGTCAGCGGCCCGAGCGTGTAGAACGGCGCCTCGTGGCAGTGCTTGAGCTGCTCGTCCATGTTCGACTGGATCATGTGCATCGGCACATGGCCCGGGCCTTCGATCATGGTCTGCACGTCGTGCTTCCATGCGATCTGCGTGAGTTCGCCCAGCGTGCGCAGCTCGGCGAACTGCGCCTCGTCGTTGGCATCGGCGCCCGAGCCGGGACGCAGGCCGTCGCCGAGCGAGAAGCTCACGTCGTAGGCCTTCATGATGTCGCAGATGTCTTCGAAGTGCGTGTAGAGAAAGCTCTCCTTGTGGTGCGCGATGCACCACTTGGCCATGATCGATCCGCCGCGCGACACGATGCCCGTCATGCGGTCGGCCGTAAGGTGGATGAACGGCAGGCGCAGGCCGGCGTGGATGGTGAAGTAGTCGACGCCCTGCTCCGCCTGCTCGATCAGCGTGTCGCGGTAGATCTCCCAGGTCAGGTCTTCGGCCACGCCGCCCACCTTCTCGAGCGCCTGGTAGATGGGCACCGTGCCGATGGGCACCGGCGAGTTGCGCACGATCCAGTCGCGCGTGGTGTGGATGTTCTTGCCGGTCGACAGGTCCATCACGTTGTCTGCGCCCCAGCGAATGGCCCACACCAGCTTCTCGACCTCTTCCTCGATGCTCGAGGTGACGGCCGAGTTGCCGATGTTGGCGTTGATCTTCACCTTGAAGTTGCGGCCGATGGCCATCGGCTCGACTTCGGGGTGGTTGATGTTCGCGGGAATGATCGCGCGGCCGCGGGCCACTTCGTCGCGCACGAACTCGGGCGTGATGATGCGCGGAATGGTCGCGCCCATCGGGTTGCCCATCACGCGCCTGGCGCGCTCTTCGTTGGCAAGGTATTCGGCCATCCACTCGCGCTTGCCGTTCTCGCGCAAGGCCACGTACTCCATTTCGGGCGTGACGATGCCGCGGCGCGCGTAGTGCATCTGCGTGACGTTGGCGCCCGACTTCGCGCGGCGCGGCGTGCGCTGCAGTGCCGAGGCACCGGCGCGCAGTTCGGCCAGGCGTTGCGCGTCGCGGTCTTCGTTCTTGGCGCCGTCGTCAAGCGCGTGATGCGTGCGGCCTTCGTAACTTTCGGTGTCGTTGCGCTCCAGCACCCAGGCGCCGCGCACGTCGGGCAGGCCGCGGCGCACGTCGATCTCGACCTTCGGGTCTGTGTACGGGCCCGAGGTGTCGTAGAGCGACACGGTCTCGCCGTTGGTGAGTTGCACGTCGCGCACGGGCACGAACAGGTCGGGCCGGCTGCCCGGAATGACGCACTTGTGCGACGCGGGAAAAGGCTCGCGCGTGAGCGAAAGCAGCGAGGTGAACTTGTCGGGGGCATTCATCGGAGGCACTCCTTGTTGAGGAAAGGGTGCTCCGCAATCGCTCGGTGGGCTTCGGGAAGCCCGTCACGGAAGGGGGAGTGACGGACCGAAGTCAGGGAGTGCAGCTCTTCTTACGCCGGTATGACCCGGATCAAGTTCGCGGGTCGGCTGCTTTGCCATCTCAGCACGCCACATGCGTGCACCCCGGAGCGGGGCCGATTGTGCGGGCCTCGGCCCGGTGCGTCAACCCAGGGGTACTTGCAGGTCGCCGTCCAGGTAGTACCAGCGGTCGCCTTCGCGCACGAAGCGGCTGCGCTCGTGCAGGCGCGTGGCGGCACCCGTGGCCGCGCTGCGCTGACGCGCGACGAACTCGATTTCGGCATGGTCCGCGTCGAGCACCGAGCGCGAGCGGATGTCCAGCCCCAGCCACTTGACGCCCGGCTCGAACTCGATCGAGGCCGGCCGCTTCGACGCGTGCCAGGTGGAGAGCAGGTATTCGCCGCGCTCCAGCACGAAGGCCGAATAGCGCGAACGCATCAGCGATTCGGCGTCGGGCGCGGGCGTGTTCCCGAAATCGTCGAGATAGCGGCCACAGCACAGGGCGTAGCCGATGGGCTTGTCGCGGCGGTCTGTACGGCCGCAGGGGCAAGGTCCGGTGGTGGGATCGTTGGCGCTCATGAAGACCGCTATTGGAACACCTTGCGGGCCGGGCGCGGACAGGGCAAGCCCCGAGGCTAGGCAGGCCGGCTTGCGGCAATGGCTTCCTGCAGGGCCTGCGCGCCCGCCGGCTTGTAGATCAGCGCATAGCCCGCGCGCTCGACCTCGGCCCGCGTCGCATGCGCGGTTTCGCCGGTGAGGATGACGACGTTGCGCGCCTTGCCGACCGCCTGCAGGGCTTGCGCGGCGGCCAGGCCCGAGAGGCCGCTGCCCAGGCGCAGGTCGCTCAGCATCAGGTCGAACACGCCGCCGTGCTGCAGCGCCTCGCGCGGGTTTGCGGCCACCGCAACCTCGTGGCCCCAGCCGAAGAGCAGCGAACGCATGGCTTCGCGCACGGGCTGCTCGTCGTCGAGCACGAGGATGCGGATCGGCGCCAGCGGTGCATTGCCGACAGGCTCCGGCAGCGCCTCGCCGGCCTGTACCTCGGATCCCGGCGGCGCGGCCGCCTCTTCCAGTACCAGCGAGAAGGTGCTGCCGCGGCCCGGCGCGGTGCGCACCTCGATGCGCGAACCCATCACGTGCGCCATGCTCGCCACCAGCGACAGGCCCAGCCCGAGGCCGCGGCTGCGGTCGCGGCCCGGGTTGTCGACCTGGAAGAACTCCTCGAACACATGCGTCTGGTGCTGCGCCTCGATGCCCACGCCCGAGTCGCGCACCTCGATGCGCCACGCCGGCACACCGCTGGGCGGGCGCTGCAGCCGCCGCGCGAAGACGAAGACGGTGCCCGCCGGCGTGTACTTGATGGCGTTGTCCACCAAGTTGCCGAGCAGCCGCGCGAGCATGCGCGCATCGGCGCGCACCACGGCCTCGGTCGGGCGAACGCGCAGATCGAGCCCCTTGGCATCGGCCAGCGCGGCGAAGCGGCCGCTCAGCGCCTCGAAGATCGGGTCCAGGTGCAGGGGCTCCAGCCGCACCGGGGCCACGCCGCCGTCGAGCTGCGCGATGTCGAGCAGGGCATCGACCGAAGCGCGCAATGCATCGACGCTGTCGCGCATGAAGCGCAGGTTGTCGGCGCTCGGCGCGCTGCGGGTGTTGAGCGCGTCGACGAAGATCGCCAGCGCATGCATCGGCTGGCGCAGGTCGTGGTTGGCTGCCGCGAAGATGCGCGCGCGCTGCGCCGCCAGCTGGGCCACATGGTCGAGCTGGCGCGCGAGCGCATCGGCCAGACGCGCGTTCTCGAAGCCGTGCTCGATGGAACGCACGATCAGCCGGTTCTGCTTGCGCGCGTAGTACAGCGCGGCAAACATCTGCGAGACCACCAGGCAGCCCATGAGGATGGTCACGCTGCCCGGCTCCACCACCAGCCGCAGCGCCATGCCGAGGAACATCGGCACGCTGAAGCACAGCGCGGCCAGCCACCACTGCGCGAGCGCCGCGATGACGACGCTGGAGACACCGCTGATGAAGAAATACATCAGCAAAATCAGCGTGAGGTTGTCGTGCGGAAAGAAGAGCCACGGCGCCAGCCCCCAGATCAGCCCCGGCACCAGCATGCGCACCTCCAGCCGCCGGCGCGTGCGCACTGCCGTGGCCACGTCGATGCTGGCCGGGTCCACGCGGCGCAGGTGGCGGTGCCGCTGCCACTGCGAGGTGTGCACCAGCAGGCCCCACACCATCGCACCGGGGTTGCGCGTGAGTACGAGAAAAGTAATCCAGAAGATGGCCGCGACGGTGGCCGCCATCAGCGGTGTGTCGTAGGTGTCGACCACGTAGGCCCGCGCGAGGCTCTGGTCGACCAGTGGATTGGGGTTGGGCGACTCGACCCAGTAGTCGCGCAGGCGGCGCAGCATTTGCCCCGGAAAAGGGGTGCGGCTGGAGCGGGAGGAAGACGACTGCATGGGCGAAGAAACCGGCTTTCGATTCTGCGCGCATTGCCTGCCAGAGCGCATCCCCTGCGGGCATCCACCCTTGGCGCGGCGCTTGCTAAACGTTAGCGTTACAACGGCTCCCTCGAGAAAGTCGGCGATGTATGTACCTCACAGGCTCTGAACAGCACGCACTGCGCGGCGTTTTCACGCTGCTGGCGGAAGACCGCGGCGAGCAGGAGATCCGCGAGCGCCTGGGCTGGGCGCTGCTCGACCTGCTGCATGCGGACCAGTTCGCCTCGTTCGTGTGGGACGCCGCCAGCGGCAGCTTCGGCGCGCGCGTGGCGCTGCACATGGACCCCGCGAATCTCGACAGCTATGCGCAGTGGCACCAGCACCACGACCCGATCACATTCGTGCTGCAGTCGCGGCGCCGCGCCACACGCGTGACCGAAGTGATGCCGCAGCGCGAGCTGATGCGCACCGCATTCTTCAACGACTTTCTCGCGCGCGACGGGCTGCACTGGGGCATGAACCTGCATGCCTTCGAGGGCGAACGCGCGCTGGGAGACCTGCGCATCTGGCGCCGCAAGGGGCGCAGCGATTTCGGCGATCACGAGAAGGCGTTGCTCGACCTGATCGAGCCGGCGTTCGCGGGCGCCCTGCAGCGGGCGCAGCGTGTGGCGGCTCCGCCGTCTGGGTCGCGCGAAGCCGCGTGGGCCTTGCTGAGCGTGCGCGAGCAGGAAGTGGCCCGCTGCGTGCGCGAAGGGCTCACCGACAAGGAGATCGCGCGGCGCCTCGCGGTGGGCGTGCCCACCGTGCGCACCTACCTGCGGCGCATCTTCGACAAGCTGGGCATCGAGCGCCGCTCGGCGCTCGCAGGCTGGGCCATGCCGCTCGCGCTCACTTAGGCGCCGGCAGCCGGCCGAGCACCTGCTCCACCGCCATGCCCACGGCCAGCAGCTTGCGGTCGCTGCCGGCAGGGCCGTCCAGTTCCAGGCCCACGGGCAGGCCGCTGGTTGCGCCGAGGCCCGATGGCAACTGCACGCCCGGTATGCCGGCGTTGCTGCCCGGGTCGGTGTTCTGGATCAACGAGCCGAAGTTCTCGGGGCTGCTGGCTTCGGCCCCCGCGGCCAGTGCCACGCGCGGCACCGTCGGGAACACCAGTGCGTCGAGCCTGTTCTTCGCGAAGGTGTCGCGGTAGAGCTTCTGCAGCGCCGGGCGCGCGACGCGCATCGCGTTCTCGTAGACCGGCTTCGCATCGACCACGCCACTGGCTGCGGGCAGCTTGCGCGGGATGACGAAGGTCTCGAAGGTGCCCTTGACGTCGGGGCTGGCGATGCCGGCCGTGAGCTGCGCAATGTCGATGCCCGTGCGGTACTTCGCGAGGTAGGTCACCATGTCGTCGTGCGCCTCGTAGAGCGCCAGCGGAAAGCCGACCTCGCCGTTGAGCTCCATCAGCTTCGGCATCTCCACATCGACCAGCGTGACGCCGGCCGCGCGCAGCTTCGCAAACGCGGCATCGGTGGCGGCGCGCGTATCGGCGTCGAGATTGGCCTGCATGGCCGGCACCACGCCAAGGCGCAGGCGCTTCAAGTCGGCAGGCTTGAGCGGCTTGCCGCCGGCAATGACGCCGTCGAGCAGCGCCACGTCGGCCATCGATTGCGCCATCGGCCCCGCCGTGTCGCGCGTGTGCGAGATCGGCGCAATGCCCTGCTGCGGATAGCGCCCCACTGTCGGACGCAGCGACGCACAGCCGTTGAACGCGCACGGAATGCGCACCGACCCGCCCGTGTCGGTGCCCAGCGCCGCGGGCGCCATGCGCGCACCCAGCGCGGTGCCGTTGCCCGACGACGAGCCGCCCGCGATGCGCGTCGCGTCGTAGGCATTGCGCACGCCCACCTCGGGGCCGGTCTGGAACGCGGGGTTGTAGCCGGTGACACCGAAGGCCAGTTCGTGCATGTTCGTCTTGCCGAGCACCACCGCACCGGCCGCACGCAGCCTGGCCACCACCGGGGCGTCGGCGGAGGGCACGAAGCCCTTGAGCGCGGGTGTGCCGGCCGTCGCGGGCAGGCCCTGCACCTGGATGTTGTCCTTGATGGCCACCGGCAGACCGGCCAGCGGCTTGCAGGCGCCACCGCGCTTGCGCAGTGCATCGGCGGCGCGCGCGGCCTTCAGCGCGCCGGCTTCGTCTAGCGTGATGAAGGCGTTGAGGTTCGCCTTGGCCCTGGCTTGGGCGAGATACGCCGTTACCAACTGCTCGCTGGTGACGGTGCCGGCGCACAGCTGCTGCACGGCTTCGGTCGCGGTCAGAGTGGAAATATCAGGGGCTGCGAGCTGCGCGCGCGCCGGCAGGGCCACGGCACCGATGAACAGGAGTGCCAATGCGGGGGAAGCGGTTCTGAAGATGGACATGGCAAAGACCTCCGACAAAGAGGCCACCATGCTGCGCCTGCTGCGCGTATCTGTCTGTCATCCAAACCGATGACAGACGGGTGGGGGTTGCGGCGCTACCGGAACATCACCCGCCCCGGCCGCATGTCGCTCACGCCAGCGCGCGTTGAATCAGCAGCTTCTGTATGTCCGAAGTGCCTTCATAGATCTGGCACACGCGCACGTCGCGGTAGATGCGCTCCAGCGGAAAGTCGTTCACGTAGCCGTAGCCGCCCAGCGTCTGGATGGCGGCGCTGCACACGCGCTCGGCCATCTCGCTGGCGAACAGCTTGGCCATGGCTGCTTCCTTCAGGCAGGGCAAGCCGGCGTCGCGCAGGCTCGCGGCATGCCAGATCAACTGGCGCGCGGCTTCAAGCTGCGTCGCGCACTCGGCAAGGCGAAAGCCCACGGCCTGCTGGTCGAAGATCGAGCCGCCAAAGGCCTGGCGTTCCTTGGCATAGGCCAGTGCTACGTCGAAGGCGCTGCGTGCCATGCCCACGCTCTGCGCGGCAATGCCGATGCGGCCGCCTTCGAGCGCGCCGAGCGCGATCTTGTAGCCCTCGCCTTCCGCGCCGATCAGGTTCTCGCGCGAGATGCGGCAGCCGTCGAAGTTGATCTGCGCGGTGTCGCTGCTGTGCTGGCCCAGCTTGTCTTCGAGGCGCGCGACGTTGTAGCCCGGCGCATCGGTCGGCACGATGAACGCGCTCATGCCGCGCTTGCCCGCGCCCTTGTCCGTTACCGCGATGACGATGGCCACCTGGCCGTTCTTGCCGCTGGTGATGAACTGCTTCACGCCGTCGATCACGTAGGCGTCGCCGTCCTTGCGCGCCGTGGTGCGCAGGCTCGATGCATCGCTGCCTGCCTGCGGCTCGGTGAGACAGAAGGCGCCGAGCATCTGGCCCTGCGCCAGCGGTTCGAGCCACTGCTTCTTCTGCTGCGCGTTGCCGTAGCGCATGAGGATGGCGTTGACCGGGCAGTTGGTCACGCTGATGGCGGTGCTGGTGCCGCCGTCGCCGGCCGCGATTTCTTCCAGCACCAGCGCGAGAGTGAGGTAGTCGAGGCCGGCGCCGCCGTTCTCTTCGGGCACGCAGATGCCGTAGGCGCCCAGCGCCGCGAGGCCCTGGTGCGCCTCCTTCGGAAAGCTGTGCTCGCGGTCCCACTTGGGCGCAAGTGGCCAGAGTTCGGCTTGCGAGAAATCGCGCACCGCGTCGCGAATGGCTTCCTGGTCGGTGCTGAGCAGCATGGCGTTGTCTCCTGTCTTTTCTTCTGTTCGTGCTTACTTGCCGGCGCCCAGATCCATGATCAGGCGAGCGGCCATGTACAGGCGGCGCGGAATGGCGCTGATGTCCACGTACTCGGCCTTGTCGCTGTGGTAGCCGAAGCCCGGCAGGCCCAGGCTCTCGATCACGGGCTTGCCCGAGAGCGCCGCATAGGCTGCGTCGGTGCCGCCGCCGGTGCGCTCTTCCACGCCCAGCGTGCCGCCGGCTTCCTTGTAGTAGCCCACGGCCTTGTCGACCAGCTTCTTGCCGCCTTCGCCGGCATTGAAGGCCGGGCGGCCGCGCGTGACGATCACCTTGACGTCGGCCTCGGGCAGTTTCTTCTGCTGCGCGCGTTCTTCCAGCGTCTTCATCGCGGCATCGAAGTCTTCGTTGCGCGCATAGCGCACGTCGGCATTCAGCGTGGCGCTGGCGGGGATGATGTTCGACACGTTGCCGGCCTTGGCAATGGTCCAGTTGAAGCGCAGGTTCTTCGACTTGTCGTCGATGCTCATGGTGCGCAGCACGAGGTCGGAAGCCTCGACCAGCGCGTTCACGCCCAGCTCGGGCGCCGCGCCCGCATGCGAGGCCTTGCCGGTGATGTTGACCTGCACATAGGCGATGCCCGAGGTACCGAGCGAGAGCTTCTCGTCGCCGGCGCTGGTGGGCTCGAAGGAGAGCACGTAGTCGGCCAGCTTGGCTTCTTCCTGGATCAGGTCGCGCGAGCCGAAGGAGCCTTTTTCTTCATCAGTGTTGAACAGCACGGTGATGGTGCCGTAGTCGCGCACGCCGTAGTCCTTCAGCAGCTTGAGCGTGTGCAGGATGACGGCGTTGCCGCCCTTGTCGTCGGCGATGCCGGGGCCGTAGGCCTTGTCGCCTTCGATCTTGAACGGCGCCTTCGCGAGGATGCCCTTCAGGTACACGGTGTCCATGTGCGAGAGCAGCAGCAGGTTCTTGCCGCCGCGGCCCTTGATCTTGCCCACGATGTTGTCGCCCACCACGATGCCGGCCGACTTGCTGCGCGTGACGGTGAAGCCCAGGTTCTTGAGTTCGCCCTCGAGGTAGCTGCCGGCGGCGGCGATGCCTTCGGCGTCACCGGTACCGGTCTCGATGTTGACCAGCTTTTCTAGCGTCTTGATCACCGCGGGCTGCTCGTCGGTGGCAGCCTGGAACAGCACGTTGTCGCGCTTCTGGGCCCAGGTGGCGCCCGCCACGAAGGCGGTGGCCAGCACGGCGGCGATGGCGGTACGGTGGATGGATGGGCGCATGAAATCTCCTGCTCTACGCATTGTTTGAAGTGTCTGAATGAAAAAGCCGGCAAACGCCCATCCCTCGGACGCCCCCGGCCATTGTTTTTATAGCAATTCGAGTGCCACCGCGGTGCCTTCGCCCCCACCGATGCACAAGGTGGCCACGCCGCGCTTCTTGCCGCGCGCCTTCAGCGCATGGATCAGCGTGACCATGATTCGAGCGCCGCTGGCACCGATCGGGTGGCCCAGCGCGCAGGCGCCGCCGTGCACGTTGACGATCTCGTGCGACACGTCGAGCTCGTGCATCAGTGCCATCGGCACCACGGCGAAGGCTTCGTTCACTTCCCACAGATCGACGTCTTTCACCTTCCAGCCGGTCTTCTGGAACAGCTTGGCGACGGCACCGACGGGCGCGGTCGAGAACCACTCGGGCTGCTGCGCGTGCGTGGCGTGGCCGACGATGCGGGCGATAGGCCTGGCGCCGATCTTCTTCGCGTGCGACTCGGTCATCATGATCAGCGCGGCCGCGCCGTCGTTGATCGACGAGCTCGATGCGGCGGTGATAGTGCCGTTTTCTTTCTTGAACGCGGGCTTCAGCGTGGGAATCTTGTCGAGCTTGACCTTGCCCGGGCCTTCGTCGATCGAAATGACGGTGTCGCCGCCGCGGCCCTTGACCGTGACGGGCACGATCTCGTCCTTGAAGAGGCCGGTGTCGGTGGCCTTCTTGGCGCGCTCGACACTGGCGATGGCAAACGCATCCTGTTGCTCGCGCGTGAACTTGTACTTGGCCGCGCAGTCTTCGCCGAAGGTACCCATCGAGCGGCCCGGCTGATAAGCGTCTTCGAGGCCGTCGAGCATCATGTGGTCGAAGATGCGGTCGTGGCCCATGCGGTAGCCGCCGCGACCCTTGAGCATGAGGTAGGGCGCGTTGGTCATGCTTTCCATGCCGCCGGCCACCATCACGTCGTGCGTGCCGGCCAGCAGCAGGTCGTGCGCGAGCATCGCGGCCTTCATGGCCGATCCGCACATCTTGCTGAGCGTGACGGCGCCGGCGCTGTCGGGCAGGCCGCCCTTGTAGGCCGCCTGGCGCGCCGGGGCCTGGCCCTGGCCTGCCATCAGGCAGTTGCCGAACAGCACTTCGCCCACGCTGTCGGGCGCGATGCCGGCGCGCTCGACGGCGGCCTTGATGGCTGCGCCGCCGAGGTCGTGCGCGGAGAGGGACGAGAAGTCGCCCTGGAAGCCACCCATGGGGGTGCGGGCGGCGCCGACGATGACGATGGATTCGGACATGGAGGTCTCCTTCAGAAGTGTGAAAGCGGAATCAAGAAGCGATCGGTCAGAAATGCGTCGCGTGCCCTTCGTGCTGGAAGCGCTGCGATTCTTCGTACGGGAACACATCGAGCATCTGCCCGGCCTGGATGCGTTCCTTGTGGTGCTGCCAGAAGGCGGCGTCGAGCAAGTCGGCGTGGTGCGCCATGAAGGCTTCGCGCACATCCTTGTTGCCCAGCAGGAAGGGCTCGAAGGTTTCGGGGAACACGTCCTTCGGACCCACCGAGTACCAGACCTCGCCGCTCATCTCGTCTTCTTCGTTGCGCGGCGTGGGCACCTTGCGGAACTTGCAGTCGGTGACGTATTCGATTTCGTCGTAGTCGTAGAACACGACCTTGCCGCCGCGCGTGACGCCGAAGTTCTTCCACAGCATGTCGCCAGGGAAGATGTTGGCTGCGACCATGTCCTTGATGGCATTGCCGTACTCGATCACCGCGTGCTCCAGCTGGTCTTTCGCGCGCCTGGCATGCGCCGGGCTCTCGGGGTGGGCCAGCGTGTCGAAGGCTTCCTGCAGATAGATGTTGAGCGGGATCATCCGCCGCTCGATGTAGACGTGCTTGACCACGACTTCCATTTCCCCGTTGCCGTCGCGGTCGCCGATCTCGAGCTGGCTGGGCGCGAACTTGCGGATTTCCTCGATCAGCTCGGGCTCGAAGCGATCGAGCGGAAAACCCACGTCGCTGTACTCCAGCGTGTCGGCCATGCGGCCCACGCGGTCGTGCTGCTTCACGAGCATGTACTTGCCCTTGATCTGCTCGCGCGTGGTGTCTTTCTGCGGCGGATAGAAGTCCTTGATGACCTTGAACACGAAGGGGAACGACGGCAGGTCGAACACCAGCATTACCATGCCCTTGATGCCGGGCGCGATGCGAAACCGGTCGCTCGAATAGTTCAGGTGCGAGAGGAAGTCCCGGTAGAACAGCGTCTTGCCCTGCTTGGCAAGGCCGAGCGCGTTGTAGATCTCGGCGCGCGGCTTGCGCGGCATGAGCGAGCGTAAAAACTGCACCCAGGCCGAGGGCACCTCCATGTCGACCATGAAGTACGCGCGCGCAAAGCTGAACAGCATCTGCAGGTCGTCTTCGCCGAACAGCGCCGCGTCGATGTAGAACTTGCCGTGGCTGTCGTGCAGGATCGGCAACGAGAACGGAATCTCGGTGAAGCCGTTCATGATCTTGCCGACCACGTACGCGCCCTTGTTGCGGAAGAACAGGCCCGACAGCACCTGCAGCTGGAAGTTGGCGCGCAGCTTGACCTGGTGGAAGCGGTTCAGGATGACGTGCGCCACGCGCTCCGCATCGCGCCGCTTGTTGGCAAAGCTGCCGAGCAGAGCGAAGTCGTCGAGCATCTGCTCGAGGGTGTCGGCCAGCGTGTCGGGCTCCGGGTAGTACGGCCGGTAGGTGGGCGCGCCGCGCGGCTCGATGTACTCGGTACTGATAGCCGGGCGCACGAAGATGAAGTCGTTCTGGAAGTACGCGCGGTGCAGGATCTTCGTGGTCACCGAGTTGAAGAAGCTCTCGGCCAGCTCGGGCTGGTGGTGGTCCACCAGCAGCCCGATGTAGTGCAGCTTGATCTGGTGCCACACGTCCATGGGCTGGTCGCCGGCCTTGAACTCTTTTTCGAGCCGGGCCACGGCCTCGCTCACGCGCAGGTCGTAGAACTCGATGCGCTCGCGCTGCGCCCGCTGCTGGCCGTGCCAGTCAGCGGTTTCGAAACGGTGCTTGGCGCGCGCCGACTCGGCGCGGAACAACCGGTAGTGCCGGTTGAAGCCGTCCATCATCGCCTTCGCGATGTCGTAGGCCAGCGGCGAATCGAGGCGCTGCGGGAACATGGGCGGGCAGGCAGTTGGAGGCGCCCGGGCCGCTCAGGCAGCGGCGGGGTCTGTCGTGCCGTCCGCCTCGGGCTGCGGCGTCATGGCCTGCGCCTCCTGCACCGACTGGTTCACCTGCGTGCCCTGCAGCGTCAGCGACTGGATCACCTCGCCGGGCTTGCTCCACTTGTAGCGGATGCGCTGCACCGCGGCCTTGTACACCGCGTCGAGCGGCTTGGCGCCGTCGACACTCAGGCCCAGGTCCTGCAGCAGGCCGTCGTGCACGCCGAAGGTCCAGCCGTGGATGCGCACCTTCTGGCCGCGCGCCCAGGCGTCGACCATGACGGTGCTGACGGCCACGTTGACCACCTGCTCGGCCACGTTGAGTTCGCACAGCGCATCGACGCGCGCTTCTTCGGGCAGGCTTTCGAGCATCACGCTGTGGCGGTCGCGCACGTCCTGGATGTGGCGGATCCAGTTGTCTGCCAGGCCGATGCGCTTGCCGCTGAGCGCGGCCTTGACGCCGGCGCAGCCGTAGTGGCCGACCACCATGATGTGCTCGACCTTCAGGTGCTCCACCGCGAACTGGATCGCCGAGAGCGCATTGAGGTCGGAGTGCACCACGATGTTGGCGACGTTGCGGTGCACGAACACTTCACCCGGCTCCAGGCCGGTGATCTGGTTGGCGGGCACGCGGCTGTCGGAACAGCCGATCCACATGTAGCGCGGCGTCTGCTGCTTCACCAGGCTGGTGAAGAAACCGGGCCGGTCGCGCTCCATCTGGGCAGACCAGGCGCGGTTGTGGGCAAAGAGGTCGTCGAGGTTATCGGTGTTGTCGGGCATAGGCGGCTATTGTCGATGAGTCGTGTTTTTCAGGCTCTGGCTTCGGCGGGCTTGCGCGTCTTGTTTGTCTCTTTCGCTTTTTGCGCCTTGGCAAGGGTGGCCCGCCCCTTCTTTTCGTGCTCCCGCACCTCCGCGAGATTGGCTTGCAGCTCGGCCAGCTGCGCCTCGAGCTGGGCCCGGTGGGCGCCCAGCACGCCGAGGAATTTTTCCAGCTGCGGCACGGTGTCGCGCGGGCTGTCGTACATGTCGAGGATGTCTTTTGCCTCCGTCAGGCTCAGGCCGAGGCGCTTGGCGCGCAGCGTGAGCGTGAGCCGGGCGCGGTCGCGCGCGCTGTAGATGCGCTGCAGGCCGGCCCGCTCGGGCGTGAGCAGGCCCATGTCCTCGTAGAAGCGGATGGCCCGCGTCGTGAGGTCGAATTCCTTCGCGAGCTGGCTGATGGTGAAGGTTTGCGCAGGCATGGCAGGGGTCTGGAGAAGGGGCGTTACGGGCGCGACAGCAGGTTTGCGCCGCGATCCCTACAATGGTGCCACTACTCCATGACGTTTACGTAAACGTCAATCTTACATGAACCTCCTCGAACGCGAACTCCACTACCCCCTCGGCGACACGCTCCCCGAGCCCGGTGAAACCCTGGAAGTGGCGCCTGGCGTGCGCTGGATTCGAATGCGGCTGCCCTTTGCGCTCGACCACATCAACCTCTGGCTGCTGCGCGACACCCTCGACGGCGTCGAAGGCTGGACGGTGGTCGACTGCTGCATCGCCCGCGACGAGGCGCGCGCGCAGTGGGAGCAGGTGTTCGAGACGCAGCTGCAGGGCATGCCGATCCTGCGCGTCATCGTCACGCACATGCATCCCGACCACATCGGACTGGCCGACTGGCTCTGCACGCGCTGGAACGCACCGCTGTGGATCAGCTCGACCGACTACCACGTGGCCCGCGTGCTCAGCACCGCCGGCGACACCCTGGCGGGCGGCGAACCGGCGGCGCGCTTCTTTGCCTCGCACGGCCTGACCGACCCCGAATCCATCGCCAAGATCCGCGCGCGCACCAACTACTACGCGAACATGGTGCCCTCGGTGCCCGAGAGCTTCGTGCGCATGCTCGATGGCGACATCGTCACCATCGGCGGCCACGACTGGCGCTGCATCAGCGGCTACGGCCACGCACCCGAGCACATCGCGCTGTATTGCGACGACCTGAAGCTGCTGCTGGGCGGCGACATGATGCTGCCGCGCATTTCCACCAACGTGAGCGTGCACGCGGGCGAGCCCGAGGCAAATTCGCTGCGCCTTTTTCTCGACAGCATCGACAAGTTCAAGGCCCTGCCGGCCGACACGCTGGGCCTGCCTTCGCATGGCAAGCCCTTCCGGGGCATCCACCGACGCGTAGACCAGCTGCAGGAGCACCACCGCGACCGGCTGGCAGAGCTGCTCGAAGCCTGCACGGCACGCGCGCTGACGGCGGCCGAAGGCCTGCCGATTCTGTTCAAGCGCGAGCTCGACCTGCACCAGATGACCTTCGCCATGGGCGAAACGGTGGCCCACCTGCACCTGCTGTGGTTCTCCGGCCAGGTGAAGCGCGAACTGGGCAAGGACGGCATCTACCGCTTCGGCGCGAAGGCCGCCTAAACTCCCCCGGATGGACGACATGCTGGCTCAGCTGCGCGCGGGCCGGCTGGCAGGCGCAAAAAGAATCGATCTCTCGTGCGGACTCACCGAGTTTCCGCGCGAGCTTTTCGACCTCGCGGATTCGCTCGAGGTGCTGAACCTGTCGGGCAATGCACTCGACACGCTGCCCGACGACCTGAACCGCCTGCACAGGCTGCGCGTGCTGTTCTGCTCGGACAACCGCTTCACCACGCTGCCCGAGTCGATCGGCCGGTGCCACGACCTCGACATCGTCGGCTTCAAGGCCAACCAGATCCGCACGGTACCGGCCGCATCGTTGCCGGCCTCGTTGCGCTGGCTGATCCTCACCGACAACCAGATCGAAGAGCTGCCCGACTCCCTCGGCGAATGCACGCGGATGCAGAAGCTGATGCTGGCGGGCAACCGCCTGCGCGCGCTGCCGCAGTCGATGACCGCGCTCGAGCAGCTCGAACTGCTGCGCATCTCGGCCAACCGCTTCGAGACACTGCCCGCATGGCTGCCCTCGCTGCCGCGCCTGTCATGGCTCGCCTGCGCGGGCAACCCCTTCGACACGCAGGCCGAGGACGCGGCGATCACCGCGCAGTCGGTGCCGCACATCGACTGGCGCGAACTGGCGCTGGGCAGAAAGCTCGGCGAAGGCGCGTCGGGTGTGATCCATCAAGCCACGCTCGGCAAAGCACAGCAGGTGGCGGTCAAGCTCTTCAAGGGCGCAGTCACCAGCGACGGCTGGCCGCACAGTGAAATGGCCGCCTGCATCGCGGCCGGCGTGCACCCCACGCTGATCGCTGCGCAGAGCCGCATCGACGGGCACCCCGAAGGCACGGAAGGCCTGGTGATGGGGCTGGTCGATCCGTCATTCGTCACCCTCGCGGGGCCACCGAGCCTTGCTTCATGCACTCGCGACGTCTATGCCGAGGAAGCGCGATGGACGTCCGGCGTGGCGCTGCGCATCGCACGCGACATCGCCTCCGCCATGCAGCACCTGCATGCGCGAGGGATTCTTCACGGCGACCTCTACGCACACAACATCCTGTGGCACGCACAGCGCGGCGGCCGGCTCGGCGACTTCGGCGCGGCCTGGATGACCGGCGCGCTCGACGCGGCACAGGCGCGCGCGTTCCAGGCGCTGGAAATGCGCGCCTTCGGCTGCCTGCTGGAAGAACTGCTCGAACGCTGCACCGACGCGATGCCCGCATCGGTGACCACGCTGAAAGACCGCTGCCTGCAGCCCGACGCCGCCACGCGCCCGACCTTCGCCCAAGCGCTGTCGTTACTGCAGCAGGCATCTTCATCGCCATGACCCGGCGCCGACCGCCGCAGCTGCCGCTACCCACGCGCGACGGCGTAGGCCCGAGCTGCGTCGGCCTGTCTTCCGGCCCCTGGCCGACCATTGCCGAATTCCTGATCGAGCGTTTTCCCGCGATCACGCGCCAGGCCTGGCTCGAGCGGATCGAAGCGAACGACGTCATCGACGAGCATGGCGTGCCCGTGACCGCCACGCGCCGCTACCAGTCGCCGCTGCGCGTGTACTACTACCGCACGCTCGACGACGAAGCGCGCATCCCATTCGAAGAGCAGATCGTGTTCCAGGACGACGATCTGCTGGTCGTGGACAAGCCCCCCTTCGTGCCCGTCACGCCCACCGGCAAGTACCTGCAGGAAAGCCTGCTGGTGCGCCTCAAGCGCAAGCTGAAGCTCGACGACCTCGTGCCGATGCACCGCATCGATCGCAGCACCTCGGGGCTGGTGCTGTTCTCGGTGCGGCACGCCACGCGCGGCGCGTACCAGGCGATGTTTCCCGAGCGCCGCATCGCCAAGCACTACGAGGCCGTCGTGCCGTGGCGCGAGGGCGTGTCGTCTGTGCCCGAGATCTATCGCAGCCGTCTGGTCGACGACGAACATTTCATGCGCGTGCGAGAAGAGCCCGGCGAGCCCAACTCCGAAACCCGCATCGAGGTACAGGAGGTGCGCAATGGCCATGCGCTGCTGAAGCTCTCGCCGGTGACGGGCCGCAAGCACCAGCTGCGCGTGCACTGCATGGCACTGGGCATGCCGATCGTGAACGACCCGATCTACCCCGTGCTGCTGCCCGAGGGCGCGGACGACTTCGGCAAGCCCTTGCAGCTGCTGGCCCGGTCGCTGGCCTTCCTCGATCCGGTGACCGGCGACCTGCGCAGCTTCACGAGCCCCCGGAGCCTGTCGCTGACACCGAGGTGACGCGCGCGCGGCGCGGCGCGCACTAAGCTCGTTTCCTGAACTTGCATTGCCGATCTTTCATTCAGGAGACACCCGCACCATGGACACCACCCAACTCTTCTCGCTGAAGGGCCGCACGGCGCTGATCACCGGCGGCTCGCGCGGCATCGGCCGCATGATCGCCGAGGGCTTCCTGGCCCAGGGCGCGCGCGTGTACATCTCGGCTCGCAAGGCCGCAGCCTGCGACGAAACGGCGAAGGAGCTGTCGGCCTTTGGGCATTGCGTGTCGCTGCCTGCGGACGTATCGACGCTCGAAGGTGCGCAGGCGCTGGTCGATGCCTATTCGAAGCACGAAGGCTCGCTGGACATCCTCGTGAACAACGCCGGTGCGGCCTGGGGGGCGCCTTATGAAGAGTTTCCCGAGAGTGGATGGGACAAGGTGGTGGACCTGAACCTGAAGACGCCGTTCTTTCTGACCAAGGCGTTGACGCCGATGCTGAAGAAGGCGGCGACGGACCATCTGGCGAAGGTGATCAACATCGCTTCTATCGACGGGATTTCGGTCAATCCGCAGGAGACTTATTCGTATGCGGCGAGCAAGGCTGGGCTGATTCAGTTGACTCGGCGGATGGCGCTTCGGTTGGCGCAGGATCGGATTGTGGTTAGTGCTATTGCGCCTGGTGCGTTTGCTTCTGACATGAACAAGCTGGCGCGGGATCACGGGGATGAGGTGAAGGAGCGGATTCCGGCTGGGCGTATTGGGGTGCCTGAGGATATGGCTGGGGCGGCTATCTACTTGGCCTCGCGTGCGGGGGACTATGTGATGGGGTCTACGTTGGTTGTGGATGGGGGGGTTACGCACGCTCGCTGAGGTTTTTCTTTCCGGGGCCGGGTCTCGCCCCGGCGGCCGACTCACTTTCTTTTGCTTCGCCAAAAGAAAGTAAGCAAAGAAAAGGCGACCCTGCTGTCTGCGTCCCTACGCTTCGCTACGGGCAACCTGCGGTGCTCGACGTAGATGGGGGAACCCAGCAGGCCTTCGCTGCGCTCGACCCCCGAACATCCAACATCCAACATCCAACAGCCAATACCAAGCCGAGCGAAGCAAAGGCCCGTTCCGTCTCCCCTCCCCTCTGGCTGCGCCGAGGAGCGCAGCGTTTCGCGGATCAGGGCTCGCCCTTGTCTGAGCGAAGCGAGTTTGGGCGAGACCCCGCGAAACGCGAGCACCACAGGTTGCCCCTTCGCAAAGCGAAGGGGTCGCAGACAGTGGGGTCGCCTTTTCTTTGGCTACTTTCTTTTGGCGAAGCAAAAGAAAGTAGCTCGCCCGCCGGGGCGAGACCCGGCCCCGGAACACAAACGAAAAAAGGCCATCTCACCCCCAGCGAGGAACAGCCTCATCCTTCAACTGCCGCCGCAGCAAGTCGTAATCCGGCACAACACTCTCAACCGTCTCCCAAAACCGATGCGAGTGATCCATAACCCGCAGATGCGCCAGCTCATGCGCCACGACATAGTCGATCACCGGCAGCCGAAAGTGAATCAACCGCCAGTTCAGCCGAATCGACCCATCCGCACTGGCACTACCCCAGCGCGTCGAAGCATTCGACAGCGACAGCTTCTGCCACTGCACCCCAAGCAGCGGCGCAAAGTGATCCAGCCGCTCGATGAACAACTTGCGCGCCTGCCGCATCAACCACGCCTGCGCCGCATCACGAATCTGCGAAGGCTCGGCGTTCTGCGCCACAGCCAGCCGCAGCACCCGCGGCCCACCTTCTTCAACAGCGTCGTCAAGCGTGCCGCCAACACTCGCAAAGCCATGCTTCGGATCAAGCCGCATCACAACCGGCTCGCCCAGGAACGGAAATCCGGCCCCATCCCTCCATTCGATGCGAGTGGCCTCGACGCGCGCATGGCGCTGCTGCGTTTCCGTCAGCTTGCGCAGGATCCAGTCCGACTTCTCATGAATGGCCGCATCGACATCACGCAGCGCCACCCAGCGCGGCGCGCGCACCGACAGTCCTTCGGCCCCGACGAGAAAGCCAATGGTCTTGCGCTTGCCGCGCTTGAATTCATAGGCCACGCGTGCGGAGCCGAGCACCACTTCGCGCGTGGCCTGGGGGTGCGCGAAGTTCGCAAGCGTCAGCGTGTCGGCCAACGGCACCGCGGGTGGCGCATTGAGGTCGACGAGTGCGGGCGGAGCCAAAGGCACGGCCGGCGGTGCCACCGGCTTCGGCTTCTTCACCCTGCGTGGCCGCGCCGGTGCGGGCGCTGAGGGCGCAAACTCGCTGCCCAGCCCCTCGAAAAGATCCATCGTGAACCGAAGCAATCCCATGACGGGCTCTCTTTTCCTCTTCAGCTCACCGCTTCTTGCGTGGGCTGCAGAGGGCTGTCGACATACGCCTCGGGGTCGAGGCGGCGCATCTCGGCCTCGATCCAGGCCTCGACCTCACGCATCAACTCATCAGGCTTGCGGCCCACGCTCGGAATCGCCGGGCCGATGGACACGTCGACCACGCCCGGGCGCTTGATGAAGGCCTTGCGCGGCCACACCTTGGCTGATGTCACGGCAATGGGGATCACCGGCACGCCGGTCTCGCAGGCGAGCCTCGTGCCGCCGCTCTTGTAGGTGCCCTTCTGCCCGCGCGGAATGCGCGTGCCCTCGGGGAACATGATGATCCAGATGCCCTGCGCGAGCAGCTTGCGGCCCTGGTTCACCACCTTGTTGAAGGCCTGCGCACGCTGGCTGCGGTCGATGTGGATCATGTCCAGCCGCGCCATCGCCCAGCCGAAGAAGGGGATGTAGATCAGCTCCTTCTTGAACACGTAGGCCAGCGGGTGCGGCATCAGCGTGGGCATCAGGAAGGTCTCGAGCGTGGACTGGTGCTTCACCAGCAGGACCGCGCCGGCGAGCTTGTCAGTCGGCAGGTTCTCCATGCCGCTCACGCGGGTCTTGATGCCCAGCAGCACGCGCGCGCCGCCGATGGCCCAGCTGAGCCATTGCTCCGCCATCCAGTAGAGCGGAATGCCGCGCTTCCAGAGCGAGCTGACGCACATGATGATGCCCCAGGGGATCACGGTGACGAGCATCCACAGCGCGTGGAGAACGGAACGGAAAAACGCCATCAGACAGCCACCTGCAGTGCGGCCCGCGCTTCGCGCGCGAGCAGAAAGTCGACAAAGGCGGCGAGATCGTCGTGGACCAACGTGTTCGCCGGGTATTCGGAAGGCAGCGGATCGACGCCGCGGCAGGCCGCGCCCATGCCCGTGAGCAGCAGGTGCGGCTCGCAGCCGGCAGCCGCACCCGCCTGCAGGTCGCGCAGGCTGTCGCCGCAGGTCGGGGTGCCCTTGAGGTCGATGCCGTAGCGGTCGCCGATCTGCAGGAACAGGCCGGGCCTGGGCTTGCGGCACTCGCAGCCCTCGTCGGGGCTGTGCGGGCAATAGAACACCGCATCGACCTTGCCGCCCACGGCCGCGAGCATCTTGTGCATCTTGGCGTGCATCGCGTTGAGCGAAGCCATGTCGAACAGCCCCCGGCCCAGCCCCGACTGGTTCGACGCAATCACCACGTGCCAGCCCGCATGGTTGAGCCGCGCCACGGCCTCGAGCGCACCGGGCAGCGGCGTCCACTCGATGTCGCTCTTCACGAAGTCTTCGCGGTGCACGTTGATCGTGCCGTTGCGGTCGAGGATGACGAGTTTCATGGTGGTGCCACTCCTGGGGGAGGCGTCGTGAATGAGCTCAGACGGCCAGCCGTTCGAGCTGCGCAACGCGGTTCATCGCAGTGTGCAGCGACATCAGCAGGCCCAGGCGGTTGAGCCGCAGGTCGGCCTGTTCGGCGTTGACCATGACGCCGTCGAAGAAGGCGTCGACCGGCTCGCGCAGCGCGGCCAGCGTCTGCAGCGAGGCGGTGTAGTCGCCAGCTTCGAACTGTGCGTTGGCAGCGGGCACGACCTGCGCCATGGCCGCGTGCAGCGCCTTTTCGGCCGGCTCCTGCAGCAGCAGCTCGCTGACGTGCGCGTCGGCTTCGGGAGCCTTCTTGAGGATGTTGCCGATGCGCTTGTTCGCAGCTGCCAGTGCGGCGGCGGCGGGCAAGGCGGCAAAGGCGCGCACGGCGGCCAGCAGCTTGGGCACTTCGCCCAGGCGCTGCGGGCGCGGAGCCAGCACGGCATCGACTTCCTGCGCGCTGGCGCCCTGCTCGCGCAGGCTGCCGGCGAGGCGATCGAGGATGAAGTCCTGCAGCTCGCCCGTGGCGCGGCTGCTTTCGAAACCGGCGATACCGCTGAACTGCGCGGCCGTGTCCTGCAGCAAGGCGTCGAGGCCCAGCGGCAGGTCTTTCTCGATCAGCATGCGGATCACGCCCAGCGCGTGGCGACGCAGGGCGAACGGGTCGCGGTCGCCGGTGGGCAGGTTGCCGATGCCGAACATGCCGACCAGCGTTTCGAGCTTGTCGGCCAGCGCGACCACGAGGCCCACGCTGTTGCGCGGCAGCTCGTCGCCGGCAAAACGCGGCTTGTAGTGGTCTTCGATGGCGTCGGCCACCGATGCGTCGAGCCCGTCGTGCAGCGCGTAGTAGCGGCCCATGGTGCCCTGCAACTCGGGGAACTCGCCGACCATGTCGGTCACGAGGTCGGCCTTGGCGAGTTGGGCGGCCTGCGTGGCGTGCGCGGCCAAGGCCGTGTCACCGATCTTCTCCGCAATGCCGCGCGCGATGCGCATCACGCGTTCGACGCGCTCGCCCTGCGTGCCCAGCTTGTTGTGATAGACCACCTTGCCCAGCGACTCGACGCGCGAGGCCAGCGACTTCTTGCGGTCCTGGTCGAAGAAGAACTTGGCGTCGGCCAGGCGCGGGCGCACCACGCGCTCGTTGCCACCGATGACCGCGCTCGCGTCGTCGGGGCTGATGTTGCTGACGACCAGGAACCTGTTGGTGAGCCTGCTCGATGCGTCGAGCAGCGGAAAGTACTTCTGGTTGGCCTTCATCGTGAGGATCAGGCACTCTTGCGGCACTTCGAGGAACTCGCGCTCGAAGCTGCAGACCAGCACGTTCGGGCGCTCGACCAGCGCGGTCACTTCGTCGAGCAGCGCGTCGTCGTGGATGGGCACCGAGCCGCCGCCGACCTTCACCGCGGCCGCTGCAAGCTGGCGCGCGATTTCGGCGCGGCGGGCTTCGAAGCTCGCGATGACGGCGCCGTCTTCCTGCATCTGCAGCGCATAGCTGTTGGCGTCGCGCAGCACGACCGGATCGACCGCCGCCTCGAAGCGATGGCCGTGCGTTTCGCGGCCGGCCTTCAGGCCCAGCGCTTCGATGGGCACCACGGCGTCGCCATACAGCGCCACGAGGCCGTGCGCGGGGCGCACGAAGCTCACGCTGCTCCAGCCCGGCATTTCGCAGCCGCTTTCGAGCTGGTAGCTCATGACCTTGGGAATGGGCAGCTTGGCAATCGCCTCGGCCAGCGCCTTCTGCAGGCCTTCGGCCAGCGTGGCGCCCTTGGCGGTGCTTTCGTAGAACAGGGCTTCGGCCTTGCCGTCCATCACGCGCTTCAGGCCAGGCACGGCCGAGGCGTCGGCGCCGAGCGCGCCCAGGCGCTTGAGCAGCGCGGGCGTGGGCTGGCCCGAGGCGTCGATGCCCACGGCCACGGGCATCAGCTTTTGCGACACGGCCTTGTCGGCGGCGCGCTCGGCCACGTGCGTGAGGTGCGCGGCCAGGCGGCGCGGCGAGGCATAGGCGGTGAGCACCGAGCCGGCTTCGGCCAGGCCTTGCGCCACCAGTTGTTCGCGCAACACGCCCGCGAAAGCATCGCCGAGCTTCTTCAGTGCCTTCGGCGGCAGTTCTTCGACAAACAGTTCGACCAGCAGGGAGTTCTTGTTCATGGGGGTCGTCATCGCTCAGGCGGCCTTCTTCGGGGGGATCTGCGCGACCCATTCGCGCGGCGCCATCGGGAAGCCCAGGCGCTCGCGGCTGTCGTAGTAGCTCTGCGCCACGCTGCGCGCGAGATTGCGGATGCGGCCGATGTAGGCCGCGCGCTCGGTCACGCTGATTGCGCCGCGCGCGTCCAGCAGGTTGAAGCTGTGCGCGGCCTTCAGCACCTGCTCGTAGGCCGGCAGCGCGAGCTGCTCGGTCATGAGGTGCTTGGCCTGCTTTTCGTGCGCGTTGAAGGCGGTGAACAGGAACTCGGCGTCGCTGTGCTCGAAGTTGTAGGCCGACTGTTCGACTTCGTTCTGCTTGAACACGTCGCCATAGGTGAGCTTGTTGCCACCGTGGCCTTCGGTCCACACCAGGTCGTACATGTTTTCCACGCCCTGCAGATACATGGCCAGCCGCTCGAGACCGTAGGTGATTTCGCCGGTGATCGGCTTGCAATCGAGGCCGCCGACCTGCTGGAAGTAGGTGAACTGGGTCACTTCCATGCCGTTGAGCCAGACCTCCCAGCCCAGGCCCCAGGCGCCGAGCGTGGGGTTCTCCCAGTCATCTTCCACGAAGCGGATGTCGTTCTTCTTCAGGTCGAAGCCCAGGGCCTCGAGGCTGCCGAGGTAGAGCTCGAGGATGTTCGAGGGCGCCGGCTTGAGCACCACCTGGTACTGGTAGTAGTGCTGGCCACGATTGGGGTTCTCGCCGTAGCGGCCGTCCTTGGGCCGGCGGCTGGGCTGCACGTAGGCGGCTTTCCAGGGTTCGGGGCCGAGCGCGCGCAGGAAGGTGGCGGTGTGCGAGGTGCCCGCGCCCACTTCCATGTCGTACGGTTGCAGCAGCGCGCAGCCCTTGTCGGCCCAGTACGACTGCAGTTTGAGAATGATTTGTTGGAAGGTCAGCATGGCTCTGCGTGAAGGCGGCCGCCCGGTGGGAGAAGAACCCGCGGCGCAACGAACCGGCTATTTTACGAGGCAGCGGGCGGTCAGGAACGGGCCGCTATGCTCGGCCTCCCCTTTTGGAACTCCTGCCGACACGCCGTGATTCGCCTGCCCCTGCCGTCCGCCCGCCTCGCCCATGCCCGTTGAAGATGCCGCATTGATCGCCCTGGGAGAGCGCCTCGGCGCCCAGGCCTGGCCCGGATTCCTGATTCTTCTCGTCGCGCTGACCGCGGCCGCCGGCCTCGCGGCCTGGGGCTTCGAGCACCTGCGGCGCCGGCATGCGGCGCAGCCCGAGCCGGGCGCCGGACTGCTGTTCGGCGGACTGGCCATCGGTGCTGCGTCGGTGGTCGCGCTGGCCTGGCTGTTCGCCGAAGTGGCGGAAGGCCTCGGCGACGGTCGGCCCATGGGCCTGCTGGACGAGACGATCAGCCGTGCCGTGGGCGCGCACACGCCGCCGGTCGTGAGGGAGGCGTTCTCATGGCTCACCCACATGGCCGACCCGATCGTCGCAGTGCTGCTGTGCGCCGGCGTGGCGGTGGCGCTGTGGCTTCGCGGGCACCGCGGTTTCGCGGCTGGCTGGGTCGCGGCCATCGCCGGCAACGGGGTGCTGAACCACGTGCTCAAGCTCATCTTCGAGCGCGCCCGGCCGGTGCACGGCTTCGGCTTCGCGCAGGTGTCGGGCTATTCCTTTCCGAGCGGCCACAGCTCGGGCTCGATGGTGCTCTACGGCATGCTGGGCTACTTGGGGCTGCGCATGCTGCCGCCGCGCTGGCGGGTGCCGTCGGTGATGGCAGCAACGGCGGTGGTCGTCACCGTGGCCTGCAGCCGCATCTTCGTGCGGGCGCACTTTCCTAGCGATGTGCTCGCGGGGCTGTGCTCGGGCGGTGCCTGGCTGGCGATCTGCATCGCGAGCATCGAGTACGCACGGCACCATCGCGGCACACGCCCATGAAAAAGGCCGCAGCGGCTTGCACCGCTGCGGCCCGATCCGGGAAGGGTGCCGAATGCACCCGAGGGGAGATCAGTACTCCCAGAAGATGCGCTGCAGTTCCTTGGTGTTGTTGGTCTTGGTCAGGGCAACCATGGCCAGGATGCGCGCCTTCTGCGGGCGCAGGTCGTGCGCAACCACCCAGTCGTACTTGTCGTCGGGCTGCTCGGCGTTGCGAATGACGAAGCCGTCGGGCACGCGCGCGCTGCGAATCACGATCACGCCGTCGGAGCGCGCCTTCTGCAGGTTCGGAACGATGCGGTCGGCCACCGAGCCATTGCCCGTGCCGCCGTGGATCAGCGCCTTGGCGCCGCTCTTGGCAATGGCGTCGATGGCCACCGACGACACGCCCTCGTAGCCCATCGCGATCTCGACCGGCGGCAGCGCGGTGATGCTGTCGATGTCGAATTCCGAGTTCATGGTGTGGCGCTTGACCGGTGCGCGGAACCAGTAGTTCTTGCCCTCGACGATCATGCCCAGCGGGCCCCACTGGCTGGAGAACGCATTGGTCTTGATGTTGACGTTCTTGCTCACGTCGCGGCCGCTGTCGATGTTGTCGTTCATCGTCACCAGCACGCCCTTGCCCATCGCGTCCTTGCTGCCCGCCACGTTCACGGCGTCGTACAGGTTGAGCGCGCCGTCGGCCGACAGCGCAGTGCCCGGACGCATCGAGCCGACCACGACGATCGGCTTGTTGGTGTGCACGGTCAGGGTCAGGAAGTAGGCGGTTTCTTCAAGCGTGTCGGTGCCGTGGGTGATGACGATGCCGTCCACGTCCGCTTGCTTCGACAGTGCCGATACGCGCTTGGCCAGCGTCAGCAGGTTGTCGTTGGTCAGGCTTTCCGATGCGACCTGGAACACCTGTTCGCCGCGCACGTTGGCCACCTTGGAGAGCTCCGGCAGGCCTGCGATCAGCTTCTCGACGCCGACCTTGGCGGCCGCGTACGTGGCGCTGTTGACGGCCGAGGCACCGGCCCCGGCGATGGTGCCGCCAGTGGCGAGGATCACCACGTTGGGCAGTGCCTGCTGCGCCTGCGCGAGCGCGCTGGCAGCCAGCAAAGCGGCGCCGGCCGCGAAGGCACGGAAACGGGGGGAGAGGTACATGGAGAACTCCTGTGTTGAGGTGGAATTTTTCGGGGCGGCGAGGAAGATACATGAACCGTGCCCGCATGCCCTGCCTGCCCATGCCGGCATGGCATGCGGTCATGCACGAGGGCCAAGGACGACCCGGACAAGGGCGAGGTATTACCATCGACCGCGCGCCCTGCCGCCCACCGCCATCATGAACGCCGATCCCGCCGCCCTCCCCGTCTCGACCGCCCAGGAAATGCCCGCCCCCGACGGCCCGCTGTCGCGCGCGCGGCCCGGGCGCGAACGCATCATGGCGGCGATCCGCACCGCGGCGGTCGCCGAGTTCAGCCTGCACGGCCTGAAGGGCACCTCGACCCAGGCCATCGCGGCGCGCGCGGGCCTCACCAAGCCCCAGCTTCATTACTACATCGCCGGCAAGGAAGAGCTCTACGAGGAGCTGCTGATGCAGGTGCTGCATGCGTGGAAGGTGGTGTTCTCGTTCGAGGACGCGAACGACCCTGCCACGGTGCTCGGCGACTACATCCGCAAGAAGCTCGACCACGCCATCGACAGCCCCGAGATGTCGCGCATCTTCACGCGCGAGATCCTCGACGGCGGCCGCAACCTCGACCGCTACTGGCCCAACGCACGGGCCTGGACGCAGAAGAAGGTGGACATCATCAACGGCTGGATCGCGCGCGGGCTGATGCGCCCGCTCGACGCGCGCATCCTGCTGATGCACATCTGGGCCATGACCCAGAGCTATGCCGACTACGCGATCCAGACGCGCGTGATGCTCGGCCTGCCGCCCGACGCGCCCATCGATCGCGAACCGATCGCGCGCGAGCTCGTAGCCTTCGTGCTCAACGGCTGCGGCATCAAGGCCTGAGCAAGCGGCCCTGTCCGGGCCAATCCTTTCTTCTTACTCCTGCGACGCGGTGACTTTCGGCACTGGCGACGCCGCGCCTGCGCGCCTACCTTCGCACGCTCGTTGCCCGGGTTGTCCGGTTGCGGCGAATCACGAACACAAAGGAGAGAGGGATCATGAAAACGAGGATGTTTTTTGCCGCGCTTGCGGCAGCAGTGGCACTGGTGGCCTGCGGCGGAAGCGACGGAGGCGCGGGCTTCGTCACCCTGCCCCCACCCGACCAGAACGCACCGCCACCGCCTCCACCACCGCCGCAGCAGCAGACCAACGCGAAGGTCAGCGGCCGCGTGACGAATGCACTCGACGGCCAGGGCGTCGCGCAGGTCACGGTCGCGGCCGCCGGCGTCTCCGCCGTCACAGGCGACGACGGCAGCTATTCGCTCGCCGAGATTCCGCCGAATGCGTCGGTGCTGCTGAGCTTCTCGAAGGCCGGCATGGTGCCGCAGAGCCGGGCCACGGCCGCGCTGAGCGGCTCGGGCGCATCGACGGTCGTCAACGTGCCGATGCTGCCCGTGGCGGTGACCGAGACCTTCGACGGGCAATCGGCGCACGACGTTGTCGTTCCGGGCTCGACCGCGATGGTCCGCCTGAGCGCCAACTCGCTTCGCCGCCCCGACGGCAGCGCGCCTGGCGGACTGGTGACCGCACGGGTGACGCCTATCGCGCCGGCCAGCGACGTCAACGTGATGCCCGGCAACTACCTCGCCGCCACGGACGGCGGCAGCGCGCCGATGGAGAGCTTCGGCGCGCTCGACGCCAGCTTCACGGATGCCGACGGCACGCCGCTGAACCTGGCCGCGGGCACCAGCGCGACGGTGCGCATCGCCCCGTCCTCGCGCGCCGGCACGCTGCCGCCGTCGGTGCCGCTGTTCTTCTACAACACGGCCACGGGGCTGTGGGTGCAGGAAGGCTCGGCCACGCTGCAAGGCACCGCGCCCAACCAGTACTACGAAGGCACGGTGACGCACTTCACCACCTGGAACGCGGACCAGATCTACAACACCGTGCGAATCAATGGCTGCGTGCAGGATGCGACGGGTGCGCGAGTCGCAGGCGCACTGGTGGCTTCCGAAGGCAAGTCGTACACCGGCCAGGCAACTGCGCTGACCAATGCGAACGGCGAGTTCTCGGTGGCCGTGAAGCGCACCAGTTCGGCCTTCGTGGTCGCCACCACCGCCAGCGAGATCTCCAATGCGCCGACGGTGAACGTCGCGGACGAGGACGTGCCGCTGGGCAGTTGCCTCGAACTCACGCGCTCCGCGCTGTCGATCAAGCTGACCTGGGGCGAGCGCCCGCGCGACCTCGACTCGCACACGCTGGGCGCCAACGCCGACGAACACGTTTACTACAGCGACAAGGGCAGCCTCGCGGCCGCGCCTTTCATCGCGCTCGACGTGGACGACGTCGACAGCTTCGGCCCCGAAGTGACGACCTTCGCCAAGCTGGCCAAAAACCGCACCTACCGCTTCTACATCCGCAACTTCTCCGGCACCTTCGATCCGGGACAGACCGGCTCTCCTGCGCGGGTCGAGGTGAGCAACCGGGGTGCGCAGACGGTGTTTTCGCCGCCCGCCGGTGAAAGCAGCAGCACGGACTACTGGCATGTCTTCGACGTGCGTACGGATGAAGCCTGCAATGCGTCGATCGTTCCAGTGCAGCAGTTCCTGGCCGATCCGCCGGTGTCGCTCGATACGAGCGGCAACGCGCAGTATTGCAACTGACGCGACGGCGCGAGCACGCGCCCGTCCTACAGCCCGTGCACGACCCAGGTGTCGCCCGGCGCTGTAGGCACGCGCAGCGTGTTCTCGCCGACGCGCGCAAAGCGGTACTCGTGCCCGCCGAGCACGATCGACTTCATGTTGGTCCAGACGCGGTAGTCATACCCCTCGGCGGTCGGCGTGACTTGCAGCACGCGGAACACCGGCAGCACGACTACTGTGATGCGCACCCGCGCCGTCGCGGAATTGCTGCCGAAGCCGCTCTCCGCCACGCACAGCATCGGCGCGAGCAGCAACGACGCGGCCAGCGCACAGCGCGCCGATTGAAGCCAATTTCCCGTCATAAGGCCCGATCCGTCCGAAGAACATGAGCTTCGGGCGCTGCATCGGCGCCCGACCTCCGGATATCGGCGGAAACGGGAAGAAGTGCAGGGCTCAGGCGGCTTTTTTCTCAGCGGTCCTTCCGGACCCAGAAGGCGACATCCAGGGCAAGGCCCCTAATAAGTCACCGTCACCCGCGTCGCGTTGCTGCCGTCGCCGGCCGGAGCGGCTGCGGCCTGCGGCGCAGCGCCGCCCGTGGTCGACGCCATCGCACCGATCGCGCCGCGCCAGGCGGAGCCGAGGCTGTCGCGGCCATCGGCATCGGTGCCAGCCACCATGAACGTTACTTCTCCGACCTTGTCGAACCGGTATTCGCGCCCCTTGATGAGCACCGACGCCATGTTGGTCCAGACGCGGTACTCATGCCCGCCCTTCACGGGCGTGACCTCGAGCACCTTGAAGGTCGGAAGAACGACCATCGTCAGGTTGAACCAGCCCGTGGCGCTGTTCGTGCCGCGCGTCGGCTCCGCGGAACTGAGCTGCAGCGGCAGTGGCAGCAGGAGCAGCAGCACGCCGACGGCGGCCAGCGGTGGCACCGTTCGCGGTGATTGCAGCGCAGCCGCCCTTGCAAAGCGCCTGTTTCCGGACATGGGAACTCCTCCTCGCAACCTGGATGGGAGGCATCGCATCGATGCCCAACCCGGTTTATCGGCAGAGTCTCGGGAAAATGAAGGCAGTCCGGGCGCTATTCTTCGCGCATTGCCTGCAATTTGCCAGCAGGCTTTTCCGTGTCGGCACAGCCGCCGGTGCAGCTCAGTAGGTCACGCCGACCGTCACGACGTCAAGGTAGCTGTCCGGCCGCACGTTGACGCTGGCGCCCAGAACGCGGCCATACAAAGTCAGCGCCTGGACCTGGCCGGTGCCCGTGCCCGCGACGGTGTTGGTTCCCGTGACGCCGCCCCAGGGACTCGTGCGGGCGGCATTGCTGTAGAGCCGGTAGGCCACCGTGTCGGTGTTGCCGGGCACGCCTCCGGTCGGCGTCATCGCCCCTGCACCGGTGGTCGCGTTGTTGGATGGCGTCAGCGCGACCGTGTAGGCCGTGGGCGTCGTGCAGGTGACGTTGATGGTGCTGGTCTGGTCGATGTTGGCCCCGCCCGGGAGGCCCGCGACGGAGCCGAAGTTCAGCGGATCGGCCGTGACCAGGCAGCTCTTGGCGATGGTCGCGCTGACGATGAAGGCGAACTGGTCCGCCACCGCCGTGCCGCATGTCGTCGGCGGGGCGTTCGTGCTCGACGTCAGCGTGATCGAGGTATGGATTCCGGCGAAGTTGTCCTGGTACGCGCCCGGAGGCACGGTGGTCTGCAGGGCAATCAGCTCCCCTCGCATCGTGGTGCTTCCCGAGGAGGTGGTGGACCGGGCAGGAATGGCGATGTTGATGGTGTACGGGTTCGGCACCGCGGCGTTGCCGCTCGAGCCCCAGATCGTGCTGGTCGTCCCCTGGTAGAGCTGGAACTTCAAGGAGTCGCCCGCGCCGCTCTTCATGACGCGCGGATTGAAGTTCGTGAGACCTTCGTTGCCATCGCCGATGTTGAAGCAGACCCTCGCGTACTCGGTAGTGTTGGTGTTGCCGGTCTTGGTGCAGGTGTAGCTCAGCGTGGCGGTGGCGGGCGTGGGCGTGCCGCCGGCGACCAGGTCGACCGTGCCGAAAGCCACGGCCGTCATCGTCGCGGTGCAATTGATTGACGCCTGCGCGCTGCCCGCCGACAGCAGCCACAGCAGTGCGCAGAACAGAGGCAGGCGCAGGGCGCGCAAAGTACTGGTCAGAAGACTCATGGCGTCTTGGCCTCCCTGGCGCAGCGCAGCGGCCCGATCTGCGGGATTGCCACGCCGTCCTTGCGATAGTCGAAGCTGGTCCGGCAGGCGCCGCCGGGCGTCTGCACATCGAGCGTGTTGTGGGCCTGGAGCGATTCGAGATACACCGCGCCATCGAAGCCGACCAGCGCCGGCTCGCCATCCTGCCCATTGGCGCGCACGCGGCTCCCCAGCGGCAGGGGCTTGCCCGCCTCGTCCACCAGCAGCAGCGCGGCCGCGCTGACCGGCGTGATGCCGAATCGCACCATCGTGCCGGAGCGGTCGCTCGGCGTGGCGACCGTTTTCACGCGCTCGATCTTCACGTCGGCGGGCAACTGCATCGGATCGATCGACAGCTGGTTGCTCTGGTAGGACCGCAGCGGCGCCACCAGCAGCATGCCCTTGTCGTCCGTGGTGCCGATGTCCCGGTTCTCCAGCCTCACGGGCACGCCGGCAATGCCGTCGGTGGAGACCACCGCAAAGGCATCGTCGATGCGCCGGGCCGCGAAGGGCTGGCCGCCCATGAACGCGATCGAACCGGTGGCGCCGGCGTAGGCGTAACGGTTGTCGCCGAGCACGCTGATGCCGGCCATGGCGCGGCCGTAGCGGCCCAGGTAGTCGATCTCGGCCTGTCCGCCGTTCTGGCCGCCGCCCTGGCGCAGGCCGGCGCGCCAGCCGATGCCGCCGTCGCCCGGCATGGAGCTCTGCGCATCGGCGGTGTAGACGGTCTGGCCGTGGTCGCGCTGGATGCCGGCGCTGGCCGTGACATTGCCGTCCAGCGCCCAGGTAAAGCCGACGAAAAGGCTGCGCTCCCGGCGGTTGTCCAGGTTCTGGTTGAGGCTCACGTTCATCGAAGCACTTTTTCCGATCGCCCTGAACCAGTAGACGCTCGCCATGCGCGTCGCCTCCTGCGCCGGATAGCGCAGGTAGAGGTAGCTTAGGCCGAAACTGCCGAAGTCCTTCGTGGTGTAGCCGATCGACGCCCGGCCCGAGCCGCGCGGCGGCGGGCTGCCGTAGAGAGATGCGACATCGCGGTATTCCCCGCGTGTGCGAGTGCCCTCGACTGCGAAATTGAATTGGTTGTCGCGCCAGCTGTAGCCCAGGTTGAGCAGCGAGCCTCGCTCTCCTTGGTAGCTGCTCTGTGCCACAGCACCGGCAAGTACGCCGCTTTGGCCGAGCAGCCAGGCGCCGCCAACGCCACCCTTGACCAGCCCTTTGGTGGCCTCGCCGTGCGCCTCCAGCGTGAAGCCGTTGCTCACGCCATAGCGCCAGGTGCCGGTGGCGGCGGGATCGCTGCCGTAGTCGGACGAGCGCAGGCCGTAGTTCTTGCGCACCATGCCCAGGTCGACGGACCAGTCGGACAGGCCCTCCTGCAGCAGCCGTTGCGTGTCGTACAGCGAGAAATCGAGCGTCGTGGCACGGCCGAAGGCATCGGTAAGAACCACCTGGGCGTTGCCCGCGCCGTTGATGCTCGGAACTGTGTTGAGCTGGAAGGGCCCCGCCGGGACCTGGCCCGTGTATTGGCGCAGGCCGTTGATATAGAGCTCCACCTGCGAGGGCAGCGCGGCCGCCCCCAGGAACGCCGGCAGGGGAGTGGTGGTGCGATAGGGTTGCAGCGAAAAATTGCGCGAAAGCTGGATGCCGCCGATCCGGGTGGAGCGCGACCACGGCAGCGATGCGGTGGTGGTGTCGCCCACGCGGAGTGTCAGCATGTCGTCTGGGAACGACTGGCTCCAGGTGGAGTCGAGCCGGACCGACTCGTGCGTCCAGTCTTCGTTGTCGACGCGGGACGCGCGCGACATCATCGTGCTGCTGAACACGCTGCTTCCGCTGAACGCGCGCACTTCGGCGAGCGCGTTGAGGCTGGAGTTGTTGCCCCGGCCCTGCGTGCCATACAGGTCGTAGTTGAGCAGCAAGCCGGGCGAGGCGCTGGCCTTCGGCGAGACAACCGTCGATGTGTTGACCACGGTCGTGGGCAGGCGCAGCACATCGGCGGAGGCATTGATTGCAACGCTCTGGCTTGCGGCGTCGTACGTGACTTTCACACCAGGAAGGCTCTTGAGCCTTACGGGGTCGGAAACGCCCGCGGGCAGAACGAAGCCCAGTTGCCGCAGCGTGCTGGCGCTGGCCCAGAGCTCCTGGCCGCGCAGGCCGAAATGCACCAGGCCCTGGGGATTGCCGTTGAGGCTCAGTTCCAGATAGAGGTCGCTGCCGCCCTGGCCTGTGAGTTCGCCCTCCGCTGCGGATGCGACCAGCCATGAGCCGGAGCCGGCTGCGGCGCCCTCCGCCTGAGCGGCCAAGGGCATCAGACCGGAAAGAAGCAGCAGTGGCAGCAGGCGTTCAGCGGACGCGTTGAAGCGGCGGAATTTTTTCCTGCGTCGCGTTGCCATTGATCTTCGTTTCCAGGACGCCGCCTGAAGCAAAGGCCTCCGCGGGTGTCTTCAAGGGCCAGCGCATGCTCGCGCCCGGCAGCACGTAGCCCATCAGGCCGCCGTGTACCGCGGTGCGCTTGCCGGCGAAATCGACAAAATCCAGATCGGCAAGCTGGGCGTGCATCCCGCCGCCGTTGGCGACTTCGAGCACCGCCTGGCTGCCTTCGCGGCGCAGCGACCAACTGAGCTGGGGCGCGGCCGGCTGCGCGCCGGCGGCTGCGATGAAGATGGGCACCGAATAGCGCAGCACGAGCTGCAGGCCCTTCTTTTCCTTCATCTCGACGGGCAGCTCATCGATGATGACCCGGTACGAGTTCTCAACCGCGCCGGCGGGAACCCCGGTGCGGATGACGCGGATCAGCTGCCGCTCGGACGGGGCCAGCTGCACCATCGGCGGGCTCACGAGGAGTTCGCGCGAGGGTGTCAGCTTTTCGGCTCCGTTCTCCTGCGACCACTGATAGACCCGCACCTGGGCGTGCACCACGTCGTCCCCGGTATTGCTGAGCCAGAGACCATCGGCGTTCTGCGTGGCCTGAAGCGTCAGCGTGACCGGAGAAACCTGCAGCCCGCTCGCCGAAGCGACCGCGTGAGCCAGGGCAAACGCGAGGGCAAAGGTGTAGCGAAGCAAGCGGTGCACGGGCAATCCAGGCAATCGATCAGTAGTTGACCTGGACGGTCACGGTGTCGAGGTAGGCGCCGGGCGTCACGTTGACGCTCGCGACCGTGGCCCACACGGGGATCGACTGAGCCGCGCCGGTGCCGGTGCCGGCCACGCCATTGCCGACCGCGACGGGCGTGGCGGTGTTGCCCCAGATCGGACCGGTGGCGCTCACCGAGCGCAGTTGGTAGGCGATGGTGTCAGGGCCCGCCACGACGGGGCTCATCACGCCGGCGCCGGTGGTGTTGTTGTTCGAGGGCAGCAGGCCGATGTTGTAGGGCGTCGACTTGGAGCAGGTCACGCTGATGTTGTTGCTGGCGGACAGGGCGGTGGCGGTGGAAGCGACCGAGCCGAAATCGATGTTCGATGCCGCACCTGCCGTGACCGAACAGGCCTTGGTCACGGTGATGAGGACCTGGAACGTGGAGGTGGCCGTTGCGGCTACCGCCGCGCTGGTGGCCATGGCGGCAAGGACGGCTGCAACGATGAGGGAAGGTTTTTTCATGAGGAATGCCTACAGGTGTAAGTAAGACGGAGCTCTTGGTGAATCGAACGGAAAATGAAGTCCAAAGTTCACAACCTTGGAAGTGTGAATTTTAGTTAACAATTAGAAGAATGGGTGTGCAAGTGTTACGTAAAGCGTGGGGCCTTCGCTCTTCTCGTTGTGTTTTTGCAGACTTCCGTGACTTTTGTTACGGAATCCGACCGACCTCGGAGGCGGCCTTTCGACCTAACGTCGCCTGATCGCCACGTAGAACCAAACCGGTGCACCCGCACTGGCACGTCGCTTGCATAACCTGACCACTTGCTCTGATTAAGCGGTCAAACACACCATGCGCGTGCTCGTCGTCTACTGCCATCCGGTTGAAACCAGTTTCCACGCCGCCCTGCACCAGGAGGTGCTGAAGAACCTGCGCGCCGCCGGGCACGAGGTGGACGACTGCGACCTTTACGCCGAGGGCTTCAACCCGGTGCTGTCGCGAGAGGAGCGGCTGGGCTACCACGACGTGCCGGCCAACCAGCTGCCGCTGAAGCCCTATGTGGAGCGGCTGCAATGGGCCGAGGGCATCGTTTTCTGCTTTCCGACCTGGTGCTTCGGCCTGCCGGCGATGCTCAAGGGCTACTTCGACCGGCTCTTCATGCCGGGCGTGGCCTTCGACATCAGCGACCCGGCGAACGTGAAGCCGATGCTCACGCACATCAAGCGCATCAGCGCCGTCGTTACCTACGGCCGGCCGCGCTGGATGGCGATCTACATGGGCGATCCGCCGCGAAAGATCGTCACGCGATACATGAAGCGGCTGACCGGGCAGCGCGCGAAGGTGGACTACCACGCCCACTACCACATGAACATCGCGACCGAGCCCCAGCTCAAGCGCTTCATGGCGCGCGTGGGGCAAGCCATGGCGCGTTTCGCATGAACGCGTCCTCGCTCCTCGACAACGTGCGGCTGCCGCGCTGGCTGCTGCCCACGGGCTGGCCGCAGCGCGACGGCGTTCCCATGCTGGCGCGCATTGCGATCGAAGCCGGCCGCGTGCAATCGGTGCAGCCCGTCACGTCCGCAGCGCCGTCGTCACCGTCAGCCTGGAACCTTGCCGGCACACTGGCCCTGCCCGGCTTCGTCGACGCCCACACCCACCTCGACAAGGCCTTCACCCTGCCGCGCATGAAACAGGTGCAGCCCGGCCTGCTCGGCGCCATCGACGCGATGCTGAGCGACCGCGTGCACTGGACGCCCGACGACGTGCGCGAGCGCGCCGCGCGCGGCCTGCAGTGGGCCTGGGAGTGCGGCACCACCCACGTGCGCACGCACGTCGACTGGTGGGAGCCCGACTCGGTGCCGATGGCCTGGCCCGTGATGGCCGAACTGGCGCAGGAATGGGCCGGCAGGGTGCGGCTCGAACAGGTGAGCCTCATCAAGCTGGCGCTGTTCGAAGACGCGGCGCAGGCGATGCGCCTCGCAAAGCAGGTGAAGGCCACAGGGCCGCATGCGTTGCTCGGCGGCTTCGTTCACTCCACCAACTGGAGCGAGAACGCGCTGCGCAACCTGCTGGTGTCGGCGCAGGCCTGCGATCTCGACATCGATCTGCATGTCGACGAAGAACTCAACGCCTCGGCGGTCGGCCTGCAGACCACGGCGCGCATCCTGCGCGAGATCGGCTACGAAGGCCGCGTGGTCTGCGGACACATCTGCGCTCTCGCTGCCCAGCCCGAGGCGCAGGCCTTCGCCACGCTCGATGCGGTGGCGCGTGCGCCGATCACGGTCGTCTCGCTGCCCGCCACCAATCTGCTGCTGCAGGACGCCGTCACCGGCCGCACGCCACGCCAGCGCGGCATCACGCTGGTGAAGGAAGCACGCGAGCGCGGCATTCCGCTGCTGTTTGCCAGCGACAACGTGCAAGACCCTTTCTGCCGGCTTGGCAGCTTCGACCCCGTGGAGGCGCTGGGCACGGCCGCGCTGGTGGCACAGCTCGACGAGCCCTTCGACACCTGGTCGCAGGCGCTGTGCCGCCGCGACTGGCTACAGCGCGCACCAGCGCCCGCCACGCCCACGCTGGTGGGCCGCGCCGCCGACCTGGTGCTGTTCACGCAGGCCGACCGCCATGGCTGGCCCTCGCGCACCGCCACCCGCGTGGTGCTGCGCGATGGCCGCGTGACGCACGGCGACGCGACGCCCTTCCTTCCCCGGTAACGAACGAACGCACAAGGATTCCCCATGCTCCACGGCTACATCCCGCCCCACCGCTTCCTGCCCTATCTGAGCTGGACTGAAATCGCCGCGCTGCCCGACCGCGAGAACACCGTCATCGTGCTGCCCTGCGGTGCCATCGAGCAGCACGGGCCGCACCTGCCGTGCTCGGTCGACAGCGTGATCTGCTCGGGCGTGATGGGCAAGGCACTGGAGAAGCTGCCCGCCGAGGTGCGCGCCTTCGCGCTGCCGACCATCACTTATGGCAAGTCGGAAGAGCACCTGCACTTCCCCGGCACCATGACGCTCACGGGCACCACACTGCTGTCGACGGTGATCGAGATCGGCGAATCGGTGTACCGCTCGGGCTTTCGCAAGCTGCTGTTCGCCAACGGCCACGGCGGCCAGCCGCAGGTGCTGGAAATGGCAGCGCGCGAACTGCGCCTGCGCCACGGTGACTTCGTGATCGTGCCGCACGGCGTGTCACGACTGCCAAGCGCTGCCAGCAAACAGGTGAGCGAGCAGGAGAAAAAGCTCGCGATGCACGCCGGCCATTCCGAAACCGCGCTGATGCTCGCGCTCGCGCCCGACACGGTGCACATGGAGCGCGCAGTCGCCAACTTTCCGCCGCCCTTCCCGATCAAGCTGCTGTCGGCCGACGGCCGCCCGGCCTGCGCATGGACCGCGCGCGACTTCGGCCCCAGCGGCGTGATCGGCGACCCGACCACGGCCACGCGCGAGCAGGGCGAAGCCATTCTCGACACGCTCTCCGACAGCTGGGTGCAGGCGCTGACCGAGCTGTACGCGCTGCGCTGGGTCGTGCGCGAAGAAGCCACCTGGGAGCGCGGCCATCAGCAGGGCTTCATCCAGCAGAGCTTCCAACCGGCCTGAGGTGGGCCTGAGCCCGCTTCTTGCAACGGCCACTTCGCTTTCTCGCTTCTTCTTCCTTCAACTCCCTGCCCTCTAGAGGTTTCCACCATGCGCTCCTTCGCACTGTCCCTGGCCGGCGCCGCCGCCATCGCCTTCCTCGCCGCCGCGCCCGCGCAGGCCGAGGACAAGTTCACCTACATGACCAACTGGTACGCGCAGGCCGAGCACGGCGGCTTCTACCAGGCAGTGGCGCAGGGCATCTACAAGAAGTACGGCCTCGACGTGACCATCAAGATGGGCGGCCCGCAGGTCAACATCACGCAGATGATGGCCGCCGGCCAGGCCGACTGCATCATGGGTTCGAGCGACATCCAGATGATGCAGGTGCGCGAAGGCGGCGTGCCGGTGGTCAACGTGGCGGCCTTCTTCCAGAAAGATCCGCAGGTGCTGATCGCCCACGACGACGTGAAGAAATTCGAAGACCTGAAGGGCAAGACGCTGCTGATCGGCGCGCAGGCGCAGCGCGGCTACTGGCCCTGGCTGAAGGCCAAGTTCGGCTTCACCGACGAACAGACGCGGCCCTACACCTTCAACATCCAGCCCTTCGTGGCGGACAAGAACACCGCGCAGCAGGGCTACCTGACCTCCGAGCCCTACGCCATCCAGAAAGCAGGCGTGAAGAGCACGGTGCTGATGTTCAGCGACCACGGCTTCCCCGCGTACGCGACCACCGTGTCATGCATGGATAAAACGGTGAAGGAGCGCAGCAAGCAGGTCGCCGCGTTCGTGAAGGCCTCGGCCGAGGGCTGGAAGAGCTACCTCGCCGACCCAGCGCCCGCCAACGCGCTCATCAAGAAAGACAACCCCAACATGACCGACGATCAGCTGGCCTACAGCGTGGCCAAGCTCAAGGAGATGGGCATGGTCACCGGCGGAGACGCGGCCAAGCTCGGCATCGGCGTGATGACGGATGCGCGCTCCAAGGCGAGCTACGACTTCCTCGTGACTGCGAAGCTGCTCGACCCGGCCAAGGTCGAACTGGCGAAGACCTACACGACCGAGTTCGTGAAAGACGCCAAGGTCCTGCCCTGACGAGCCTCAGCCTTTCATGAATCGCATCGAACCTCACACCCTCGCGCCGCCAACGGCGCCTGCCATGCCCGCGGTGGAAGTGCTCTCGGCCGAGAAGACGTACCCCAACGGCACGCAGGCGCTGCTGCCGGTGGACTTGTCGATCGCCGAGGGCGAATTCGTCACGCTGCTGGGCCCCTCGGGCTGCGGCAAGAGCACGCTGCTGAAGATGGTGGCGGGCATGCTCGAACCCAGCGACGGCCGGCTGCTGGTGTGGCGCAGGCCCGTGGCGCAGCTTCACGATTGCCCGCACAAGCTTTCGTTCGTGTTCCAGTCGCCCACGCTGATGCCGTGGGCCAGCGTGCGGACCAACGTGCGCCTGCCGCTTGACCTGGCCGGCGTGCCGCGCAAGGAGGCCGATGCGCGGGTGATGGAATCGCTTGCGCTGGTGGGACTCGAGAAGTTTGCCGATGCGCTGCCGCGTGCGCTCTCGGGCGGCATGCAGATGCGCGTGTCGATTGCGCGCGGCCTCGTCACGCAGCCCGACCTGCTATTGATGGACGAGCCCTTCGGTGCGCTCGACGAAATCACGCGCCACAAGCTCGATGCCGATCTGCTGGAGCTGTGGCGCAAGAAGAAGCTCACGGTGATCTTCGTGACGCACTCGATTCACGAGGCGGTGTTTTTGTCGAGCCGCGTGGTGATGATGGCCGCGCGGCCGGGCCGCGTGGTGGAAGAGTTCCGCATCGACGAACCCTATCCGCGCAGCGCCGACTTCATGGTGACGCCCGAGTTCGCGCGCTACGCCAAGCGGCTGCAGGACAGCCTGCTGCGCGCCAGCAGCACCGACGAGGAGACCTCGCGATGACGAAAGTGAAAGCCACGCCCCTGCTGAACCAGCCGCGCGTGCAACGCGTGCTTTACCCAGTGCTGATCGGCGTGGTGCTGGTCGCGCTGTGGCAATGGATGGTGGTGGCAATGGAACTGCCACCCTACCTCGTGCCCTCGCCCTACCTGATGATGCAGACGCTGGTGACCGACTGGGCGCCGCTGGGCAATGCGCTGCTGGTCACGCTGAAGATCACGGTGCTGTCGTTCCTGCTGGCCACCGTGGCGGGGGTGCTGATCTCGTTCCTGTTCGTGCAGAGCAAGCGCATCGAGACCGCGCTCTTTCCGTACGCAGTGCTGCTGCAGGTGACGCCCATCGTGGCGGTGGCGCCGCTGATCATCATCTGGGTGAAGAACCCGGTGGCCGCCATGACGGTGTGCGCGGCGCTGGTGGCGCTGTTCCCGATCATCAGCAACACCACGCTCGGCCTGCGCAGCATCGACCCCGATTTGCAGAGCTACTTCAAGCTGAACCGCGCGACGCGCTGGCAGCAGCTGGTACGGCTGCGCATTCCAAGCGCGCTGCCGTACTTCTTCGGCGGGCTGCGCATTTCAAGCGGCCTTGCGCTGATCGGCGCGGTGGTGGCGGAGTTCGTGGCCGGCACAGGTGGCTCGGGCGCGGGGCTCGCGTACCAGATTTTGCAGGCGGGCTTCCAGCTGAACATTCCGCGCATGTTCGCGGCCCTGCTGCTCATTTCTCTGACCGGTGTCGCGCTCTTCGTACTGATGGCCTGGCTGACCAAGCTGGCGCTGGGCTCGTGGCATGCGAGCGAACTTTCCCAGGATTGAACCTTGACCATGAATGCTCCCACCCTCACGCTCGACAGCGCCATCGAGCAGTTGCTGCTCGAACTGCCCGATCTCGACTGGATCACCGATGAAAGCCGCGTCACGCGGCTCTCGCAAGACTTCTCCTGGTTCAGCCCCGTACTCACGCGCCAGCTGAAAGACAAACGCGCCGACGTGGTTGTGCGCCCGCGCACCGAGGAAGAGATTCGCGCGGTGGTCGGTGCCTGTGCGCGCCGCTGCGTGCCGATCACCATCCGCGGAAGCGGCACCGGCAACTACGGCCAGACCACCCCGCTGGCCGGCGGCGTGGTGCTCGACATGACGGGCTACAACACCTGCCTGTGGGTGCGGCCCGGCGTGGCGCGGGCGCAGGCCGGCATCCGCCTGGGCGAGCTGGAGAAGCAGACGAAGCCCACGGGGCAGGAGATGCGCTGCGTGCCCTCGACCTACCGCAGCGCAACGCTGGGCGGCCTGTTCGGCGGCGGCTTCGGCGGCGTGGGCTCGATCAACTATGGGCCGCTGGGTGCGCCGGGCAATGTGCTCGGCATTCGCGCGATGACCATCGAGGCCGAGCCGCAGGTGGTCGAGCTGCGCGGCGCCGAGGCGATGCGCATGCACCACCTGTGGGGCACCAACGGCCTCGTGCTGGAGCTGGAAATTGCGCTGGCGCCCGCGCATCCATGGCTCGAAACGCTGGTGACTTTCGACGACTTCGAGAACGCGCTGAACTTCGCGGACAAGCTCGCGCACGCGCCGGGCATCATCAAGCGCGGCATCTCCTTCTTCGCAGCGCCGATCTCCGACCACCTCGCGCAGCTGGCCGCGCACCTGCCGAAGGGCTGCCACACGGTGCTGTCGCTGGTGGCCGAGTCGAGCGAGCCCGCGATGATGCTGTTGGTAGAAGCGCACGGCGGCACCGTGAGCTACCGCAAGACGGCCGACGAGGTGCAGAAGAGCAACCGCACGCTGATGGAGTTCACCTGGAACCACACGACGCTGCACGCGCTGAAGGTCGACCCGACGCTGACCTACCTGCAGAGCGGATTCATTCCCGGCAAGCATGTCGAACAGGTCATCGAGATGGAGAAGCTGCTAGGCGGCGAGGTGATGATGCACATCGAGTTCCTGCGCAACGTGGCGGGGCTCATGACCTGCAGCGGGCTGCAGCTGGTGCGCTTCAGCACTGAAGAGCGGTTGAACGAGATCATCCGCATCCATCGCGAGCACAACGTGCACATCAACAACCCGCACGTGAACATCGTGGAAGACGGCAAGGCCGGCGGGCCGTTGCCGCCCGAGGTCATCGCAGTGAAGAAGCGCTTCGACCCGATGGGCCTGCTGAACCCGGGCAAGCTGCGCGACTGGCCGGTGAAGGCTGCGCCCGCCGCCTGAGATTCAGCGCCGGCGGCGGCCTTGCACGAAGGCTGCTGCCACGATGGCCATCGCCAATATCCACAGCGGCCAGAGGCCGAATGGCGCCACCCAGCGCGCATAGGGCGTGAGGCCCCGACGGCCCTCGACGCTGGCTTCGAGCACGCCGCGCGTGAGGCGCGGCAGTTCGTGCGTCACACGGCCTTCGGCGTCGATCACGACCGTGGCGCCGGTGTTGGTGGAGCGCACCATCGGCCGCGCGAACTCGAGGGCGCGCATGCGCGAGATCGACAGGTGCTCGTCGATGGCGACCGAGTCGCCAAACCACGCGATGTTGCTCACGTTGAGCAGGATGGTGGGCGCCGTGGCCTCGTCGCGAAAGTTCGCGCCGATCTCATCACCGAACAAGTCTTCGTAGCAGATGTTCGGCGCGATGCGCTGGCCCTGCCAGACGAAAGGCGCCTGCGCGAGCCCGCCGCGCTCGAAGTCGCCGAGCGGGATGTTCATCATCTGGATGAACCAGCGGAAGCCCAGTGGAATGAACTCGCCGAAAGGCACAAGGTGGTGCTTGCTGTACGTGTAGGGCTGCGCAGCGCCGGGCTGGAAGCCGAGCACCGAGTTGCTGTAGCTGCCTTGCCCACCCATCGGCAGGCCGACGATGGCGGCTTGCGTGCCCTGGCTGTAGCGCGCTTGGATCGCATCGAGGTAGCCGGCCGGCAACTGCTGCGGTAGCAATGGCAAGGCGGTTTCGGGCGTCACGACGAGCGAGGCTCTGGCATCGCGCAACTGTTCGCCGTACCAGCGCAGCGCAGTTTCTATGCCGCCGCCGGGAATGAATTTTTCGTCCTGCGGGATATTGCCTTGCAGGAGCGCGACCTGGAGCTTGCCGGTCGAACCCTTTGCGCCTTGCACGTCGCCATTCAATGGTGGCACTAAGTGCGGCACCGCGAACACCAGCGCGATCAGCACCAGCCCCTGCGCAAGCTCCAGGCCGCGAACGGGTCGATGCAGCGCGACCAGCGCAACGACCAGCGCAGCCGCGGCACCAATGCCGTAGACACCGACCCACGGCGCGAGCGCGGCCAGCGGACCTTCGACATGCGCATAGCCGCCAGCGCCCCACGGAAAGCCCGTGAACCAGCTGCCGCGCACAAGCTCGGCCAACGTCCACAGCGCAGCGAAGACGAGCGCGCCCGTTACCCGCCCCTTCGGACCGCGCATCGCGAACCAGGCAGCAGCCACGGCGTAGTACAGCCCGAGCGCTGCGGCCAGCGCCAGCACGGCGATGGCCGCGAGCGGCGCCGGCAGCCCGCCGTAGGTGTGCATCGAAATGAAGAGCCACCAGAAGCTGCCGGTGAGCCAGGCGGTGGAGAACAGCCAGCCATGCAGGCCGGCCCGACGCCAGCCCGCGCCCTGCGCCCGCAGGCCGTCGAGCAGCCACACGAACGCACCGAGCGACAGCAGCTGCAGCCACCACAGCGGCTTGCCGCCCACGGGCGAAGCCATCGAAAGCGCCTGCGCGAGCCCTGCGACACCGAAGCCGAGCAGGCGGAACAGATTGGCGGAAGAGGAAGCCGGCGCGCCGCGCATCAGTCGGCCGCGTCGCCGCCGCGGGCCGGGGACACCTTGAACCAGCGCACCGCGCCGCCCTTGGTGTGCAGCACCACGAAGTCGAAGCCGCCGATCGCATGGTGCTCGCCGCGCTTGGGCACGTGGCCCATCTCGTGCGCGATCAGGCCGCCGATGGTGTCGAAGTCTTCGCTGAGCTGTTCTTCGTCGAAGACGATGCCGAAGGCCTCGGCCACGCGCTCGATGGGCGTGTCGCCCGAAACACGGTAGGTGTGATCGGCAAGGCCGAAGATGTCGCCCTCGTCTTCCGCAATGTCGAACTCGTCCTCGATCTCGCCGACGATCTGCTCGAGCACGTCCTCGATGGTGATGAGCCCGGCCACGCGGCCGAACTCGTCGATGACGATGGCCAGGTGGTTGCGGTTGCCGCGGAACTCGCGCAGCAGGTCGTTCAGGCCCTTGCTCTCGGGCACGAAGGTGGCCGGGCGCAGCAGCGCGCGGATGTTCAGGCCCGGCGCGCGCTGCAGCTTGAGCAGGTCTTTCGCGAGCAGGATGCCGATGATGTTTTCTTTTTCGCCCTCGTACACCGGGAAGCGCGAGTGCGCGGTGTCGATGATGAGGTGCAGCAGTGCATCGAACGGCGCGTCGATGTTCACCAAGTCCATGCGCGGCGCGGCGACCATCACGTCGCCGGCGGTCATGTCGGCCATGCGCAGCACGCCTTCGAGCATCACGCGCGACTCTGCGCCGATCACCTCGTTGTCCTCGGCGTCCGCCAGGGTTTCGATCAGCTCGTCGCGCGAGTCGGGACCGGGGTGGATGAATTCGGCGAGCTTCTGGAGAAAGCCGCGCTTGTCTTCCCGTTCAACGGGAGCGCGTTCAGGGTGAGGGTCGGCCACTGCGGGAGGGCTTAGTTGAGGAGGGACAAGGATACCGGATTGCGTGTGACACGCTCTACCCCACGGCCGGCATAAGCCGGTTGGGGGCGCCGCGTTCCCTCAGGGAGCCGATTTTTTTCGGGCGTCGCGCATGCCGCTGCGCACTTCCTGCAGGCTGGCCAGGAAGGCCCAGAACTGCTTGGCGCGGCTCTTGAGCGCGAAGTCGACCGCGGCGTAATGCTCCAGGGCGATCTCGCTCATGCGGCTGTCGAAGGTGGCGCTGGGCAGTTCCAGGTGGGCTTCGGCTTCGGAGCCGCTGCGCACCACGGTGGCGCCGGCGTTGCGGGCGATCTTCAGCATGGCGGCGTTTTCGCTCAGCGCATGAATGAAGAGCATGCCCACGCCTTCGTTGCGGGCCACGACCACGGCGCGCTCGAACAGGCGGGCGCCGTAGCCCCGGCCGCGAGCGTGCGCCGAAACCGACACGCCGAATTCGGCGCAGTCGCTGTGCTCATCGCCGGGCGCGAAGGCCAGGTGCGCCATCGCGATCAGGTCGAGGCGGCGGTTGTAGATGCCGAAGAGCTCGTCGCGCTCGAAATCAAGGCTGTCGACGTAGCGCTGGACCTGTTCGTCGGCCGCCGCGTAGCCGAAGCGCAGGTAGCGGTCGTGCGGGGTGAGTTCGAGCAGGTGGCGGGCGATGCGCTCCCGTTCGCGCGGGCCGATCGAGCGGATCGGCACCATGACGGGTTGAGGCGCGCTGACGGCGCGTGGTTGCGCTTCAACCATCGGCGCTTTCAGGAAAGAGCCGAGGCCGAGAGACGCTTTGAGAAGGGTCTTGGCGGTAAGCATGGCTCAAATGTAAGGGTTTTCCCTTAAACAACAAGTCCACAGGGTCAATCGCGGGACACATTCGTGAACCAGCACCGAGGGACGTGGCGCTCACGCAACCAGATGTAGCTAAACCGGAACAGCTGTTGTGGCTTTGACACGGTCCAGCACGAAGCTGGTCTTGCAGTCTTCCACGCTGGGGTGCTTGAGCAGGGTGTCCATGATGAAGCGGCTGTAGTGGGCCATGTCGGCCACCACGACGCGCAGCAGGTAGTCCATGTCGCCGGTGAGCGCGGCGCATTCGACCACCTCCGGCCAGGTCTGCACGCTGGCGCGAAACAGGTCCATCGGGTTGCGCTTGTGGGTCTCGGTGTGCTTTTCGAGCCGCACGTTGAGGTAGGCGGTCAGCCCCAGGCCGATGGCTTCGGGCTGGACCAGGGCCACGTAGCGGTCGATCACGCGGTGTTCTTCCAGGCGCTTGACCCGCCGCAGCACGGCGCTGGGCGACAGGCTCACCTGCTCCGCGATCTGGTCGTAGGTTGCGCGCCCGTCTGCTTGCAGCGTGCGCAGAATCATCCTATCAATCTTGTCTAGAGCTTCCATTTCATCATTCTTGCAGTTTTACTGCGCAAGAGCCACCATGAGCGCCCGGAAACGCAGAAAACCTGAGAGGCATCCACCCTACATTGCATGACCGGCCGATTTAGCGCCTTATTCATTCAATTTCCACCCCACCGGAGACCGCACATGAGCCAAGCCGACGCACCCGCCTTCACGCCCTGGGAGAACCCCATGGGCACCGACGGCTTCGAATTCATCGAGTACGCGGCACCCGATCCGGTCGCCATGGGCAAGGTGTTCGAACGCATGGGCTTCAAGGCCGTGGCCAAGCACCGCCACAAGAACGTGCTGCTGTACCGCCAGGGCACGATCAACTTCATCCTGAACGCGGAGCCCGATTCCTTCGCGCAGAAGTTCGCTCGCGAGCACGGCCCGAGCGTGTGCGCCATCGCCTTCCGCGTGCAGGATGCCAAGCAAGCCTACGAACGCGCCACGGCACTCGGCGCATGGGGTTTTGCCGACAAGGCCGGTCCCGGCGAACTGAACATTCCCGCCATCAAGGGCATCGGCGACAGCCTGATCTACCTGGTGGACCGCTGGCCCGGCAAGAACGGCGCGAAGCCCGGCGACATCGGCAACATCGGCTTCTACGACGTCGACTTCGAGGCGTTGCCAGGCGTTGCGCCGGAGCAGGCGCTTTCGCCGTTCGGCAACGGCCTGACCTACATCGACCACCTGACGCACAACGTGTATCGCGGCCGCATGAACGTCTGGGCCGGCTTCTATGAAAAGCTCTTCAACTTCCGCGAGATCAAATACTTCGACATCGAAGGCCAGGTGACGGGCGTGAAGAGCAAAGCCATGACCAGCCCCTGCGGCAAGATCCGCATTCCGATCAACGAAGAGGGCAAGGAACAGGCTGGCCAGATCCAGGAGTATCTGGACATGTACCGAGGCGAAGGCATCCAGCACATCGCGATGGGCTCGGACGACCTCTACAGCACGGTCGACGCGCTGCGCACCAACGGCGTGACGCTGCTCGACACCATCGACACTTACTACGAGCTGGTCGACAAGCGCATCCCTGGCCACGGCGAGAGCGTGGAAGAGCTGCAAAAGCGCAAGATTCTGATCGACGGCAAGAAGGACGCGCTGCTGCTGCAGATCTTCAGCGAGAACCAGCTGGGCCCGATCTTCTTCGAGTTCATCCAGCGCAAGGGCGACGACGGCTTCGGCAACGGCAACTTCAAGGCGCTGTTCGAAAGCATCGAGCTCGACCAGATGCGCCGCGGCGTGCTGAGCGCCGCAAAATAAGAGCCCCTTCCCTTATTGCTTCTGGAGCCCGCATGCGCAGCTTTACGTCTTCAATCGGTTTGACCTTCATCGCGGCAGCTGCCGCCGTTCTTTCGGGTTGTGCCATGGCTCCGGCGGCCGCGCCGGTGGCCGGCTCGCACCTCGATGCGGTGCAGAAGGCCGCGGTGCTGCGCATCTGCACGCCGGGCGATTACAAGCCCTTCAGCTTCCAGAAGACGGACGGCGCCTTCGAGGGCATCGACGTCGACCTGATGACTGGCTTCAGCGCCAGCCTCGGCGCGAAGCCCGAGTGGGTCAAGACCACCTGGGCCAACCTGCTGCCCGACCTGAGCGCCGGCAAGTGCGATATCGCCGTGGGCGGCGTGTCGGTCACCACCGACAGGCAGAAGCGCGCCTTCTTCAGCGCCCCCTACATGGTCAACGGCAAGACGCCCATTGCGCGCTGCGCGGACGTGTCCAAGTACCAGAGCGTGGCCGCCATCGACAAGCCGTCGGTGCGCGTCATCTTCAACCCGGGCGGCAGCAACGAACGCTTCGCCCGGACCAATTTCAAGCAAGCCAAGCTCACGCTGCACGGCGAGAACGTGACGATCTTCGACGAGATCCTCGCCAACCGTGCGGACGTGTTCGTGACCGAAGCGGCCGAGGCCATCACGCAGCAGAAGCTCAAGCCGGGCCTGTGCGCGATCAACCCCGACAAACCGCTGCAGTACGGCGAAATGGCCTGGATGCTGCCGCGAGACGACGTGGCCTTCAAGTCGTATGTCGACCAATGGCTGCACCTGCAGCAAGCCGGCGGCGACTTCCAGCGCACGATGGACCGCTGGCTCAAGTAACTCAAGACCGATCTCATGGAAACCCCTGCCGCTGTTGTCACCCCTGCCGTCTATGGCGCCTCGGACCGCCCGCCCCGCGGCGACTACTCGCGCGGCGGCGCGGTGCTGGCCGACTACACCTGCCCGCAGGACTGGGCCAGCTATACAGAGGCCGATCACGACACGTACCGCCGGCTCTATGAGCGCCAGGCAGCGCAGTTGCCGGGGCTGGCCTGCGACGCCTTCATCAAGGCACTGCCTTCGCTCGGCGTGAAGGACCGCATCCCGCGCTTCGAGGAACTCAACGAACGGCTGCACCGCGCAACGGGCTGGGAGATCGTGGCGGTGCCGGGGCTGATTCCGGAGTTGCCGTTCTTCACGCTGCTCGCGAACCGCAAGTTTCCGGTGACCGACTGGATCCGCAAGCCCGAAGAGTTCGACTACATCGTCGAGCCCGACGTGTTCCATGACCTGTTCGGCCACGTGCCGATGCTGTTCGACCCGACCTTCGCCGATTACGTGCAGCGCTACGGCGCAGGCGGCATCAAGGCGCACGAACTGGGCGCTGGCGAGAAGCTCGCGCGGCTCTACTGGTACACGGTGGAGTTCGGGCTGATCCGCCAGCCAGACGGCCTGCGCGCTTACGGCGCCGGCATCCTGAGCTCGGTGGGCGAACTGAAGCACGCGGTGCTCAGCGACGAGCCGCGCCGGCTGCCGCTGGACCTGCTGCGCACCATGCGCACGCGCTACAAGATCGACACCTACCAGGCCAACTATTTCGTGATCGACAGCTTCGCCCAACTGTTCGACTTCACGGCGCCTGACTTCACGCCGTTGTACGAGTCGCTGAAGGTCGAGTCCGACATCGAGGCTGGGGTGCTGCTGCCGGGCGAATCGGGCAAGGCCTGAAATCCTGAAGGGATGATTGCAGCCGCGCAGCTATCGCGCGCGCGACAGCACACGCCCGCTCCCTAGGACAAGCCCGCTGGCGGCGGAGGCGCACTGCCTCCCACAATCCGCGCCAAAGGAGCTTGCATGCAGACAACATCCGCGCAACAAAACTATCCGGCCGGCGTACCGCACGAGATTCATCCCGAGCAGTACCGGTCGTTGCCTCACATGTTCGACGAGGCCTTCGGCCGTTATGCCGGCCGGCCGTTCTCAGTCTGCATGGAGCGCTGGATGTCCTACGGGGAGCTCGACACGCTGTCGAAGGCAATGGGCGCCTGGCTTCAGTCGCGCGGGCTCGAGCCTGGGGCGCGCGTGGCGATCATGCTGCCCAACATTCCGCAGTTTGCGGTCACCATGTGCGGCGTGCTTCGTGCGGGCTACACCTGCGTCAACGTCAATCCGCTGTACACGGCGCGGGAGCTGGAGCACCAGCTGAAGGACTCCGGGGCAACGGCCATCGTCATCCTCGAGAACTTCGCGGCAACGCTTGAAAAGGTGATCGAGCGCACGCCCGTGAAGCATGTGGTCATGACGTCGATGGGCGACCTGCTGGGTGGGTTGTACGGCGCGTGGATCACTGTGGCGGTGCGCCATCTGGCGAAGCTCGTGCCGGCCTACAAGTTGCCGTTGAGCGATGGGCGCACGGTGACGCCCTTCACCCAGGCCATTTCCGAAGGACGCGGCCGCACGCTGGGGCCCGATCAGAGCACGCTCGATTCGATCGCGTTCCTGCAGTACACGGGCGGCACGACCGGCCTGTCGAAAGGCGCGGTGCTGACCCATCGCAACATCGTCGCGGCAACGCTGCAGGCCGAGGCCTGGTTCACGCCGGCGCTGTCGCGGGCCGGTGACCTCGCGAAGGTCAACAGCATCGCGGCGCTGCCGCTGTATCACATCTTCGCGCTGACGCTGTGCCTGCTGGTGATCCGCCAGGGCTCACACATGACGCTGATTCCGAACCCGCGGGACTTCAACAAGTTCATTGCTGTGCTGAAGAAGCGGCCGTTCCACATGCTGCCGGCGGTGAACACGCTGTTCAATGCGCTATTGATGCACCCAGAGTTCAGATCGATCGACTTCTCGACGCTGTTCGTTTCGCAGGCGGGCGGCATGGCGGCCTCGGAAGGTACGGCGCGCAAGTGGTTCGAGGCCACCGGCTGTCCGATGATCGAAGGCTGGGGCATGAGTGAGACCTGCGCGATCGGGACGAACAATCCGGTATCGAACACCAAGTTCACCGGGACGATCGGGCTGCCATTGCCCAGCATTGAGATCGCGATCAAGGACGATGACGGAAATTCGCTGCCGATTGGCCAGTCTGGCGAGCTCTGCATCAAGGGGCCGAACGTGATGACGGGCTACTACAACCAGCCCGCCGAGACTGCAGCAGCGTTCACCACGGACGGCTTCATGCGCACCGGCGACATTGCCGTGATGCAGGAAGACGGCTACAGCCGCATCGTCGACCGCAAGAAAGACATGATTCTGGTGAGCGGCTTCAACGTGTTCCCGAACGAACTCGAGAACGTGATTTCGTTGTGCCCTGGCGTTGTGGAGTGCGCGGCGGTGGGTGTGCCTGATGAGAAGCAGGGCGAGGCCATCAAGGTCTTCGTGGTCCGCAGGGACCCGACGCTGACCGAAGATGTCGTGCTCCAGTACTGTCACTCGCAGCTCACGGGCTACAAGCGGCCGAAGCACATCGAGTTCCGGGAATCGCTGCCGAAAACCAACGTGGGGAAGATCCTGCGCCGTGAGCTTCGCACCGCTGCAGTCGCCTGAATGAGTCATTCGTCGGCGAGCGCCGGGCTGCCGGCGAATGTCATTGTGTTCGAGCGAGGATGGTTGTCTTCGAACAATGTTCTGTTCGTGGGCGATGAAGAGACAGCTGTGGTCGATACGGGGTATGCGACGCATGCCGATCAGACCTTGGCCTTGGTCGAATCGGTACTGAAGGAGCGGCCGCTTGATCGCATCCTGAATACGCATCTCCATAGCGACCATTGCGGGGGGAACGCGGCGCTGCAGGCGCGCTATCCATCGGCTCGCACGGACATTCCGCCAGGCGAGGCTGCATTGGTGGAGCGTTGGGATCAACGCGGGTTGAGTTTCCTGGCGACGGGGCAGACGTGTCCACGATTTGGCTTTACAGGGTTGCTGCAGCCTGCGACGGAATGCGTGCTCGGGGACAGGCCGTGGCAGGTGCACGCCGCACCAGGCCACGATCCTCATTCGGTCATTCTGTTCGACGCGGAATCACGGACGCTGATTTCAGCGGATGCCTTGTGGGAGAACGGATTTGGCATTGCGTTTCCCGAGTTGGCCGGCGAACCGTCGTTCGAAGATGTGGGCGCTACGTTGGATCTGATTGGGGAACTTGCACCGAAGCAGGTGATTCCGGGGCATGGCGCTGTTTTCGATGACGTCGATAAGGCTTTGTCCGTCGCGCGTCGGCGACTCGATGGCTTGCAGCGCGATCCCGTGAAACACGCACGGCACGCCATCAAGGTGTTGATGAAGTTCAAGCTGCTGGAGGTGCAATCGATCTCTGCCGCGGATTGGAATACCTGGCTGCGGAGTACCGCTTATCTCGAAGCCATTCGATCACGCTTTTTCGGCGCTGTCGATTTAGATCAATTGACTAAGGAGATCTTGGCGGAATTGGTTGCCGCAGGCGCAGCTGAGATGAGCCCTCCAGGTATTCGCAATACCTAATTCGCTTCCTGATTGCCTCCTCCAAAGCAAAAACCCCCAGTCATTTCTGACTGGGGGTTTCTGGGCTGTAAGAGCCTGACGATGACCTACTTTCACACGGGAACCCGCACTATCATCG
>NZ_FOII01000026.1:0-61691 GCF_900111625.1 Variovorax sp. OV084 | reverse complement strand
GACGATGGTCACGCCGTGCTTGACCACCGTCCTGTCGGCTTCCGACAGGGGGCAGTTGCCGCCCACGCCGCCCGGACCCTTGCCGGCCGCGATGTCGACGATCACCGAGCCGGGCTTCATGGCCTTGACCATGTCCTCGGTGATGAGCGTGGGCGCGGCGCGCCCCGGGATGAGCGCGGTGCTGATGACGATGTCGGCCAGCGCCACGCGCTTGGCCACCTCGACCTGCTGGCGCGCGAGCCAGCTGGGAGGCATGGGCTTGGCGTAGCCGCCCACGCCCACCGCGGCTTCTTTTTCTTCATCGGTGTCGTAGGAGACCTCGATGAACTTGCCGCCCAGCGACTCGATCTGCTCCTTGACGCTCGGGCGAACGTCGGAGGCCTCGATGACGGCCCCCAGGCGCTTGGCGGTGGCGATGGCCTGCAGACCGGCCACGCCCACGCCCAGGATGACCACGCGCGCGGCCTTCACGGTGCCGGCGGCGGTCATGAGCATCGGGAAGAAGCGCTGGTAGCGGTCGGCCGCCATGATCACGGCCTTGTAGCCCGCGATGTTGGCCTGCGAGCTGAGCACGTCCATGCTCTGGGCGCGCGTGGTGCGCGGCGCGGCCTCGAGGGCGAAGGCGGTGAGGCCGGCCGTGGCCAGGCGCTGCAGCCCGGCCGCATCGAAGGGGTTGAGCATGCCGATGACCACGGTGCCCGGCTTCATGCGCGCGGTTTCCGCATCGTCGGGCGAGCGCACCTTGAGCACCATGTCGGCCCCGAAGGCGCCGGCCATGTCGGTGATTTCAGCGCCGGCCGCCTGGTAGGCGGCGTCGGTCACGCTGGCTGCAACGCCGGCCCCCGACTGCACGCGAACCGCGTGCCCGGAGGCGACAAGTTTCTTCACCGTCTCGGGCGTAACGGCCACACGGGTTTCGCCGGCCGTCGTCTCTGTGGGGACACCTAACTTCATGATGCGTTCTGACTACTGGTAAAGGCTCGCTTAGAGTGACAGAACGCCAAACGCGCTCGATCAACGGGCCATCTTTTGAGCGCCACGGATCAAAGGATGGGAACATGAGCCAGCGAAACGAGCGCGCCCCGCGCTCCGGGGAGCGTCATGTCAGATAGCGGCGGCAAGGGCAGCAAAATCTAAGCTCAGCGTCCCGCGCTTCCTGAGTCTCAAGTAGGGTTTTGCGCGCGGCTATAGCGTGACGACAACCTTGCCAAAGTGCGATCCACTTTGCATGTGCTTGAACGCGGCGGCCGCGTCGGAGATGTCTCTGGTGCTGTCGATAACCGGTCGGATGTTGTTCGCAGCAATCGCCCTGTTCATAGCCTCGAAGCGCGCTCGCGAACCGACTGCGATTCCTTGCACCCGCACAACAGGGCCGATGAGTTGTCGTAGCTGGATGGTTGCGTTGTAGCCAGCTACAAAGCCCACCACCGCTACGAACCCGCCAAATGCAGTGGCGGTTAGTGATTGCGACAGGGTCGCGCCGCCCGTCTCAACGATGAGATCGGCACCTCTCCCGCCGGTGATCTCTTTCACCGCATGTTCCCACTCGGGAGTCGTCCTGTAGTTGATCCCGATATCAGCGCCAAGCAGTTTCATCTTCTCAAGCTTTGCATCGCTAGACGATGTCGCGATGACAGTCGCACCTGCAGCCTTGGCAAATTGAAGCGCGAACAAGGCAACGCCTCCGCTTCCCTGAACGAGAACGGTGTCGCCCGACTTCACATTGCCTTCGGCAAGTGCGGACCATGCGGTCAAGCCGGCTATGGGCAAGGTCGACGCCTCTTGGTCGGAAAGCAGGTCAGGAGCCCTGACCGCGTCGTCTGCCGGAACCACGATGTAGGTCTGCAGCACACCGTCCAGGGGCGCACCCAAAGTGCGAGAAGATCGCTGTTGCGGAGTGGGTAACCCGTCGTGCCACCCCTGGGTGTAGATCGGCGTCACCCGGTCCCCCACGGCGAACCGGTTGACCTCCTCACCAATCGCGACGACCGTGCCGCAGGCGTCCGACGCAGGCACGAAAGGCAGCGGCAAATTGGGAATATAGGTTCCCGTCAGCACCGCCAGATCACGATAGTTGAGACTGACGGCACGAACGCGGATCAGGATCTCGCCGCGCCTAGGTTGGGGCACAGGTCTCTCGGCCAGTTCAAGGGCGTCGAGCGAGAACCCTTTGGCTAGGAGAGCCGTCATGGTCGAAGGGATGCTGGTCATTGGTTATTTCAAGGCAATTACGAAGATGGAGAAAATGAGGACGAAGTGCGGGATTCGAGCTCATCGGAGCCGCAGAGTCGATGCGCCTTCGCCATGAGGCTAGGCTGACGTTGCGTCAGGCGAACGAGATATCACCAGCGGAGGCATCCCCCCGCCACATCAATCAGCCCCAGATTTGGTGGTACTCGTGACTGAGAATGGGATAGATGCGCTCGGTGAAATTCGGCAGGTCGGCGAGCAGCGTCTTTCCTTCTGGGCTCGCCAACGAAGCCACGAGCGCCGCTTCGGAGTCGAACCACAGTTCCGAAAAGCCGTCATAGCCGAATTCCGGAAAGCGTTCACGATCAACGAGATTCACCGAATACCGACGCATGTTGGGTAGCTTCTTGCACAGTTCGGCATGAACGTGGAACCAGTGCTGAACAAATTCTTCGTGTGACATGCTTGCCTTCTTGACTACGAGTCCGAGGCGTTTGACACAGTTGGGTTGCATTGAAAACTCCGGTGCTTGCCGATGTAGGGCATGCGAAAAATAGAACTGAGAGGACGCTCTGCAATCAGCGAATCACAAGACGTCAGCCCTCCGGTTCATGCCTACTTGCTCGATGCGTCACTCGAGGTCGGAATACTAGGCACAGCGGACGAATCCGAACATCAGTTTCTGGACAACAGAGACTTTCGGAATATCGAACTCAGTAGAAACCCTGCCCCGCTTGGTCGCAAGTTTTGGCGTGCCGATGCGTCCGGAGCCAACTCTCCTCCACACTTGCGCTCACCAAGGCAGTCGACAAAGTGGATGAGGTTGTGCACCGACCACAAACCGCGGTGGCCAATGGGACTTGGTGCCCCGCCCCCCTCCGCAGACCGCGGCAAGGTCCCAACGGCGTCAGGGTTTGCGTTGCCTCGACAGGCACGCTACTAGCTCGTCGCGATAAAAATTCGGCTCCCGCACCTTGCGCAGGCCCACGTTCAGCTCACGATGGGCCCAAGGCTCGGCTAAGGTAATCAACTTCACCCGGTCTTCGGCATCGTCGGATACCGCAGAGCGTGGCACAAGGCCGATTCCGGCACCACTGCCGACAAGCTTGCAAATGGCTTCGTAGCCTGCCAATTGAACGCGGAGATCCAATCTGCCACCGATGTCTCCGGCGTGTCGGACGAGAAATGTATGCAGTGCAGCGCCTTGCAAAAGGCTGATGAAGGGAAACTCAAGGCATTCGGAAAAGCGAACCGCGCGTTTCCTGCTCAGCGCGTGGCCGCGCGGAACTGCAAGGACGAGTTCGTCCACTCGATAGGGAAGGTACTCAAGAAGGGGGTGCTTCTCCTCCACGGCCATCACCCCCACGTCGGCCCTTCCCTCAACCAACGCCGCCACGATAGTCCCACTGTTTCTCTCTTCCAAGCTCACCCGCACCGAAGGATGCTCGTTGAAAAAATGGGCCAGATCATCTGGTAAGAATGAGTTAATGGCGTTGGTGTTCGCGAAGAGGATCACGCGGCCCGTGACACCCTGCGCAAACGGCGACAGGTCTGCGTGCATCTGCTCCAATTGCGCAAGCAAACGCCGTGCGTGCTCTGCCAGGACTACGCCGGCTGGCGTGGAACTGACACCTCTTGCGTTGCGCTGCAGCAGTCGCGTGCCCACCGCCTCCTCAAGCGTCCGGATTCGGGCGCTGACTGAGGATGGGGCCAAGTTGCAGCGAACCGCCCCGCGGGACAAATTTCCCTCATCCAGTACGGCCAAGAATACCCGTAGATCGACGAGGTCGTAGTGCATGCAGGCATTTTGCCACCCAGCGTTCGGCTGTGCCGAATGCTCGTTTCGGTAGATGTCGCTTGGGGCTTGAGGAGGTGAGCAATAGAGTGGAACCATGAAGATCAATCGAATCGAAGTGTTTGCACTCCGAGCACCTCCTCAGGAGCGCCCTCATTGGACCAGCCACTTCATCGTGCCTACCGCCAATGAGATTCTGGTAAGGCTCTATACCGATGAGGGAATCGATGGCTTCGGCCTCGCCACCAGTTACACCCCCATCGACCATGCGATCAAGGCCTTCAAAACGGGGATCGCCGATCAGATCCTTGGCGAGGACGCGCTGGCCCCGGAGCGGCTGTATCAAAAGCTTTTTCGACTGACGACAAGCAAGACCGCCAACGAGAAGGGATGGTCTCGCGAGGCGCTGGTCCGCATCAGCGCGGCCGTGGATATCGCCTGTTGGGACATCGTGGGCAAAGCCGCGAAGATGCCCTTGTTCCGGATTTTTGGTGGATACCGCGATGAAGTTCCCGCATACGTGACCTGTGGCTACTACCGGGATGGCAAGGATAACCAAGAACTGCGCGATGAAGTCTTGATGCTCAAGGAGCAGGGCCACACGGGCTTCAAGGTAAAGGCCGGTGGCCTGCCTCTGGGCGAAGACATCGAACGCATGGCTGTGATGCGACAGGCGATCGGTTCTGAAGCGCTTTTCATGGTCGACCCGAATCGTGCCTGGGATTTGGCAACGGCGATCGAAGGCGCCAGGTTGCTGGAGCCCTTGAATCCTCGATGGCTTGAAGAGCCAATTCGATGGGAGGATGACCGCAGGGGTCTTAAGTTGCTGGCTCAGAAGACTCGAATCCCGTTGTCTGGCGGAGAAAGCGAGGTCACCAGCTATGGCTGTCGCGCCATGCTGGAAGAACACGCAATCCAAATTCTGCAGTTCGACTGCACCATGATGGGTGGGTTCACCGAAGGCAGAAAGCTGGCAGGCCTGTGTGAGCTGAATCACGTGCAGGTAGCGCCTCACCATGATTGCTTTATTCACGCGCATATCGTCGCGGCTAGTCCCGCTGGCTACATCGTGGAGGCTTTCACCGATCCCGAACGCGACCCTCTACAGGCTGAGCTGTTCGAAGACGCGCCGAAAATTGTCAACGGCCGCCTCAAGCTCAAAGAGCAGCCTGGGCTGGGCCTCACCTTGTCGGAAAGCGCAATTCGGAAATTCGGCGAGCGGGTGATGTGATGGGCGCTTGCTTCGCAATCCATCCAATGCCGACCGTATTGGATGCTCGAACGGTCGATCAACTAAGTCGTTACGAGGCCTCCCAGCTGGCAGATTGCGTGGGAAAGCCGCAGGCAGCGGGGTCACATCTAGTTGGGCGACACGACGGAACACGGCTCGTCGGATGCGCGCTCACGGTCCGAACAAAGTCGGGGGACCACCTGATGGTTCAGAAGGCAATCGACCTGGCACGCCCGGGCGATGTCATCGTGGTCGATGGCGGAGGGTTCACTGAACAAGCCCTCGTTGGCGAGATCATGGTCACGCTGGCCACAAAGAGGGGTATCGCGGGCTTTGTGATCGATGGTGCAGTCCGGGATCTGCGGTTCCTGCGAGACCAATCATTGCCCGTCTACTCAACTGCCGTGTGTCTTCGCGGGCCCAGCCGCATTGGACCTGGTGAGATCAACGTATGCATCTCTGTCGCCGGTATGCAGGTGCGAGCCGGAGACATCGTCGTCGCAGATGCCGATGGGGTGGTAGCCATACCCCGGAACGACGTCCCCGCCGTTCTGCAGGCAGCCGAGGCGCTGAGCCGCAAGGAATCCGCGACGTTGCTAGCCGTCCAAAACGGTGATGTTGACCGCGAATGGATCGATGCAGCCTTGCACGCAGGGGGCTGCCACTTCATCTCCGGCAGCTGAATGGATCTGTCCGCAAGAGAAAATTGAAGGAGACCAAAATGAAGAGACTGTTGCAAACGATCGCCCTGGTGTGCATTGTTGGGGCACCCCTCACAGCCCTGGCGCAGTCAGCCCAGCCATACCCAAGCCGGCCGATCAAGATCGTCGTTCCGTTCCCACCTGGCGGGACCACAGACATCCTCGCGCGCATCGTTGGACAGCAGATGTCGACCGCGTGGGGTCAACCTGTCCTGATTGAGAACAAGGCCGGGGGAGGCGCGACGATCGGTGCTGACATGGTCGCCAAGTCGCCGGCGGATGGTTATACCCTGCTGATGGGCGCTGCACATCACACGATCGCACAGAACGTATATACAAAGCTACCGTATCACTTCGGTAGAGATTTCGCCCCCATTAGCGTGATCGCGATGGTTCCGAATGTGGTCGTCGTTAACGCCAACGTCCCTGCTCAGACAATTCAAGAGTTTGTTGCATTGGCAAAGTCGCAACCGGGCAAGTTGAACTATGGAACAGCCGGTGCCGGGACCGCACATCACATGCTGGGTGAGATGTTCAAACTGAAGACAGATGTTGATCTGGTTCACGTGCCCTACAAGGGAAGTGCACCGGCAGTGGCTGATCTCGTCGGGGGTCAGATTCAGGTGATGTTCGATACCGTCACCTCGGCGCTGCCTCAGATCAAAGCCGGAAAGACCCGTGCGCTGGCGGTGACCACTTCAGAACGATCCACCGCATTGAAAAATGTTCCCGCGCTAGCCGAAACGGTCATTCCGGGTTTCAACGCCGGGACTTGGTTTGGGCTCTTGGCTCCTTCCGGTACTCCGCCTGCAATCATTCAGAAGATCACCGAAGAGATCCAAAGAACGGTGAGATCTCCCGGTGTGCGTAAACAGTTGCTCGAGATGGGCGCCGAACCGGTTGGCGGCTCGTCGGAGGAGATGAATTTCCAGATCCAATCTGAACTCGCTACCTATGGCGCGGTGGCCAAGCAGATCAAGCTGCATGTTGAATAGCCTGAACCCATCCGCATCGAAGCCTAGCGGGCATCAACCGTGCGAAGCACGCATTCCGCATCGCTGCCTAGAACGGGACATGCGGAAGGACTATCGGCCAATGCACATTCAAGGTCGTCGCCTTCCCAGAACAGCTCACCTTCGCTGCGTAGCTCGAAGCCCTCACGTACACACACGCGACCTTAGTTCGACCCGAAATTTATGCTTCCCGACATAGATTCGCTCGCCCTCTTCGTCAAAGCGGCTGAACTTCGCAGCTTGACGCGAGCGGCGGAGTCCTCGCACATGGGGTTGGCCGCGGCCAGTCGCCGGATCTCCCTGCTGGAGCATCGTCTCAAGTGCTCATTGTTCGAACGCTCACCAAAGGGTGTCGAGCTGACCCCCGCAGGCGCGACTCTGTTGGTTCACGCGAAGGCGATGCTTCTCCAACTGAACCAGATGCAGGCAGATATGGATGACCATGGAGCTGGGCGGCGGGGTCACCTCCGGGTATGGGCGAACACTTCGACAATGACGGAGTTTGTGCCTGGCGATCTTGCGCGATTCGCGAAGCTCAATCCGGATGTGCTGTTGATCCTGGAAGAGCGCTGGAGCGCTCAAATCGTTGCCGCGCTCTTGGCTGGTGAAGCAGACGTTGGCATCATCGTGGAAGGGGTGGCAACTGACGGTCTCGAAGTCTTCCCCTATCGCACCGATCGGCTAGCGGTGATCGTTCCGCAGGATCACCCGCTTGCCTCGAACGAAGCAGTAGATTTCGTCGACGTGCTCGACTACGACCTGATTGCGCTCGAAAGCGGGTCATCAATGATGCGCTTGCTCGCTGAGCAGGCGGTCCACCTTGAAAAGGGATTGCGACTGCGCGTGCAAGTGCGGGGCTTCGAGGTTGTCTGCCGCGTGGTTCAGTCAGGATTGGGTGTAGGCCTACTTCCGTATCAGGCAGCTAGCGTCATGAGCCAAAGCATGGGTTTGACCGTTCGACCACTCACGGATGAATGGGCGGTCCGGCAAATGCTGACCTGCATTAAAAAGGACCGTCCGCGCTCGATCTCCCTCACGCGGCTGCTGGAGGTGCTTACCAATGCGAAGGTTTCGGCCGACCTAGCGAACACGCGACAAGCGCCGAGCACTGCCCAGGATTCGCTCGGCCTTCAGAATGACGGGGCGGTCCACCATTTTTCCGGCGATTGCGATCGCTGCGCCATGTGAGTTTGCGATGGCCTGAACCACCTCTTCAGCCCATTTGATGTCGTCGGGACTGGGCGCGAAACACCAATTCACTTCATCCAGCTGCGAGGGGTGGATACACAGCTTGCCTCCGAAGCCAATCCGTTTTGACCGCGCGGTGTCGGCGCTCAAGACCGCGATGTCACCGATTGCGGGCGTGACCCCATCCACAGGCGCCTGTATGCCCGCCAGACGCGACTCGAGAACCAGCCGTGAACGAAAGTATAGAAGTGCGTCGTCATCCCCGGTGAGACCCATGTCGACCTGAAAGTCCAAGGTACCGAACGCCAGGCGTTCGACACAACGGGTCGTTGCTAGCTCACTCGCTCGCTGAAAACCTACAGCGGTCTCGACGATCGGCAGAAGCCGCTTGCCATGAGTCGCGCAAGCCGAGACGAGTCCCGAATCCAGAACTTCAGCCTTTGGCACCATCAGCCCCAGGACGCCGGGATTCGTCAGAAGTTCCAAATCGTCCTCGTACCAGGCGGTCTCCACAGCGTTGATCCGCACGAAGACAGGTCTCGAAGGATTGAGCCAAGCACTGACGGCAGCGCGCGCGTGAACCTTGCGTTCGACACCGACGGCATCCTCGAGATCGAGGATAACCTCGTCGGCCGCGCTTGCCCAAGCCTTGTCAAAGCGATCAGGACGGTCGCCGGGCACAAAAAGGAAAGAGCGGGCCGCTGCGGCAGGTGGTGCGGTGGTTGGCGATAGTCTTGTTGTCATCGCCGGATGATTTCATGACGCGCACTGGCGCGGAATTCCACTTTCGCGAAGACCGGCTTCGAATTCTGCAAGCACGGGTTACTCCGAACCTCGATTCTTGGCAAGTCCCGCTTGCCCAAATCCCGATGGCCGAGCGTCCGCCCCCTTCGCAGAATGCGATCACCAAGCGGTGCACGCTGCGCGCCGCTTGTATCGACGAAAGGCTCTTCAGCATGACGCGTCCCCTGGATGGAATAACCGTTATCTCGCTAGAACACGCAATCGCTGCGCCCTATTGCACGCGGCAATTGGCAGACCTCGGCGCCCGTGTGATCAAGATCGAGCGCCCTGGCGTCGGCGATTTCGCACGTGCTTATGACCAGCGCGTTGATGGAGAAGCTTCACATTTCGTTTGGGTGAATCGGTCCAAGGAGAGCTTGACACTCGATCTGAAGCAACCAACAGCGCTCGCGATCCTTCTGGAGCTCATCGCCGGCGCCGACGTTCTGATTCAGAACCTTGCGCCAGGGGCTGCCGCACGAATGGGACTCGGCGGTGAAGCTCTGCAGGCGCGGCATCCGGCGCTTATCGTCTGCGACATTTCGGGCTATGGGGCAGACGGCCCCTACAGGGACAAGAAGGCATATGACTTGTTGATCCAGAGTGAGGCGGGGTTTCTCTCGGTCACTGGAACGCCGGAAGCACCCTGCAAATCTGGGAACTCGATCGCGGATATTGCCGCAGGCATGTACGCCTACACCGCGATCCTCGCCGCTCTCCTGCAGCGCGGCAAAACAGGGAAGGGATCGCATATTGACGTATCAATGCTGGAATCCCTGGCCGAATGGATGGGGTTCCCGATGTACTACGCATACGACGGAGCCACCCCTCCCCCACGGAGCGCGGCCTCTCACGCCACTATCTATCCATACGGCCCGTTTCCCGTTGGGGATGGCGGCACGGTGATGCTTGGCCTCCAGAACGAGCGCGAGTGGCGGGTGTTCTGCGAACGGGTGCTTTTGTCAACCGCCCTCGCGAGCGATGCTCGCTTCGACGCAAATGCAAAGCGAAATAGCAACCGCGAGACGCTCCGGTCGATGATCGTGGAGGTCTTTAGCGCTTTGAACACTTCGGAGGTCCTCGAGCGCCTCGATGCCGCACAAATCGCCAACGCACGCATGAACGACATGGCCGGCTTGTGGGCTCACCCGCAACTCGCAGCTCGCGATCGTTGGCGTGACGTTGGCTCACCCGCAGGTCCGATACCTGCCTTGCTGCCACCCGGCAGGCAAAGTGCTTTTGAGTACTGCATGGGCGCGGTGCCCGCGATTGGAGAGCACACGGAGGCGATATTGAAGTCACTTGGTCGAAGCGCCAATGACATCGCAGCGCTGCGTGTCGCAGAAGCAATCTAAGTGGCCTCACGAGTTCCGCCACCAACTGCGTCCTCGGCACCTTCTCCACGCGACCGCGTTCCACTGCGCAAGAATTTTCAGATGGGTCACCCCGGGCGTACCAGTCCAACACAGGGATTCCGATGGACGAACGACAATTAAAATACTTTCTGGTGACCTCGGAGATGGGATCGGTAACCAGTGCGGCGGACAAGCTCGATATTGCTCAGCCCTCCCTAAGCCAGATGCTGCTGCGACTGGAAGAGGAGCTTGGCACAAAGCTGTTCATGCGAACGTCGCGTGGCGTGGTCATGACAGAGACAGGTCAAGTGTTCCGCGAACATGCCTTGAAAATTCTCTCAGACATGCGGCGCGTCCGTGACGAGATCAGGCTTGAGGACACCTTTGAGCGCTGCGAGGTGACGGTTGGGCTTCCGAGTTCATTGGCCACCCTCATCGGATCACGTCTCGTGAGTGAGTTTCAGAGAGTTGCTCCGGGAGCCAAGCTGACACTCGTGGAAGCAATGTCTGGGCACATCCGTGAATGGTTGACTCGGGGCGAGCTCGATGTAGGAGCGCTCTATAGCGCGCAGGATTGCTGTCATCTCTCTTTGCAGCAGATAGCTGTAGAGGAGCTGTTTCTCGTTGGAGAGTCCGGTGCCTTTGGTGATGTTGACAACGACGGTCTGGCAATTGATTCCATCGATATTCTCGAGCTGAATCGCTTTCCTTTGATACTTCCAACAGCCCATCATGGGTTAAGACGGCTCGTGGATCAAAAGATCAAGCGTCTGGAAGGAAAAATCAACGTTCGCTTCGAGATCGACTCCCTGACACTGATTAAATCACTCGTCCGGGATGGACATGGGTATTCCATGTTGGCCCACGCCGCCATTTCTGAAGAGCTCAAGCGAGGGCAAATGTCGGCGGCGCGGATTGTGAAGCCGATTTTTCGGAGGGGGGTATTTGTGGCAAGAAACCCCTTGCAGGTCGTGACAAGGGCATCTGTGAAGATGGCGGAGGCTATAACCAACGTTTCCTGGAAGCTCATTCAGGACGGTGAATGGCTGGCCACTCGGGTCAAACCCCCAGCATCTGAGCCATTTATCCAGGAGACAGAGCCTGCCCGGCTCTAGTCGGCTGATGCTCAAGCGCTCCGGGGAAAAAACCAAAGGCGACACGCTCTGTGGAGGTCCTTGGGGCACTCGCTGCTAACGAGCGCAGTGTCGATCCGTGCTTCGCCCAGGAGCATTGCTGCACATTGCACGACGGTTGGGCGCGTCAATTTGCACAGTAGCCGTGGGGGACGGACCGCGGCGAAAGGCGGAATGTGGTCGAGGTTGTGTCAAGCATCGCGATCAAGCCGGTCATCGCGTCCGTGATCCATTGCGGTGAGGCCGCGGACAGGCGGCCTTCAACGGCGTTCTTTGGGTTCCCTCCATCGTTGGTGGAGGGGCCTGTCTCACTTCCGATCAAACCAGACGGTCTGCGCGTTCATGAATTCCTGAACGCCGAAATGCGAAAGCTCTCGACCGTAACCGCTCTTCTTCACGCCGCCGATCGGAACTCGAGGGTCGGAAGCCGAGAAGCCGTTGACGAAGAGTCCGCCAGTCTCGACGCGCCGTGCCAGGTCTCTGGCAAGTCCCTTGTTCCGTGTCCAGATCGCGCCACTGAGACCAAACTCGCTATTGTTGGCAAGGTCGATTGCTTCGTCGACTCCCTTAGCCACGATCAGCGATGCAGCCGGACCAAACGTCTCTTGGTCGAACGTTGCCATGCCGGGCTTGACGTTTCCGAGCACGGTGGGGGCATAGAAGTTTCCATCGCCTGGGATCTTCGATGCACCGAGGAGAACCCGCGCCCCTGCTTCGACGCTTCGCTGCACCTGGGTATCCAGTTCGTCACGCAGATCGTGGCGCGCCATGGGGCCGATGTAGGTATCCTCGCTCTGCGGATCACCGACGCGAAGCGCCGCCACGGCTTGAACAAAACGCTCGGTGAACTCCTCAGCGATCGGAGCGTCAAGGATGATTCGTTTGGCGGCGATGCAGATCTGACCGCTATTCTGGAAGCGGCCCACTACGGCCGCTTTGACAGCCTCTTCGAGATCGGCATCGGCGAGCACGATAAAGGGATCCGACCCTCCAAGCTCGAGCACGGTCTTCTTCAGCGCCGCTCCGGCCTGTGAAGCGATAGCGGAGCCCGCACGCACGCTGCCCGTCACGGCAACGGCAGCGATGCGATTGTCTACGATCGCCTTGGAGACCAAATCGTTGGTGATATTGACGACGGAGAACGCGCCCTTCGGGAGCCCCGCCTCGAGCCAGGCCGCCTCTGTGAGATAAGCGCAGCCCATCACATTCGGCGCGTGTTTGAGCACGTAGGCGTTGCCGCCAAGCAAGATGGGTACGGCCCCCCGCAGGATCTGCCAGTACGGAAAGTTCCACGGCATGATGGCAAGCACGGGGCCAAGCGGCAAGAAAGACACGTAGGCCTGTTCACCGACACTGGTCGGCTTGTCGGCGAGAAGGTCAGCGCCGTTCTCCGCATACCAGTCGCACAGGATCGCGCATTTTTCCACCTCTGCACGCGCCTGCACGATGGGTTTGCCCATCTCTTTCGTCGCCATCATGCCCAAGGCCTCAACATCGCGGCGCAAGATTTCCGCCATGCGCCTCAGTACCCCCAATCGCGCCGAAACGGCCATGCTCGACCACGTTTTGTAGCCCTGAGCCACTGTGGTCAATGAGCGTTCAAGGCTTGTCGCCGACTCATAAGGGTATTTCGCGAACACCTCGCCATTCGCAGGATTGGTAGACAGCGCGGTGTCGGTTTGCAGGACCACTTGATTCACTTGGCTTCCTTTGAGAGTTTCGAGTTCGCTGCGGTGTCGAGAAGGCTCACCGGAGGGAACGCGCAAAGCCATGAATGCTAGGGATCGATCGTTTGCCCGAATATCAGTTTCTCGACAACATTGGCTTTCAGATCATCGAAGTCAGGGAAAACCCAGGGGCCTAGGGCACTTGGCCTATCTTCGGTTCAAACAAGGGAGGCTTGACGAACTTCAACTTCCAGCGCTTCCCACCCTGAGGCAGGATGGTGAGAGCAAAGGAGCAAACGCAACCCATGAACCATAGCTCGCCATCGGAGGGACTCGTCCACATAGAAGGCTATGGTGCTGCACGCCCGTTCCGCGGTGCGCGCGTAGAGCGTACCGACGTCTCGCGCACTGCTGTTCGGTTTCGAAAAGCCGAAGGAGGGGGAGCGTCGAAGGTCTTGCCAAACTTGCGCGAAGCGATTCGAGCTGCCGGGCTGAAGAGCGGGGATACGATCTCGTTCCATCATCACCTTCGAAACGGCGACGCGGTCCTCAATATCGTGATCGCCGAGGCCGCGGCAATGGGACTGCGCGATCTCACCGTGGCTGCAAGTTCGCTGTTCGCGGTCCATGCGCCACTGGTGGACCACATTCAGCGAGGCATCGTCTCGCGCATCTACACGGCGTACATGACCGGACCGGTCGCTGATGCAATCTCGAGCGGGATTCTTCGCACGCCAGTTGTCATGCAAACCCATGGGGGGCGCGCCCGCGCCATCGAGTCGGGCGAGTTGCACATCGATGTGGCATTCATCGCGGCCCCAGCAGCCGATGACTACGGCAATCTCAGTGGAACCCAAGGAAGAGCGGCATGTGGTCCATTGGGCTATGCGGTCGTCGACGCGCAATACGCAAGCTGCGTGATTGCGGTGACCGATCAGCTCGTTGCATATCCATGCGGTTCGATTGACATAACCCAGGAGTTCGTCGACTTTGTGGTCGACGTGGACTCCATTGGGGATCCCAACGGAATTCTTTCGGGTACGACGCGTCCGACGACGGACCCGGTCGGCCTGGAGATCGCGAGGCAAGCCTCATCAGTCATCGAAGCATCGGGCTACCTGGTGGACGACTTCTCGTTCCAAACAGGGGCAGGCGGGGTCTCCCTGGCTGTCGCCGCTGAGGTGGGAAAGTCTATGCGCCGGCGTGGTGTGCGAGGAAGCTTCGCTGCGGGCGGAGTAACAGGCTATCTCGTGGACATGCTGGAACAAGGCCTGTTCCGAAACCTTTTCGATGTGCAGTGCTTTGACCTGAAGGCCGTTCAGTCGTACCGGGACGATAGCCGGCATCTGGCAATGTCGGCGTCGATGTATGCGAACCCCAACAATCGAGGCGCCGTTGCCAATCGGCTGGATGCGATGATCCTCGGGGCAGCGGAGATCGACCGGAACTTCAACGTGAACGTGACGACCGGGAGCTCAGGGAATATATTGGGTGGGTCAGGAGGGCATGCGGACACGGCAGCAGGCTCCAAACTGTCGATCGTTACGACCCGCCTGACCGCTCGGGGCGGTCCCAAGGTGGTCCAAAAGGTGCGATGTATTACGACACCCGGGGAGACCGTTGACGTCGTTGTGACCGAATTCGGTATTGCCGTCAACCCACGGCGCGGTGAACTCGAGCATCGCCTCCGCGGTGCGGGGCTCATGCTGAAGTCGATCGATACCTTGTGCGCAGAGGCCGCCCGCTTGGCACCGGTGGTGCCGTCTGCACCTGCAGACGGGCGAATCGTTGGCGTCGTTGAGTATCGCGACGGCACCGTGATAGACGTCTTGCGGATGGTGGCGTGAGACGCTTCATCGAGACAACTACACGGACTGTGCCGGTGCCGCGACATTTCTACAAGGTCAGGATGGTGCAGCCCGTGGTTTTGCGGGCTTCCAGGTCGCGGTGCGCCTGCTGCACGTCGGTCAAGGCATAGCGCTGGCCGATCGGGATTTTGACGGCGCCGCTCTGCACCACTTCAAACAAATCATCGGCCATAGCTTGCACGTTCTCACGGCCAGAGGCATGCGAGAACAAGGTCGGCCGGGTCACGTAGTACGAACCTTTTGCCAACATTCCGAGATTGAAGGCCGGCACCGGACCTGAGCCGTTGCCGAAGACGGCGAGCAGGCCGAAGGGCTGCAGGCAGGCCAGCGAGCCTTCAAAGGTGTCTTTGCCGACGGAGTCATAGGCCACCCTCACGCCCTTTCCACCGGTGATCTCTTTCACGCGCTCAGCGAAGTTCTCATTGCCGTAGTTGATGGCATGCGCGGCGCCATGCGCAAGAGCTGTCTGGCACTTGGCATCGCTGCCAGCGGTGCCGATGAGCTGGAGACCCATAGCCTTGGCCCATTGGCATGCGATCAGACCTACGCCACCTGCGGCAGCATGGAACAGGACAAAGTCGCCGGGCTGCAGGCCTCCGACGGGTAATGTCTTCTTCAGCAGGTACTGCGCTGTGAGACCCTTAAGCATCATCGCAGCGCCGGTCTCGAACGAGATCGCGTCCGGCAGCTTGCAAACGAGCTTGGCCGGCATCACGCGCGCTTCGCAGTACGCGCCGGGCGGCTGGCTCGCATACGCGGCGCGGTCGCCGGCCTGGAGGTGAGAGACGCCCTCCCCCACCGCCTCGACGATTCCGGACGCTTCCATGCCGAGTTGCAATGGCATGGGGAATTGGTAGAGCCCACTGCGCTGGTAGGTGTCAAGGAAGTTGAGGCCCACTGCATGGTGGCGGATGCGTATTTCGTCGGGCCCCGGATCGCCGACTTCGACCTCGACGATCTTCAGTTCCTCGGGACCGCCATTGCGGTCGATGCGGACGGCTTTGCTCATGGGTCTTGGTTCCTTGTGCTTAGTTGGGGATCGGCCAGACGCAAAGCGTCGAAGCTGTCACGGGCCGAGGTGACCTCATACCCTGCGCGCGAGGATCAGAGTTTGGACTCAAGCTCCGGTATCGCCTCAAACAGGTTGGCCACCAGCCCATAGTCGGCGACCTGGAAGATGGGTGCATCCGGATCACTGTTGATGGCAACAATCACCTTAGAGTCCCTCATTCCTGCTAGATGCTGGATAGCACCGGAGATACCGACAGCAATGTAGAGCTGTGGAGCGACAATCTTGCCGGTTTGGCCCACCTGTAAATCGTTCGGAGCAAAGCCACTGTCCACTGCAGCGCGCGAAGCCCCTACCGCCGCACCCATTTTGTCAGCCAGTCCTTCGACAAGCGCAAAGTTCGCTTCAGACCCAAGGCCACGCCCGCCAGACACAACGATATTGGCCGAGGTGAGTTCTGGACGATCCGAAGTCGCCACCTTGTCCTCCACCCAAACAGAGAGCGCGACACCGGTGGCGCCAGATACCGCTTGGAGCGAAGCCGCGCCGCCTGCTTGAACTGGAGCGAATCCGGCGGTGCGTACCGTGAAGACCTTTGGCGCATTGCCAGCGGCAACAACGGTCTGAATGGCATTCCCCGCGTAGATGGGGCGTTCGAAAGTCGAACCATCAATGACACTGATCACATCGGAAATCACCATCACGTCCAAGAGCGCAGCCACGCGCGGCAGCACGCTCTTGCAGAAGGCCGTGGATGCGCCGCAGATGTGCGAATACCCACTGGACAGTGAGACGACCAGCGCCGCAGTCGCTTCCGCCATGCCGTGGGCATAGGCAGGATTGGCCGCGATCAGCACATTGGCAACACCTGTGAGTCCCGATGCTTCGGCCGCGGCAGCCTCGCAGTCATCGCCTGCAATCAGAATATGCACCTCGCCCAACCCCTTGATCGCGGTAATTGTCTTGGCGAGGGAGTCGGTCGCCAGAGAACTGCGATTGACGTCAGCAATAACAAGAACGGTCATCTCAGAGCACGCCTTCTGATTTCAACTTCATGATCAATTCGTCAACGGATGCCACTTTGAGGCCCGGTTTGCGACCTTGCGGCTCGGCCGTCCTCACGACCGCCAAGCGTGGCGTCACATCGACGCCATAGTCGGCCGGCGTCCTGATCGCCAGCTCCTTCGATTTGGCCTTCATCACGTTCGATAGTGAGGCATAACGCGGCTCGTTCAGCCGAAGATCGGCCGTGATGATGGCGGGGAGATTGACGTTGACGATCTGCAGGCCTCCATCCACCTCACGGGTGACCTTGGCGTTGGTCCCTTCGATCGAAATTCTTGATGCGAAGGTTGCTTGCGCCCAACCGAGCAAAGCCGCAAGCATTTGACCGGTGGCGTTCATGTCGTTATCGATTGCCTGCTTACCGGTCAACACAAGGCCTGGCTGCTCCTCCCGAACTACACATGCGAGAAGCTTGGCGACGGCCAGCGGCTCAATGTCGGTATGCACATCCGAAGCAGCTTCGATCAGGATTGCACGGTCCGCTCCCATAGCGAGTGCCGTTCGCAACGTGTCCTGTGCCTTCTTCACGCCAATGGAGACAACCACGATCTCCGTGGCCCACCCGCTTTCCTTCAGTCGGACTGCTTCTTCCACCGCAATCTCGTCGAAGGGATTCATCGACATCTTCACGTTGGCCAGGTCTACGCCAGAGCCGTCTTGTTTGACGCGGACCTTCACGTTGAAGTCGGCCACCCGCTTCACGGGAACAAGTATCTTCATTTTTCAGGACCTAATGATCTATTCCCCTGCCGGCGCTTTTCTATGAGTAGAAAAATCCCTGATTTGGCAGGACATCCGCTCGGCGTACTAGCGAGAACTTGCGATACGCTTTTGGAGTGCATCGAGCAAAACGGCTGCAAGAATGATTGCACCAGTGGCGAACTCCTGCCAAAAAATGTCGATCCTTGCCAAGTTCAAGAAATTGCGCGTCAAGGCAATCACGATCACCCCGATGATCACCCGCAGGATATTTCCCTGACCGCCGGCCAAGCTAACGCCCCCGATGACCACCGCCGCGATAACCTCGAACTCGAGACCTCGCGCCGTGTCGGCTTGAATAGAGCCAATCCGTGCAAGCAGGACGAGGCTGGCGAAAGACGCGGTCAAGCCACAAATCATCAAACAGAAGATCTTGATCTTGTTGACGTTGATGCCCGAAAGGATCGCAACATTTCGGTTGGAGCCGATCGCATAGACCTTCTTGCCAAATGCTGTATGGTTCAGCAGCACATAACCGGCCAAAATAGTAAGAATCGCGATAATAAAAGGCAGCGGAACACCGAGCGGGCGAGCCAAACCAATTACTCGGAAGGCATCGGGAACCCCGGACACTACTTGACCCTCTGTCACCACGAAGGCAAGGCTGCGCGCAATCATCATCGTTCCCAAGGTGGTGATAAACGAAGGGATGCCGAATCGAGTGACCACGAATCCCGCAAACAACCCAAATGCCGGGCCGATCAGAAGAGCGAGGACCACCGTCAGAAAGATGCCGAGTTGTGGCATCAAAGTGCCTGCGATCGATGCGGTGAGTGCGACCACAGCGCCGACGCTGATGTCAAATTCTCCGTTAATCATGCAGATTGCCATGCCGGCCGCGACGATCATCGCGGGAGCCATTTGGGCCATGAGATTCTGAAAATTTACGATCGTTGCAAAGCGCGGTGAAATGAAAGACATCACGGCAACGAGAATAAACAAAACTGCAAGCGACTGGATAAAGCCATAAGAGGACCGAAGCCGCTCTTGCAGATTCGACGTCGTATGCAAGGTGGTAACTGTATTGACTGCGCTGGTATTCATGGTACTGCTTTCCCGCTCACCGAGGATTGAAGAATTCTGTTGTGCTCAAGTCTTTCGCCTTTGAATTCGTCGACGATTGAGCCTCGAAACATCACAAATGCTCTGTCGCACAACTGCTCGATATCCTGGATCTCCGTCGTAAAAATGGCGACTCCCACTCCCTCTGCGGCGATCTGCTCAATGATCTTCCGAATTTCATCTTTCGACCCGACATCGATGCCTACGGTCGGGTCATCCAGCATGAAAACTTTAGGTTTTGTCGCGAGCCATTTCGCAATCAAAACCTTTTGCTGATTTCCGCCGCTAAGTGTCTTGATCGGAACGCCCGCATTGGGTGCCGAGACTCGCAACTTCCTGATAGATTTTTCGCCAAGCGTATTGAGCTTGGATCTCGACAGCAACCCGACACCATTTCCGAACTCCTTGAGGACCGGAAGTGTGATGTTTTCGGTCAGTGAAAACTCCGGAAGAATACCCTCCCTGAGACGATCATTGGTGAGAAGTGCCATCCCTTCTTTCAAGGATATTCCGGGGCTTCTAGACGTATGCTGCTTTCCCTCGATAGTGATTGAGCCGCTGCTTGGCTTGAATTTATTGACACCGAACAGAGTTTTCGCAAGTTCGGTCAGACCGGAACCGGTGAGGCCGGTAAAGCCCAGAATCTCCCCCTTGTGGAGATCGAAATTGATGTCATTCAGCAGGCCAGGCACTTGCAGCCCCTTCACCGACATCAAGACTTCTTTCCTCTCCGCAACATGCCGGGCACTGCGGGCTGCCGTCTTGACGAGCTCGTGACCGAGCATCTGAGTTACCACCTCCTCTACGGTGGTCTCATCCTTGCTGAAGAGGGCAACTGTGTGCCCATCGCGCATCACACTGATCTGGTCGCAGATCCTGAAAATCTCCGACAAATAATGAGATACGAAGACGATCGTTACCCCGTGCTGCGCAAGACCCGCAAGCAGATTCAAAACGACATCAACTTCCATCGCTGTCAGCGACGACGTCGGTTCATCCAGCAGGAGAATGCTTGGATTCCATGTCATCGCTTTCACGATCTGGATCATCTTCTTTAGATCATTAGGAAGACGGCCAACCTGCATGCTGGCGTTGACTTCGATCTTGTATTGATCGATTAATTTTTGCGCCTTGCGGTTCATCTCCCTCGCAGTCAGAGTTCCCAACGGGCCGACGGGCTCGTTGTTCAGGAAAATATTCTCCGCAACAGACATGGTTTCCACCAGATTGATGTCTTGGTGGACCGTAACTACGCCTTGATGAAGGGCTTCAAACGCGGTGTTGGGCTCGTAGGGTTTTCCGTTTAAAAGGATGCACCCTGGCTCGTCGGGTTTATGGACGCCGGCAAGAATTTTCAAAATCGTACTCTTGCCCGCGCCATTTTCACCGACGAGTCCCACCACCTGCCCTTTTTGAAGGGATAGATTTCCGGCCTTAAGGGCGCGTATGCTTCCAAATGTTTTCTTTACGTCCTTACAGACAAGTACCGGTTCGCCCATACAGTTCTCCAAAGAATAATGACCTCGTGGACCTATATTGGTCTACGCGTCGATGCTGGTCATTTTTGGACTTGTGGGTCGTTGGAGAATTCGGCGACGTTCTTGGGCGTCATGAGCTTCGGCGCAAGTTCGATGTTCTTTTTGGTCTTGCCGCCAGTCAGATGCGTGAGCATTGAGTTCATGCCAACATAGCCCATCTGATATGGATCCTGAACAATCGTACCGGCAATTTTTCCATCGCGAACCATCTGATAGGCAGTCGGGTCGGTGTCGAAATTAACCAGTTTCACCTTCTTGTTGTTCTCTGCCTGAAGCGTTGCCGCAGCACCAATGGCTGGGGCGTGATTTTGGAAAAACACGCCGGCAATATCGGGGATTTCAGTCAGGGTATCTTCCATGGTTCTGCGACCGTCCTCGAGGGACAGCTTCATGACCTTGCGAGGAAGAACTTTGAGCCCGAGTTCGGCTGCGCGCTTTTCGAAGCCGCGATTGCGATCGATGATCACTTGGACCGCGGGACCATGATCGAAAACAATGACTTTGGAACCCGCTGGCACCAGCGTTGCCATATAGTCTGCCGCCATGCGCCCGCCCAACTCGTTCTCGGTACCCACGTAGGTAATCCAATCGCCCGATTTGAGCCCGATATCGGTCACGACAACGGGAAGCTTGTTGTCGTTGAACAATTTCTTTACCGGGCCGGCCAGAACCACCGAGTCGCCAGGAAAAATGAGCAAGCCGTCAATGTGCTGTGCAGAAAGATCTTCCAGGTCTGCCACTTGCTTGGTCGTGTCTGTGTCGCCACCGTTCGTAACGATCAGTTCGACATTGACTCCCTTTTTCTTCCACTCGGCCATCGCCGCTTGAGCACCTTTGACCTGCGTACGCAGAAATTTGTTTGTGCCCCAGAATTGCGAGTAGCCAATACGAAACTTTTGATCGGCTCCGAAAGCAGTGGTCGTGAGCGTTGTCGCGAACATCGCGGCGCTGGCGAACGCTGCCAGTTTTAGAAAATGGCGTTTGTTGTGCTTCATGAATTGTCTCCGTACGCCGGTCAAAAGCCGGCAGAATCTTGTTGATGAAAGAGCCTTCAGCTCCGCGCCTCCGGGTTGACTCCCGTTGCGCAAGTCGATCTTGGCACTCCGAATAGTCGCGAACAATCCGCAACGGCTTCTGGCGACAATTGGGTTTACCTATTGCTGCTCGCTCGCTGGCCGTGGTTAGCGCGGGCACCGTCCGCCCACGACGGCGGAGCGTTGCGAAATTCCTTAGTCGAGGTCGAGCAAACGCTGGCGCTCGGCCGTCCGAGCAAGACGGGCCGGTCGAGACTGCGCTGCGCTTGCAAGTCCGGCTCAGCGCGACAGGCGGCTGCCCTCTGTCAAACAGCCGGATTGCGCGAAATTCGGCGACGGTTTTGTTGGGCAAGATCCGAGTGCGCCGTCAAGCACTGGCGCCTCCACTCTGGCCAGCCCCATTCAGGAGGAACTGCATAACCGTGGATGCGCTTTGAGAAGTTGCCAGGTGCCAGATGCAAGAGATGTAGGCGGGCCTCGACGGTCTGCACCCTGACCACCGCAGGAAGCGGGCGTCGCGGCCCCCTTTGTAGCTGACGCAGGAGCAGGAGCAGGAGCAGGAGCAGGAGCAGGAGCAGGAGCAGGAGCAGTTCGATGGGTTCGTGGCGCCATAAACCGCAATTGGGAAACGGCCTGCCAATGGCTTGGCAGGGCACTCGGTCGCCGAGGTGTGGCGTTCAAGACCCAGCTTCGCGGACGCGCTGTGGGCGGCTTCCAGAAAGCGGAAAACAGACCGCAATCGCCCGGGACACCGGTCCCCAGGGTCTAAGTAGTGGGGAGTACACGCTACACGATCACGTAGCAGGGCCCTCGTTCAACGATTGGTTCGATCGCTTCCATGATCTCGTCGTAGTCGACGTTTTCATAGAGCGCTTGGAAGCCGGGGAAACGCAGCGCGGTCGTCACCTCGCTGGCTGTCAAGTAGGCGCCGGCAATAAAGCGGCCGACCACTTCCATCTGTGCGACAGGGACTGCGTTGATCACCTTGAGCGGATCGGCGGGGGTTTCGGCCGGGAGCGACGCAACAGTCTCATAGAACTTCAGGGCCAGGTCGGGCCGCGCCTCGAGCGCGCGCGGCAACAGCTTGGTGACCAATTCCAGTTTGCTCGCCGACGGCATGTCGAGTTCGGCACTGCCCGGGATCATCGCATCGCACATCCAAAACAGTTGTGCTTCGATATCTTTGTAGTTGATCTGCATGATTCTGTGCCTCTGCCTTACTTGCTATGGCCCGACACCACTTGGGTGCGGCGGTTCTTGACGATACCGTCGGCTGCGCGCAAAGCCAGAGCCGCAACGGTGCCAGTTGGATTCACCGGACCTGAAGTCGGCATCACACTGCCATCGACAACGAACAGGTTGGGCACATCGTGTGCGCGGTTCCAAGCGTCGACGACTGAGGTCATCGGATCGGTACCCATGCGTGCTGCCCCGAGGATGTGCCAGCCGGTTTCCCGCGAGTCGGGAGCCTTGACGACCTCATAGGCTCCGGCTTCCTTGAACGACATTGCCGCGTGTTCTTCGTGCCATGCGACCAGCTTCTTCGAGTTCTCGTCGCAACGGTAGACGACCTTCGGGGCGGGAATGCCGTCAGCGTCTTTCAGTGTCGAATCAAGGAGCACACGATTTTCTGGGTTCGGCAGGTCTTCTCCGATGATCGACCACATGCCCGAGTGGCCGAAGCGTTGCGAAACCGTCTTGTGGAACTCTTCGCCCCAGCCGGCCGGCTTGCCCCACGGCCAGACACCAATCTGGCTGAGTGGCCCGCCTGTACCCATGAGCTGCCACTTTGCCCCTCGATAGAAACCGACGCCAGGCTGAGTTTCGGTGAACTGTTGCGAATAGGCGCGCTGACCAGTCGGGCCTTGCCAGCTGTCGAAGAAGTCGTCGAAAAGGCCCATCACCATCCCATGCGGATGCATCATCAGATTGCGGCCCACCATGTCCGAACTGTTTGCTAAACCGGTCTGAAACCGTGCGCTGTGCGAGTTGAGCAAGATGCGCGGTGTTCCGATTCCGTTGGCGGCCAAAATGACAATCCGTGCGGACTGGAAATGTTCTTTGCCACTTTCCCGGTCAATGTAAGTAACGCCAGTAGCCATGCCCTGCGCGTCTGTCTCGACGCGAGAAACGCGAGCTCGCTGGATCAACTTCACGCCAAGCTTGATGTTGGTCGGCCAGTGAGTGCGGTCCGTTGACGCCTTTGCACCATCGAAGCACGCCGGCGCCATGCAGGCGCCGCGGCGCACACAAGGGGTCAACCCGTTGTTCTTTACGGTGGCGATCGCATTGGTACCCGGCCAGATGTGCCAACCCAGTCGCTTGTGCGCTGCAAACATCTTTTTGGTCAAGTCGCTCATCGGCATGGGCGGCAGAGGTGGGTCGAAAGGCGGATACGAAGGATCTCCGCCGACACCGGACACGGAGAACTGAAGCTCGGCTTGGGTGTAATAGGGAGCCAGGTCCTCGTAAGTGAGCGGCCAGTCTTCCGCCACGCCGTCCAGAGTCTTAACTCGAAAATTGCTGGGCTGAAAGCGGTGCCACGCGGCTGCATAGATCACGGAACTGCCACCGACACCGTTCCACATGAAGGGGGCCACGTCGGATTCAGTGTCGTTGATCGGATAGTCGGCGCTGTTCATTCGGCGATTTGGATTCCAGTTGAATACCTGGTCACGCTTCAACTCGAAAGTGCTCTCGTCAAAATTAATCGACGTGTAGTTCGGGTATTCGCCTTGTTCTAGGCAAACCACCGACATTCCCGCTTTCGCCAGATGCATTGCAGCGACTGCACCGCTGGGACCAGAGCCTACGATGACCGCATCCACGGTCCCTCGATTATTTGCCGTAATATTCATAGCTAATCTTGCCAAGTTACTATAACCAGTGCGATGAAATAGTCCGCCCATCAGCCGGTCAGTTCTAATTCATTGTTTCCTGGCACACAGACAGAGTGGCGCAATCTTGTCTCCGCCACAGCTTCTCGATCTCTGGTCAGAGGCTGGCGCCGTTCTTCCCAGTAACCCGCCCTGTCTCCTGCTGTGATGGTATGGCCACTCACAAATGGGCCGCAATGCGACTTTTCAACTGACACCCATAGGCATTCTGAATTGGTCGGGTGGCATTCCTCCGAGGAGCTGGCTCCTCCGTTTGCAGCTCCAGTGGTTTACCCTACGCCGTAATGAATCGCTGACCTTTGCAGAACGGCTCCTACACGGCAGCCTTTTCCGCCGGCGGCTGAGGGGAAATACTACATAGGATCCGCCTATGGCAACCAAACCGAATTGCGTCTAGCTGGTGCTAAAGGCGATCAGTACGATCGGCCTCCTAATTTCACCTTTGGAGACCTAAATTGAACAACGTACTGAAAGATCGCGTCTTTTTGGTTACCGGCGCCGCTGGCGGTGTCGGCCGTGAAATCGTCAAACAACTCACCGAAGAGGGCGCGAAGGTTGTGGCGACTGATATCGCCGACAACGTGCATGAATTGGCTAAGGAATTCCCGAACGCCAAGATAGTGACTACGGTGGGTGATGTCTCCAAGAGCGCCGACGTTGAGAAAATATTCAGCGCCGGCGAGGCCGAGTTTGGCCCTATTGAGTCGCTGATCAATAACGCCGGCTATATGATCGGCAAGGCTCTGCACGAAACTTCGGAAGAAGAGTGGGACGCGGTGATGACTGGCAACGCCAAATCATTCTTCCTTTGCGCTAAGCGTGCGCTGCCGAACATGCTCAAGGCAGGCAAGGGCTCCATCACGGCGACAGGTTCAATCTCCAGTGTGGTCGGCTTGCCGTCACAAGCTGCTTACTGCGCTTCCAAGGGAGCCGTCCTCCAATTCGTGCGCCAGTTGGCGGTGGAATACGCCGGTAACGGCATACGTGTAAATGCCGTCGGCCCGGGCGCGATCAACACGCCTTTCCTCGCCCGCTACCTCGCTGGCCTGCCGGATCCGGAAGCCGGCGCGAAGGCCGTGAAGGATGCCCACCCCATGAAGCGGTGGGCTGAACCGGACGAAGTGGCCAAGGCTTTGATTTTCCTCGCGAGCGATAACGCTGCCTTCATCACAGGGCACATTCTGATGGTCGATGGAGGCTACGTTGCCGGCTGACGATCAATCTCGGAAACCTAGATCAAAAGGAGTTGAAAGTGGCAACTAAGTCGATCATCGACCCGCATCATCACCTGTGGGACCTGGAGAACTATTCCTATCCTTGGCTCTGTCAACCTGGTGAGCCGGTCGCGCCCATCGCTGGCAGTCTGAGGTCGATCATGAAATCCTATTCGCTTGCGGACTACAAGGAAGACTCCAAGCGTTGGAACGTTGTAAAGGATGTGCATCTCGATGCGCTCTCGTCAGACATTCTGGCGGAGACGCGGTGGCTTCAAAAGATGAAGGACGAAACCGGTTTTCCAACCGCCATCGTCGCGCACGCCAATCTTGAGGACGACAATGTCGATGAGGTTCTAGCAGCTCATGCACAGAGCAAGGCCGTGCGGGGGATTCGCCAAATTCTCAACTGGCATCCGAACTCAAAGTACAGCTTTGTGGAACGAAACGATCTGTTGACGGATCCCAAGTGGCTGCACGGCTTTGATCTCCTGGAGAAGTATTCCTTTTCCTTTGATCTTCAACTCTATCCTCACCAAATGCCAGATGCGGCGAAGGTGGCGCGGGCCCATCAGGGGACGACCATCGTACTGAACCACACCGGCATGCCTTTGGACCGTGATCCCGCTGGCATTCAAGCGTGGCACGACGGGATGCAGGCGCTTGCGGCAAACCCGAATGTAAACGCCAAGATCTCGGGGTTGGGAATGGTCGATCCGGACTGGACGGTTGCCAGCATCCGGCCATTCGTCCTTGCGACCATCGAAATTTTCGGGGTTGACCGCTGCATGTTCGCGTCGAATTTCCCGGTCGACAAGATCTACTCGAGCTTCGATCGCATCTATGAGGCCTTCTTCGAACTGGTAGAAGGCATGTCCGAGACCGATCAGCGAAAGCTGTTTCACGACAACGCGCGGCGCGTGTACCGTCTTTGATTGGACATCATCGTCGCGATAGCCACCATTCTCGGTGGCTATCGCTCTTTTGTTCGAGTCGCTTCGGGGTTGACGTGAATAGCCCGGGTTTCCAGCACCGCTGAGCCTCAAACCTGAGGCCACGAGGAGGCCGCGGTCTATCAAGTCGCAGCGCCAAGCCGACGGATGTTGCCCCAGGCCACTGCAGCCGCGCTTCATCTTCAGCGATCCCAACCAGTCCTGAGCCACGAACATCACCGAGATCCGCACTAACGAGGGCTGATGTTTCTGAGCCGGGCGATTTGTTCTCGCGCCATGTCATGGGCTTGTCCGTGGGCACCGCATCGTTACAGCACTCGGTGCTGGCGCCAAGCCGGGCCCATACCAATTTCGCATGGATGTGTCGCAACAGATCATTTGTCGACATTCAGCCTCACTCCTACACTTTCGCCCAGAGAGCAGGAGTCCACGAAATGATTGTCGATGGCTCGCGTGCAGTCATTGATGAACCACGCGCAGTCACGCGCGCTACCCCAGGCAAAGCGTCCTTCGAGTTCACCGATGTTGCCGTTCAGACCTCGGTGGGAACCGAGATGGATGCACTCTGCCCGCCGCTTCCTGGCCTGGGCGATATTGCCTCTCTCGAGATCGACAGCCTCATTTTTGAACATGCTTCCAGACATTGACTCCATCGCCTTATTCGTACTCGCTGCTGAACAACGCAGCTTGACCAAGGCTGCCGATGCTTATCACATAGGGTTGGCCGCGGCGAGTCGACGAATTGCATTGTTGGAGCATCGATTCAGGACAGCCTTGCTGGAGCGGTCGCCAAGAGGGGTGGAGCTCACCCCGGCTGGCACAGCCTTGCTGGTTCATGCCAAAGTCATGCTGGTTTTAATGAACCAGATGCAGGCAGAAATGAGCGACTTTGCTGCGGGGCGTCGTGGTGCCCTGCGCATATTAGCCAACACGTCTGCGATGACGGAGTCACTGCCGGATGATCTGTCCAACTACGCTCGCGCTCACCCCGATGTTCGACTGGTGGTCGAGGAGCGATGGAGTGCTGAGATCGTGAAGGCGCTGCTTGCGGCAGATGCTGACATCGGTATCGTTGTGGAAGGAATTCGGGTCGAAGGGCTAGATGTATTTCCCTACCGAACGGATCGACTTGCAGTCGTGATGCCTGCTCGTCACGAGCTGGCCCTAAGGGAAGGTTTTCGTTTCCTGGAGGTTCTCGATCATGACATCATCGCTCTTGAGGGGGGGTCTTCCATGATGCGACTGCTGGCTGAACAAGCGGTAGTGGCGGAAAAGATGCTGCAGCTGCGTATACAGGTTCGCAGCTTTGAGGCGGTATGCAAAATGGTTAAGGCCGGACTTGGCATCGGACTTTTGCCATTTCAAGCGGCAAGGACCATGGGGGAAGGAATGGGGCTGGTTGTGCGGCCACTTCCCGAAGATTGGGCGGAGAGAAAAATGCTCGTCTGCGTTAGGCGAGACCGTTCGGTCAACAGCTCGGTCGCCAGCTTGCTGGAGCATCTGACAGCCGTCGCTTCAGCAGCCGGTTCAGAAGCATAGGATTCAGTGGGGCGATGCTGTCAAGCCGATCTTCAACGCGCGCAAAAGTACCGGTCAATCGACCATCTCGCCGTTCATCTGTACTGCCACGACCGCGTCCCTGATTCAGAATAAGGAAGCGCTTGCAAACGAGAGGTTCTTGCCGTCCCTCCAAAGCTCCGCAGTACCCCAACTCCACCCTGCACGCCGCGGTCTCCACACTTCGGTCCGATTCAAAGTAATAATGATTTCCTTTGCCAGCGGCTAAGTTCGTGGAACGTACAAGACCTTCATGTGCTGCCGCTTCAAACTTTACTCGGGTGTTCAGCCTTCCCTGCTGCTTTGACCACCATGGCCATGATTGGCAAGCATCCTGCGGATGCACCACTGCGAGAATAAGTAAGCGCGAGATGTTGCAGCGGCGACGACCTGCTGCACAACACGGTGCGCAACCAACTGCGCACCCGCACAAGCCTGCGTTGGCGAAGCTGGCACCATCCGTCGAGACGGTGAGGCTGGCGTTGTTGGCCAACACGCGCCGCCGGGGGACCGGGGCCGGCGAACTACCAAGGGGCTTGGTGATCAGCGGGATCTACCGCGAGCTGCAGGTCGTGCACACCAAGCTGTGGGCGAGCCGGGCGTTCTGGCTGTTGCCCGCCATTTGACGGCACTGTACTGCTCGCCGCTAGGGACACCGACGAAGTGGCCGGTCCCACTAGTTGAACTCATGGCTCCCCAGACGGGCTCATAGGTCACGACAGGATCAGAAGTTCGTTCAACAGACACGCGGGGTCGCGAGGGACGCGGATTACTCCCTGCCCCCGCACAGCTCCGTGCGTGCGGCACCACCGCATACGGCTCCTTCCTTGAGTCATGACGCAAAGCGCTGATACGGATACAGGTGGAGCAGCGCCAAGGTGCCGACCACCAGAACGACGACGCTTGGGAATGCGATGTGTTTGACCATGAGAGAACCGGAGCAGAAGATGGAAGCGCTGGATTGCCAAGCTCTGGGCAGAGAGGGACTCGCGGCCGCTGGACCGCAGCCGTCGCGGAGCGGCAGCTGTCGGTTCACCGACGTACGCTGCGGGGCGACATCAGGAGGTCCGCGAAGTAAGGGGCGGTGGGGGCGCATCTTTCCGAAGGCCCGGCATGACGGACGTTCGCGCACAGCCTGTGCGCTTGGCACTCCACGCCCAGATACCCAGCATGACAACAACCAGCGCAGCGCCGGTGAACGAAAACGCCATGTCGTCGAGTTCGACTTCCGGCGACAACACCTTAGTCACGTTGTAGACAGCCACGCCGAATGAGATGGCAACGATGAGCCAGCCGAGTGTCCGGCGCACGCGGCGCCCCGCCTCCGGATTTTCGATGCCTCGGCCGATTCGGCAGATGATGCGGCCGTCCAGCGTATCGGTGACCATCATTCCCGCCGTAAAGGTCATTCCCGCGAGCAAGGCAGCCCACGCACCGCCATTCTTGTTGCTGGCAACATAGCCCCAGGCTGCCGCCTGTGTGGCGGTGTCGAAGACGGTGGCGAACAGCACGCCGATGACCACTACCGACCAGGCACTCGTCTGCTGCCGCAAGCGCGCAGGGATCAGGCTCATTTTCCAGCCAATCGGCGCGTAGGCCCTGTCCGTGCGCAGCAGCAGGCGCAGATTGAGGCAGCCGACCATGATCAGCAGCAAGGTCGGAATCCATCCAAAAACGGTCACCACAAAGCCCGGGGGATCGAAGTGCATCGCAAGCTTGCTGACGACCACCGCGATCAGCGTGACCAGCAGGCCGTGACCGAGCGCGAACAAGGTCCCGATCCAACCTGCATGGGCATGCGAATGATTGAGCGCGTGCCAGGTCAGGCCATCGATGCAGGCGATGTGATCGGGGTCCAACCCGTGCCGCAGCCCCAGCGCGAACATCAGGAACAAGCCGGCAAAGGAAAGCCCCTCGGCGCTCATTCACTGCTCCGCACCGGTCGATCGGCCAGGACCCCGGCCAGTTCTCCGTTGGTGACCACCTGCTGCTGCTCCAGAACCTGCAGCAGCGCCCGAAAGAACCGCTCGTAGTAGTCCCACGGCGGCTGCGCTGCGCAGTCGAGCCGCTCCCAATCGCCGATCGATTCAATCAAGTGCTGGCGAAAATCCTCCCAGTCGAAGTGGCCCCGCTTGGCCACGGCCAACGTCAACCCGAAGAGCTGCCGTTGCCAGGCCTCTGCAAAGAACAGCTTGCCCTGGCTGCGCGGCGGCGAGTCGGCATGGCCCAGCATCTGGGAAGCTGCATATTCCTCGAAGCGAGTGAACATGGCACCCGCCTCAGGCAGCTGCAGGCGGCGGTACCAACGCGACGCCCATCATTGCCTCCGGCGTGACCAGTGCAGCCAATTGTTCTTCGCTGAACCCGTCGGTGTTGGCGGGTCTCTCGGGCACGACGAACCAGCGGATCTGCGCGCTGCTGTCCCACACCTTGACCTCGGTGTGCTCGCTCACCGGCACGCCGAACTCGCGCAAGACTGCACGCGGCTCACGCACGCCGCGGGCGCGGAACACCGGGTCCTTGTACCAGTACGGCGGCAGCCCGAGCACCGGCCACGGATAGCAGGAACAGAGCGTGCAGATGATCAGGTTGTGCACACCCGGACCGTTGGCCACGGCGGCCATGTGCTCCCCCTCGGCGCCCTCCATGCCCAATGGCAGCTGAAGTTCGGCAATGGCCTGAGGCGTGTCGTCGAGCAGGCGCTGCTTGTAGGCGGGATCGACCCATGCCCGCGCAACGATCCGCGCGCCGTTGAACGGTCCCGCGATCTTCTCGAAATGATCGAGCACCGCATCGACCGAGTCGCTGCCGATCACGCCTTTCTCGATCAGCAGGGCCTCCAGCGCGCGCACCTTCGCGGCACTCGCCGCTTCGCGCTCGTCGTTGTACTTGAACAGATCAGTGCTCATGGCGTTTTATCTTCTTCGTCGAGCGTTCGGGATTGCAGGTAGACCTCGAAGAGGTCGGCGTAGATCGTCGTATTCGGTTCGCAGAGGTCGGGACCCCAGATGTCGCGCGCATCGAACGCAACGCGGTACACCGGCATCGGTCCTTCCAACCCATCAGGCCCGGTCGAGCAGAAATACTCGAAGGCACCGGGGTACACCTCGCGGACAGTGCCCTTCTTGTTGCGCAGGTAGCCGGGTAGCCGCGTGTGGTCAGCCGCCGCGGGGTCGGTCACCTGCAAAGTCTGGCCGACTGCGAACCGCGGTGCATGCGGCAGCGGCCGCAGGCTGGAGTCCCCTTGCAGCAGGTAGTCGACGATCTGGCGTTTGATCGGCTCGCAGGGCCGATCCGGCAGCGGCGCGTCGGGCTGGACGCGATAGTGCGCGGTCCACCAGGCCAGCTCTTGGGCGGTGATGTAGCCTTCGTCGACAAAAAACTGGCTGATGCCCATCAGCCATTTCTCGTAGTAGCGGAACTTGAAGTACTCGAAGGGCTGCATGCCCTCGGCACCAGTGCGCAGCGAGGCCCAGGTCCAGGTGTGCTTGAACGTGGTGGGCAAGCTGGCCATCGGATATCTGGGCAATGCCTCTGCGAGGTGGGTGCTCTCGGCCATCATCACCGTGTGGATGCCGAAGATGCGCTTCTCCCAGTCCTGCACGAAGACTCGGGGTTCCAGGCTCACAGGCCCCAGGTTCTCAAGACCGCCCAGCGCATGCTGTAGCTTCATGGGTGCTCCATTTCAGATTCGGCGGCAGGAGCCGGCATTCGTTCAGACTGAACCGCCAGGCATCCGAGAAAGCCCTCTCGCAAGGCGTCGACCGCAAGTTCCCGCCCGATGAAGACCAGCTTGCTGCGGCGTGGCTCGTCGTGGCCCCAGCGCCGCCCAGGCCGCGCATCGAGCAGCATGTGCACGCTGTGACAGTGGAACTGGCGCGCCTCGCCGTTGAAGTGAAGCACGCCCTTCGTGCGCATCAGCCGTGCGCCTTCGCGTTGGACCAGCTGGTTCATCCAGCGGCTGAACCGCTCCGGGTCGATGGCGCCGTCGGTTTCCATGCAGCATGAGCCGATCGAGGTATCGTGCTCGTGGTCATGCGCCTCGCCGTCCAGCAGATCGGGCTCGATCGACAGCACGTGCGGCAGCGAGAAGCGCTTCGTGCCCAGCAACTCGGCGGCCGAAACCTGTGCCCGCTCGGTCCGGACCAGGTGCGCGGCCGGATTCAGCCGGCGCAGCTCTCTCTCGAGTTGCACCAGCTCCGATGCGCTGGGGATCTCGACCTTGTTGAGCACGATCACGTCCGCAAAGGCGATCTGCTCGCGCACGATGTCGTCGCTGATATGGAGCAGGACGTGGTGGGCATCGGCGACGGTGACCACCGACTCAAGTTCCACGAGTTGCAACAAGGCGGGATCGGCAAGAAAGCTCTGCAACACCGGAGCGGGATCGGCCAGGCCGGAGGTCTCGATGATCAGCCGCTCGATCGGACGTTCAGCGCGTTGCAGGAGCTCGTATACCGCCGCTGTCAGGTCCTTTCGCACCGTGCAGCAGACGCAGCCATTGGTAATCTCGATCAGCGGCTGGTCATCGGCGACGATCAGTTGCCCGTCGATGCCGACCTCGCCGAACTCATTGACGATGATGCCAATGTAGGTGCCGCTGCACTGCGCCAGCAGGTGATTCACGAGCGTGGTCTTGCCGGCCCCAAGGAAGCCGGTGACGATCGTGACGGGGATCTTCGCTAGAGCCATGGCGATCCGGGCTAATGTTGCGACGCCGCGAGCTTCGAAGCGGCATGCGGCGTTTCCGTTGCGGCTACCGGCTCGCGCATGTCGAGGCCCCGGCGATCACGAATGCAGAAGGCGCCCACTACCAGCGTGAGCAACGCTACGGCAATCGTGTAGACGAGGCCGCGGAAGATGTCACCGCTGCTCACGACCATCGCAGTGGCGATGAACGGCGCGAAGCCGCCGATCCATCCATTGCCAAACTGCAGAGCCACAGAGACGCCGCTGTAGCGCACCTGCGTCGGAAACTGCTCGACCAGGAACGCGCCCATCGGGCCGTACACCATGGTCGCGAGCAGCACCAGCACGAACAGCATCAGCACGACCATGGGCGCATTCACGCGTGCCGGATCGGCCGTGAGCGGCATGCCGCGCTCGACCAACACGCGGCGCAGTGCCGCTTCATCGAAGCCGGTCAGCGTCGTTTCGGCGACCACGAACTGCAGCTCGCCCGCCTGCGGCCGCAACGTGTACGGCACGCCTTGCGCGGCCAGGAACGAGCGGGCACGCGTGCACGGCTTGGTCGCCTTCGGCTGGAACAGCTGGCCGATGAAGGACTGGTCCTCGCTGCAATCGCCGCCTTGGATGACGACCTGGGTGCGGGCGCGGAACTCCTCCTGCGCCGGGTTGCCGTACTTGGCCATGCCCTGGAAAAGCGGCATGAACAGGATTGCGGAAAGCAGGCAACCCGTCAGCATGATCCACTTGCGCCCGATCAGGTCGGACAGCCAGCCGAAGAGCACGAAGAACGGTGTGGCGAGTACCAGGGCGATCGTCAGGTAGGCGTAAGCGGACTGCGGCAGCAGCTTGAGCGTCGCGGTGAGGAATTGCAAGCTGTAGAAGTGCGCGGTGTACCAGATCACCGCCTGCCCGGCCACTGCGCCGAAGATCGTCACCAGTACGATGCGCAGGGTGCGCGGATCGCCGAAGGTGTCCTTGACCGGGTTTCGCGAGCCCTTGCCGTGCGCTTTCATTTCGAGGAACACGGGCGACTCTTCCAGTCGCATGCGAACGTAGAGCGAGTACGCGAGCAGTCCAATCGACAGCATGAACGGCACGCGCCATCCCCACAAGGCGAAGGACTCGGCCGACATCGACGAGCGCAGCACCATGATCACGCCGAGAGAGACGAGCAGCCCGATGGTGCCGGTGATCTGCAGCCAGCTGGTCATGAAGCCTCGGCGGTGCGGGTCGGAATGCTCGGCGATGTAGGTGACTGCGCCACCGAACTCGCCGCCGATCGCCAGCCCCTGCAGAAGACGCAAGAGCACCAGAAGCGCAGGCGCTGCCCAGCCAATGGTCTCGAAAGTAGGCAGGAAGCCGATCGCGGCGGTGGCGGTGCCCATGATCATCATCGTCACCAGAAAAGTCTTCTTGCGCCCGACCAGATCTCCGAGGCGCCCAAAGACGATCGCACCGAAGGGCCTCAGCACGAAGCCTGCACCGAAGGTCGCGAGCGACGCGAGGATCGCCGCCGACTCGTTACCCTTGGGAAAGAACAACCCGCCGAAGAACACGGCGAGGCTGCCGTAGATGAAGAAGTCATACCACTCCAGCACCGTGCCAAGCGCCGCGGCAAAGACCACCCGGCGCGTTTCACGCGAACGCTCGGGCGTTGCGGTAGATGTCTCGACAGTTGATGTCATGTCCATACTCCTTGATGTATGGCGGGCGCGCGTCAAGCGCCGCTCCGGTTGTCGATGCGAGTGATGAAGTCGCGCAGGATCACATTGAAGCGCTCGGGCTGCTCGAGCATCGGGAAGTGCGCGGCGCTGGGCACCAGCTGCAGTATCGCGCCGGGAATGCCGGCGGCGAGCGCATTCGACTCGGCCGGCGGCGTGATGGCGTCCTCCTCGCCGCAGACGACGAGCGCCGGCAATGCCAGGCGTGCGAGCTGCGCCCGGCTGTCGGCCTCGTTCAGCGAGACGATGGCTTCGCGCGCGACGAATTCCGGCGTCAGTGCCACCTGTTCGCGCGCAAAGGCCACCAGTTCGGCGGAAGCGGCGGAAGCGAACGAGCGATCGATCACCGCCTGGCTCGCCGCAGTGACGCCTAGGCTTTCAATGGCGTGCAGCACATTCTTCACGTTCACGTCGGGGCCAAGCCCGTGCGGTGTGGCGCCCACCAGCACCAGTGCGCGCAAGCGGCTCGGGTGCGCGAGCGCGAAGCGCTGGGCGATGGTGCCGCCCATCGACAGCCCCACGAGAATGGCGTCTTCGAGACGCAGCTTGTCGAACAGCAGCACGAGGTCCTTCACAAATGCGTCGATCGTGTAGCGGCGCGAGCGTGGTGATGCCGAGCGGCCATGGCCAGGAAGATCGGGCACCACCAACCGGTGGTCGCGCGAGAACGCACCCATCTGCTCGCGCCAGAACTCGCCGGTCGTGGTGAAGCCGTGGCAAAAGACGAGCGCCGGGCCGTGGCCCGCCACGCGCACGTGCATGTCTCCGATTGAAATAATGTCATTCATGTGCATTTCCAGGTGAAAGGACGGAAGCCGCCGCGCGGCGTCGATCGCGAGGCGGAGGGCACAGAGCAAATCCGGGGCCCGCTCGGCGGACGTCTTCGCTATTTCGCCAAGTGCTTGATTTGCTTGGATAAATGCTCGCCACGGCTTCGATTGACGGCTTGGAGCACATGCATTAGTCTCAATATTGAGTCCTAACGTCGCAAATACGAGACGAGAAATGCCCTTTCCCGAATGGTTCGGCTCCGGCCAGAACGAGGCCGAGTTCCTGCGCCGCGTGCTCGACCATGTGTCCGACTGCCTGGTGGCGGTCGACACCAATGGCCGCGTCGTGCTCATCAATGCGCCCTACTGCCGCTTGCTGGGCGGCCCCCAGGAAGACTTCATCGGCCGGCACATCACCGATGTCGTGTCGCCGAAGACGCGCCTGCACCACGTGGCGCGCGGCGACCTCTCCGTGACCATGATGCCGCTCGAAGTGCGGGGCCACCAGTTGCTCGCGCGGCAAGTGCCTGTCTACCAGGACGAGCGAATCATCGGGGCGGTCGGTCTGGCGCTGTTCTCCAACATGGCGGCGCTGAAGAAGGCGGTGGCTGTCGCCGGCGACCAGGGGCGCGCCATCCACAGCCCGCCCACGCCGTGGACCGCGCGCTACGGGCTTGACGACATCCTGGGCCACGGCGCGCGGATGGATGCGGTGCGTGCGGCCATCGAACAGGCCGCCCCCCTCTCGCTGCCCGTGCTCGTCCAAGGCGAAACCGGCAGCGGAAAGGAACTGGCGGCCAACGCGATCCACGCACTGTCGCCGCGCGCCCGGCGGCCGTTCGTGTGGGTCAACTGCGCGTCCATTCCCGAATCGCTGATCGATGCGGAGCTCTTCGGCTACGAAGGCGGCGCCTTCACCGGAGCCCGGACGCGCGGCAAGCCGGGCAAGTTCGAACTCGCGAGCGGCGGCACGCTGTTCCTCGACGAGATCGGCGACATGCCCCTCAGTTTGCAGGCTAGCCTCCTGCGCGCCGTGCAGAACCAGGAGATCGTGCGCGTGGGCGGCGTATCGCCGATCCCGATCGACACCCGCGTCGTCTGCGCTACCCACCGCGACCTTCAGGAGCGTGTGGACGCGGGCCAGTTCAGGGCCGACCTGTACTACCGGCTCAATGTGCTCGGCGTGCGCATGCCCGCGCTGCGCGAGCGCAACGACCTGGAGTGGTTGGCCGAGCAGTTGCTCGAGCGCATCGCGCTGCGCGAAGGCCTGCCGGGGCGCCGGGTGCCCCCATCTGTTCGCGCGCGATGGCTGGCCTTCGACTGGCCGGGCAACGTGCGACAGTTGGAAGCCGCGCTGCTGCGCTTTTTGCTCTCTGGCGAAGCAGGGCTGCCGGATCAGCCTGTCGCAAAGCGCCCGCAGGCCATTGCCGGCCGGCACGGAACGACCCCAACGACTACGCTGCAGGTACACCTCGACCGCGAGCGCGATACCTGCATACGAAAGACGCTCGCAGAGACTGCAGGCGACAAGGACGAGGCCGCGCGCCGGCTGGGAATCAGCCGCGCGACGCTGTACCGGGAGCTTCGGCGCTCGCCCGCTTTGTCTTAGCGACACTCGCGATCGGCTTCGCACCCCGCGCGGCGATCACCGCAGCCAACACACGCATCCCCTGATCGATCTCCTCGACCGAGAGGCTGGCATATCCCAGGATCAGTCCGGCCGGCCGGGGTTGCATGCGCGACGACGGCTTGGCGAACAGCGGCGACACCGCATAGACGCCCACGCCCTTGCCGCGCGCGGCGGCCACCAGCGCGGGCTCGTCCTGCGGCCGCAGGAACGGCAGCCAGAGCACCACATGCAGCCCGGCCGCCGCGCCGATGACCGTGGCGCTGGCAGGCAAGTGGCGCGCAATGGCCTCGAGCAATGCCGCCCGGCGACGCTCATGCTCGCGGCGCGTGCGCCGCACGTGACGCTCGTAGGCGCCGCTGTCGATCAGCGACGCCAGCACACGCTGCTCCAGCACGGGCGCATGGCGGTCGGCCAGCCGCTTGGCCTGCCGGAACACCGGCACCAGCTCGGGAGGCAGCACCAGGTAGCCGAGCCGAAGCTGTGGCGACAGCGCCTTGGAAAAGGTCCCCACGTAGATCACGCGGCCGTCGGTGTCTACCGACTGCAGTGCGTCGATCGGGCGCTGGCCGTAGCGAAACTCGCCGTCGTAGTCGTCCTCGACGACCCAGGCGCAGTGCGTTCGCGCCCAACGGAGCAGTTCAAGGCGCCGGCCGATGGGCAGCACGCCTCCCAATGGAAACTGGTGCGAAGGCGTCACATAGGCCAGGCGGGTGCGATCGTCGTTTGGCAGCATGGCGGTGTCCAGCCCTTGGGCGTCCACCGGTATTGCCAAGGGCTCGGCGCCCGTGGCCTCGAAGCACCGGCGCGCCATCAGGTAGCCGGGCTCCTCGAAGACGAAGGCGTCGCCGGGATTCAACAGCAGCCGCGCGCACAGGTCGATGGCCTGCTGTGAGCCGTGCACCATGAGGATCTGCTCGGCATCGCAGGCCAGGCCCCGCGCGCGCCGAAGGTACCCCTGCAGGGAGCGGCGCAGCGATGCGTCGCCTTCGGGCGCAACGTAGTAGAGCCGGCGTTGATGGCGCAGCAGTTCGGCCTGGTAGGCACGTCGCCAGGCCAGCGCCGGAAAGTCGCGAGAAGCCACCGCTCCATACAGGAAGTCGATGCGGCAAGGTTCCACAGGAGCAAGTCCGGGCATATCGACCGCGGCCACGCGACATCCGAAGGCCGAGAGAGTCGGTGCAGTCCTGCCGCGCTGCTTCGGCCTCGTATCGGGACGTTCGGGCGCAGCCAGCGGACTTGCGACGCGAGCAACTCGCCCGACCGACGTGGCAAGGAATCCCTCGGCCGCGAGCTGCTCGTAGGCGGCGGTGACGGTGGTACGCGACACCCCCAGGTCAGACGCCAGGGCACGCGTGGACGGCACCTGCGCGCCTGCGGCGAGCGTCCCGTCGGCGATCTGGGAGCGCAGCAGGTCGTAGATGCGGCGTCCGGCCCTGTCGGCATTGGACTTTCGGCTCGGTCGCGTTGAAAACTGGTCCATGCAAAAGGAATGAAACTGGACCTTCCCATTGTGCCGGTTCCGCGGGACAGTACCAACTGCCCACACCATTCATACCCTCTCCGATGTACACCCCCACGCACTTTGCCGAAACAAGACCCGAAGAATTGAGCCGCGTCATCCGCAAGCACCCGTTGGGTGCGTTGGTCACGCATGGGACCTCGGGACTGGATGCCGATCACCTCCCTTTCGAGTTCGACCCCGACGTGGGAACGCATGGCTTGCTGTCGGCGCACGTCGCTCGCGCCAATCCGCTGTGGCAACGCTGCCCCACCGGAACTCCGGTGATAGTCATCTTCGGCGGCGCCCAAGCCTACATCTCGCCCAACTGGTACCCATCCAAGCACGAGGCGCACCGCCAGGTGCCCACCTGGAACTACGAGGTGGTGCACGCGCACGGCGTGCTCACCGTGCACGACGACGAGCGCTTTGCGCGCGGCATCATCGCGCGCCTGACGCGGCGCTACGAGGCGGCCGAACCGAAGCCATGGAAAATGGGTGACTCCGCACCCGAGTACATCGACAGCATGGTGCGCAACATCGTGGGCATCGAGATCGCAGTCACTTCGCTGGTGGGCAAGTCCAAGCTCAGCCAGAACAGGGAAGCGCGCGATCGCCTCAATGCCGCAGAAATGTTAAAGGCGCGCGGACACGAGGCAATGTCCGAACTGATGCGCAACGCCAGCGGAGTGAGTTGACGAGGCCTGCACGACAGATGTACACGTCCACATTCACTTTCGCAAAGGGCGAATTCGACGACGAGTTCCACGCCCTAGACAACGTCATTGCCGCGCTTGCCAAGTCCATCCCAGGCTACCTTGGCGAAGAGAGCTGGGAGAACTCTGCAACAGGGCTCGTCTCCACCGTGTACTACTGGAAGACGATGGAGGCGCTCCAAGAGCTCATTGGGCACCCGGCGCACATCGCTGCAAAGCAGCGACAGGCGCTTTGGCTCAAGGGCTATCAGGTGGTCATCGCACAGGTTGTCCGCTCCTATGGCGATGGCGGCATTCCGCACCCGCTCGCTGGCGAAACGCGATCAGTACCTTGTGTCCGCTGAATTTCGGCGGTCTTATGAACAGCGACGGAGTCGATCGGATGCGGCGTCTGGATCGCCGAACGGAGAATCGTATGGCCTGGATGCTTCGTAACCAATCAATGGAAACCTCTTCTCCGCGCCCCCTGCATAGGTGAGGAACTGTGGGTTGCAGATGGCCTAGCCAACACCTGGTCCGTTGGGATGCATCCAGAAGCTGAGCTGGTCAACAAGATGATGTATGCAGGTGTCGAGGCAATGGTCAATACCGACGACCGGCCCGTCTCCGGATGGAAATCAACAACGCAGCGATTGAGCCGCGGGCCTTGGTACGCTTTTCAGCTCAGCCGCGGCGCTCGCACCGGGAAGAGCGGTACCCGCGTCATGCAACGATATCTTCGCCGTTTCCGGCAACATCAATCCACCTATCAGTCCCATCACCGCGATCGCGACCAAATACAACGCAGGCGACATGTTGTTGCCCGTCGTTGTGATCAGCCACGTGGCGACGAGCGGCGCCGTGCCGCCAAACACCGTAAAGGCCAAATTGAAGGTAGTCGCCGAAGCGGTATAGCGCGTGCGCGTTGGGAACACTTCGGATAACAACGGCGGCGTCACCACGTTCGCCAACACCGCGCCAATCGCTAGCAAGCACACGCCAATTACCGACGGCGAAAAATGCCCCGAACCCACCAGCGAGAACGAGGGATAGACCGTAGCGATCAGGATGACGCACGCCGTAAGCATGGTCTTCCGGCGGCCTGCCCAGTCCGAATACAGACCGGCCAGCGGGCACAGCGCCGCCGCGAATAGCAACGCAATCACCGTGATCAGCAGCGACGTTGCTCGGTCCAATCCGCCCGCCACTTGCAGGTGAGTCGCAAAGTAGGTGGTGAACATGTAGAACGACACCGCAGTCACCGAAATAAACGCCCCCAGTTTCAGAATGCCCGCTGCCTGCGTGCGCAGCGTGTCGCGCAACGGCGCGTGCGCCACCTTGTGCTCGCCTTCAAGCGCACGAAACGCCGGGGTTTCGCTTAGATTCATCCGCAGGTAAAGACCGATCAGCCCGGTAGGCGCGGCAGCCAGAAACGGTACTCGCCAGCCCCAAGCGCTCATGGCCTCGGCGGAAAGTGAAGCGTCGAGCGCGTAGGCGACTACCGCAGCCAGCGCGAAGGACGAGAACGTAGATATCGGCAGAAAGCTACCGTAACGCGCGCGCTTATGCTGCGGCGCATGCTCCATCACGTAGGCGCATGCGCCGGCATATTCGCCGCCGGCGGAGAAACCCTGCACGCAGCGCAGTACCGTGAGCAGGATCGGCGCGAACACGCCGATCGCGGCGTATGTCGGCAACAAACCGATCAGCGTGGTCGCCCCGGCCATCATCAGGATGGTTAGCGCTAGAGTGCGCTTGCGGCCAATGCGGTCCCCAACTACGCCAAAAAAAATGCCGCCCAGAGGCCGGAATGCAAATGCCACTGCGAAAACGGCGAAGGTCTTGAGCAGCCCGACTGCTGGATCGTTGCTCGGGAAAAACTCCCGCGTGAGAATGGTTGCGAGAAAACCATACGCGGCAAAGTCGAACCATTCGACGAAATTTCCGAACGATGCCGCGAAGATCACCTTACGCAGCGTTTTCGGATCAACTTCGGGGGATGATGCTTTTAACGTTATCGACATTCGATGATTTCCAGGAAATAGAACGGTAATGGATGATGGCTTTCCGAGCGAGCCGGCATACCTGAAACGCGCCCGTTGGATCTCCTGAAGTAGACGCGACCATAAGTTCTATTTCTAGGATGATCGAGCCATGATGATTGGACCGAAGCGACATCGAGGCCAGGAGCTACCCGTGCAATCAACACGAAATAGCTTTGAGCCCATCCAGCCCTTGCTCTCAACTCACGATAAGGCGGCGACTACGAAAGCTAGTTTTGGGGCAATGAAAGATCAGCCCGCGCTGCTCATTGCGCATGCACCACCGCAGGGGACTGCATTCGCGATCATGAGTCGAGGTTTAGTACGCGTGGCGCCGACATAGAACAGTCGCACCTGCTCCGTCGCCGCCATCTTTCGACGGCGGTCTCATGGCCCGCCAAAGGCGGGTGTATCTTGTCAGCGCGACCACCGGAAGCTCCAGCACCTTGCTGGAGATCAACAGCCGGCGATCCTCTGCGCCGTGCTCACGGCCTACGACGCTACAAAGTTCGGCGTCGATCCGCCGAAGACTTGGGCCGATCTACCGGACACGGGCAAGTTCAGGGAGGGCCCGCTCGAAATGGGCCCGCCGCTATGGGTGATCGGCGCGGCTCTTGTCGTCGAAAAGGCCGATGAAGAGATTCCGCATCCAGCAGTGCGCCGGATCCGATTCGAACCGACGGCTCCAATGCAGCGACACCGTGAAGTTGCTGCGCGGCAGCTCGGCAGGAAGCACCGCGTAGCGCTTCGGCTCGATGAACCTGCGCGCGATCGCCTGTGGCATCACGACGGCGAAATCGGTGCGCGCAATGATCGCCGGCAGCGCCAGGAAATGCGCCGAGTTGAGCACCAGCCGTCCATCGAGTCCGAGCTGCTGCAGGATGCGGAAGGTCTCCGAGTGCGAGCGCACTGCTACATACTCCAGGCGCCGCAGATCCTGGATTGTCATTCGGACATTCGCTGCCTTCGGGCCCTTGGCCATCGGATGTCCCGCTCGCACCACCACCGCGTAGCGATCGCGCAGCAGTTCGACGCGCTCCGTTCCGCTGACCGAGGGCAGAAACCCGAGTGCGAAATGAATCGCCCCCGTTTCAAGGGCATCCGTGATCTCCCCGTGCGGCAGCGGAATCGTATGCACCCGTATGCCGGGTGCCTGGCGATGCAAGGCTTCCATCAGTTCCGGCAGCAGCCGGGCCTCCCCGATGTCGTTCATATGCAGCCGAACGGTCATTTGCGAGCGTGAAGGATCGAAGGTGTCTTCGTCCCGCAACACACCCTCGATGGCAGCCACCGCCGGCTGAACGACGCTCGCCAGCCGCTCCGCGCGCAACGTCGGGCGCATGCGCCCGTTGGCGCGCACGAACAGCGCGTCGCCCAAGGCGACCCGCAACCTCGTCAGGCCTTGGCTCGCAGCCGGCTGCGACAGCCCCAGAGCATCTGCGGCGCGGCTGACGCTGCCCAGACGGTAGACCGCCTCGAACAGGCGGAGCAGGTTCATGTCCAGCTTTTCAGTATGCATACACCTTATTTTGCTTTAGATATTTCATTGCATTGATGAATACCAAGAGAACCGCAAAACTGCGGATCTCATAAAGGAGCATTCATGGATCGACGCGTCGAACATCCCGCGCAAGCACCCCTCTCAAGCAGCAGCCCCGTGACCGTGCGAGACGCGGTTTTCAAGCTGCTGCGCGCGTTCGGCATGACGAGCGTGTTCGGCAACCCGGGATCGACGGAGCTGCCGATGTTCATCGACTTCCCGCAAGACTTCCGCTACGTGCTCGGGCTGCAGGAGTCGGTGGTCGTGGGCATGGCGGATGGTTACGCGCAGGCCACGCACAACGCGGCTTTCGTCAATCTGCACTCCGCCGCCGGCGTCGGCCACGCGATGGGCAACATCTTCACGGCCTTTCGCAATCGCACGCCGCTGGTGATCACGGCCGGTCAGCAGGCGCGTTCGATCCTGCCTTTCGAGCCCTTCCTCGGATCCACGCAAGCGGCCGAGCTGCCCAGGCCCTACGTCAAGTGGAGCATCGAGCCGGCGCGGGCCGAAGACGTTCCGCTGGCGATCGCGCGGGCCTACTACATCGCAATGACGCCGCCGCGCGGCCCCGTGCTGGTTTCCATTCCGTCGGACGATTGGGATGTGCAGACCCTGCCGGTCGATGCGCGAGCGGTCAGCCGGCACCTGCGCCCCGACCCGGAGCTGCTCGCGCGCATTGCCGAAGCGATCGATGGCGCCCGCTCCCCGGCCTTCGTCGTCGGTGCGGCGGTCGATCGCGACGAAGCCTGGAACGAGACCCTGCAGCTGGCCGAGCGTCACAACGCGCGCGTGTACGTGGCCCCGATGTCGGGCCGGTGCAGCTTCCCTGAAGACCATCCGCTGTGGGGAGGCTTCCTGCCGCCGATGCGCGAGCGCATCGTCGAGCGGCTCGCGAGCCACGACCTGGTGTTTGCGCTGGGCGCGCCGGCGTTCACTTATCACGTACCGGGCCAAGGTCCGCATCTGCCCGAATCAACCGAGCTGGTACAGCTGACAGACGATCCGCAGGTCGCGGCGTGGGCGCCGACAGGAACCTCGGTGGTCGGCAGCATCCGCCTCGGATTGCTCGACCTGCTCGAACAGAGCAAGCCGCGAAATCGCGCGACACCACCTCCTCATCCACGGCCGCCGCGCGTTGCAGAGCCATCGCCTGGCGAACGCCTGCCGGTGCCGTGGGTTCTGCAGACGCTGGCCGATGTGCGCGCGCGCGACAGCATCGTGGTCGAGGAAGCGCCCAGTGCTCGCCCGGTCATGCACGGGCATCTGCCGATCCTCGCGTCGGAAACCTTCTACACGATGTGCAGCGGCGGCCTGGGCTATGGGCTGCCGGCCGCCGTGGGCGTGGCGCTGGGCAAGCCCGGCGCACGAGTCATTGCACTGATCGGCGATGGCTCGGCCATGTACGCCATCCAGGCGCTGTGGAGTGCGGCGCAGCTGGCGCTGCCGGTCACGGTCGTGATCCTGAAGAACCGCCGCTACGCGGCGCTCTACGAGTTCGCGCGGATCTTCGGCTACCGGCCCGACGAGCATGTTCCGGGCACCGACCTGCCCGATCTCGATTTTGTTGCGCTGGCCGGCGCGCAAGGCATGAAGGCGCTGCGCGTCGAGACGGCCGAGCAGGTGCGCCCGGCCTTGCACCAGGCCCTTCAATCGGCTGCACCGATGCTGGTCGAAGTCGAAGTGGCCTGACAGTTTTTCGCTTTCTTTCAAACCTACAAGGAGACAAGACAATGGGCACGATATCGATGTTGATCAATGGCGAAAGCCGGCAGGCCGCGGACGGCGCCACCTTCGAGCGCCGCAACCCGCTCGACGGCACGGTGGCCACCACAGCGCCCGCCGCCACCCGCGCCGACGCCATGGCAGCGGTCGAAGCCGCTGCTGCCGCGTTTCCGGCCTGGTCCCGGACCGGCCCGGGCGAACGCAGGTCGCTGCTGCTGAAGGCGGCGCAGGCCATCGAGGCGAAGGCCCAGGCCCTGACGGATGCCATGGCATCCGAGACCGGTGCCGGTGCCTCGTGGGCCGGTTTCAATGTGCACCTGGCCGCCGGCATGCTGCAGGAAGCGGCCGGCATGACGACCCAGATCAGCGGTGAGGTCATCCCCTCCGACGTGCCCGGCAGCCTGGCGCTGGGCCTGCGCCGACCGGCCGGCGTGGTGCTGGGCATCGCGCCATGGAACGCGCCGGTGATCCTCGGCGTGCGTGCGATTGCCACGCCGCTGGCTTGCGGCAACACGGTCGTCTTCAAGGGCTCGGAACTCAGCCCCGCGACCCACGGCCTGATCGTGGAGGCCTTCAAGGATGCGGGATTCCCGCCGGGCGTCGTCAACTTCGTGACCAATGCGCCGGCCGATGCGGCCGAGGTGGTTGAAGCAATCATTGCCCATCCGGCATTGCGCCGTGTGAACTTCACCGGCTCCACCCGCGTCGGGCGGCTGATCGCACAGACCTGCGCGAAGTACCTCAAGCCGGCGGTGCTCGAGCTGGGCGGCAAGGCCCCGCTCGTCGTGCTGGACGATGCCGACCTCGACGCCGCCGTCAGCGGCGCCGCCTTCGGCGCTTTCGCCAACAGCGGCCAGATCTGCATGAGCACCGAGCGCATCATCGTGGATCACAAGATCGCGGACGCCTTCGTCGCGAAGCTCGCCGCCAAGGCCGTGCAGCTGCCGCTGGGCGATCCGCGCAAGGGGCCGGTGGTGCTGGGTTCGGTGGTCGATGCGAGCACCGTCGAGCGCTGCAACGCGCTGATCGACGATGCGCTCGCCAAGGGCGCGAAACTCGTGTGCGGCGGCAAGGCCGACAGCACGCTGATGCCCGCGACGCTGCTCGACCACGTCACGCCGCAGATGCGCATCTACCATGAAGAGAGCTTCGGTCCCGTGAAGCCGGTGGTGCGTGTGGACGGCGTGGACGAAGCGGTGCGCGTGGCCAACGACAACCCCTACGGGCTGTCCTCCGCCGTGTTCGGGCGCGACATCGCGCGTGCCTGGGATGTGGCCAACCGCATCGACTCCGGCATCTGCCACGTGAACGGCCCGACCGTGCACGACGAGGCGCAGATGCCCTTCGGCGGTGTGAAGGACTCGGGCTACGGCCGCTTCGGCGGCAAGGCCGGCATCGACGCCTTCACCGAGCTGCGGTGGCTCACGGTGCAGACCACCGACCGCCACTATCCGTTCTGATGAAGCGCAGGAGACAGACCATGAAATCCCTGCTCACCACCGCGGCGCTGGCGCTCGGCCTCGGACCGTGCGGCATCGCCCACGCCCAGGACTGGCCCCGGCAGCCCATCAAGATCGTCGCCAACTTCGCGCCCGGCGGCGCGGCCGACCAGCTGGCTCGCGTGATCAGCGCGCCCTTGCACGAAGCACTCGGGCAGCCGGTGCTCGTGGAGAACAGGGGCGGCGCGGGCGGCAACCTGGGCGGCGATTTCGTCGCCAAGTCGCCGGCCGACGGCTATACCTTCCTGATGAGTTCCGGGGGCATGGTGTCGATCAACCCGCACATCTACGCCAAGATGCCCTTCGATCCGGCGAAGGATCTGGTCCCGGTCGCATCCGTTGCACGGGTGCCGTTCTACCTGGTAGTGCGCGCCGACAGCCCGGTCAAGGACTTCAAGGGGCTGGTCGCCGACCTCAAGGCGAACCCCGGGAAGCGCTCGTTCGGATCGCCCGGCAACGGGAGCTCGCCCCATCTCGCGGCGGAGATGATGACGGGCCAGACGGGCACCACGGCCATCCATGTGCCCTACCGCGGCGCGGCGCCCGCGCTGACGGACCTGCTGGGCGGCCAGATCGACTTCCTCTTCGATCCGGGCATCAGCATCCAGCACGTCAGGACCGGCAAGCTGCGCATGCTGGCGGTCGCAAGCCTCAAGCGCGCGCCCCAGATGCCCGAGGTGCCGACGCTCGACGAACTCGGCCTCAAGGGCTTCGACGCCGATGCGGTGTTCGGCCTCTACGCGCCGGCCGGCACGCGGCCGGCCGTGATCCAGCGGATCAATGCCGAAGTCAACCGCGCGCTGGCATTGCCGGCCGTCAGGGCAACCATCGAGACCCTCGGCAACGTGCCGGAGCCGCTCACGCCCGCCGCCTTCGGCGACAAGGGCGCGGCCGACTTCAAGCGGCTGGGCGCCGTCATCCGGGAACGCGGCATCCGCGCCGACTGATGCATCAAGAAGAAGAAAGACAGCCCATGACCGCTCCGCCCCGGCCTGCAGCCGGCCACCCTCCCCTGATCGCCACGGACGTGCTGATCGCCGGCGGCGGCCCCTGCGGCCTGATGCTCGCCAACGAGCTCGGCCGCCGCGGCATCCGCTGCCTGCTGGTCGATGCCAAGCCGGGCACGGCCTTCAATCCGCAGGCCAACGCGACCCAGGCCCGCACGATGGAGCACTTCCGCCGGCTCGGCTTCGCGCACGAGATCCGTGCGCTCGGGTTGCCGGCCGACGACCCGACGGACATCGCCTACTTCACGCGCTTGGCCGGCCATGAGCTGGCCCGCATCAGCCTGCCCACGGCCGCAGAGGCCGCGGTGAGGGTCAAGACGATGACCGGGTCCTGGAGCGCCGCCGAGCTGCCGCATCGCGTGTCGCAGAAATTCGTCGAGCAGGCGCTGCGCCGCCATGCGCAGGCTTGGCCTTCGGCCGATGTGCGCTATGGCTGGCGGCTGGAGCGCTTCAGCGACGACGGTGGATCAGTGAGCGCGACGGTGCGGCCGAGCGAAGGCGGCCCTGCGCAGGAGGTGGCCGCGAAGTTCCTGATCGGCGCCGACGGCGCGCGCAGCCTGGTCCGGCAACAGCTGGGCATCGAATGGGGCGGCGTGAGCGGCATCCAGCGCGAATTCATGGGCGGCAAGATGTTCGCCATCTACCTGCGCGCGCCGCAGTTCGTCGACGTGCTGCGCCACCCCAAGGCCTGGATGTACGTGGCCGTCAACCACGAAAGGCGCGCCTTCATGGCCTCGGTGGACGGCGTGTCCGAGTACGCCTTCCATGCGGCGCTGCGCCCCGGCGAAGATGCCGACGACTGGACCGAGGCCGATGCGCGCCGTGTCTTTTCCGAGGCGGTGGGCGCCGACGTGCCGATCGAGATCCTTTCGATGGGCACCTGGCTCGCCGGGCATGCGCTGGTGGCGCAGCGCTTCCAGAAGGGCCGGGTCTTCATCGCGGGGGATGCGGCCCACCTGTTCACGCCCACCGGCGGGCTGGGCTACAACACGGCGGTCGAAGACGCGGTCAACCTGGGCTGGAAGCTCGCGAGCGTGATCCGCGGCGAGGCACCGCTGGCGCTGCTCGACAGCTACGAGGCCGAGCGCAGGCCGCTGGCCGAACGCAACACCGGCTATGCGCGCAAGTTCGCCGACTCGGTGGGGCTCTTCGCGGCAAAGCCCGAACTGGAAGAAGCCTCCCCGCGGGGCGATGCCGAGCGCAAGCTCGCGGGCCTGCACTTCGACGCGCATGCCCGGCTCGAATTCAATATCCCGGGCGTGACCTTCGGCGGCCGCTACGACGCCTCGCCGATCATCGTCGGCGACGGCGCCGTGCTGCCGCCGGACGAGCCGAATGCCTACACACCCACCGCCAGTCCGGGCGGCCGGCCGCCGCATGCATGGCTCGACGACGGGCGCTCGCTGTTCGACGTTTTCCACACCGAATGGACCCTGCTCGCGCTGGGGCCCGATGCGCCCGCGACCGAGGCCTTCGAAGCCGCGGCACGCGAACTGGCAATGGACCTGCGCGTCGTCCGGCTGGCGCAGCCGGCCCTGCGCGAGCTCTACGAAGCGCCGCTCGCGCTGATCCGCCCGGACCAGATCGTCGCATGGCGCGGCGCGGACGCGGACGAAGCGGCACGTGTGCTGTCTCGCGTCACTTCAACCCCTTCAACAATCTCCGTCGATGCGACGAGAGGAGACCCGGCATGAAAGTCAGCACCCCGCTTCTTCGTCTCGCCGCCCTTGCGATGGCCCTGGCGGTGGCGCCTTCGGTCTTCGCGCAGGCCTGGCCGACCAAGCCGGTCCGCCTGGTGGCGGCATTTCCGCCGGGCACGCCCGGCGACGTGATCGCCAGGCTGATACAGCCCGCGCTCCAGGCGGCTTGGAATCAGCCAGTTGTTATCGAGAATAAGACAGGCGCGGGAGGCAACCTGGCCGCTGGGGAAGTCGCGCACGCCAGGGACGGTCACACGCTGCTCGTCGGACCCGACACGATCCTCACCATCAACCCCCATCTGTACAAGAAGCTGGGCTTCGATCCGAGGGCTTCGCTCAAGCCGGTGACCTATTTCGCGAGCTTCAACCAGATGCTGGTCTGCAATCCCGCGGCCGATGTTCCGTCTCTCGCGAAGTTCGTCCAGTTGCCCTCGACGCGGCTGTACGCCTCCGGCGGCGCCGGGACACCGAGCCACATGGCCATGGAGATGCTGCTGGCCACGACCGGAACCCGGCTCACCCATGTGCCCTACAAAGGCCCCGGCCCGGCCGCGCAGGACGTGATGGGCGGTCATGTGGACTGCGGCTTCATCGTCTCCTCCGTCGTCCTGCCGCATGTCCAGAGCGGGCGGCTGCGCGCGATCGCCGTATCCGGCAAGGAACGATCGGGCCTGCTGCCCGAGGTTCCGACGATCGCGCAGAGCGGACATCCGGGATTCGATGCCACTTTCTTCGAGACCCTGATGGCACCGTCCGCCCTGCCGGCTGCCACGGTCGAGAAAATCCAGCGCGACGTGCGTGCCGCGCTCCTGGCGCCGGCCGTGAAGGCGCGTCTGGCCGAGATGGACCTGCGCGTCGAGGGCTACAGCACGCAGGAGGCAGAGCGGCGCAGCCAGGAGGACTTCGCCAAATGGGGTACGGTCGCGCAGCGGACCCAACTGCAATTGGACTGAAGGAGAGTCCTCATGCGCAACCTGAACCATCACACCATCACCGACGCCGTGCTTGCGCGGCAGGCGCAGGCGGCGGACCTGCGGCTCAAGTGCATCATGGACAGTCTCGTGCAACACCTGCATGCCTTTGCACGCGAGGTGGAGCTGACCGAAGAAGAGTGGTTCAAGGGCATCGAGTTCCTGACCCGCTGCGGCCACATCACCGACGACAAGCGCCAGGAATTCATCCTGCTGTCGGACGTGCTGGGCCTGTCGATGCTGACGGTGGCGCAGAACAACGACAAGCCCGCCGGCTGCACCGAGGCGACCGTCTTCGGCCCGTTCCACGTGGAGGGGGCGCCCCACTACGAACCCGGCGCGGACATCTCCAACGGTGCGCGCGGCATCCCGTGCCTAGTGCGCGGCACCGTGCGCGGCATGGGCGGCAAGCCGATCGCCAACGCCCGCATGGACGTGTGGCAATCGGACGAGGACGGCCTGTACGACGTGCAGCATCCGGAGATCGGCCATGCGCAGGCACGCGGCATCGTGCACGCCGACAGTGAAGGCCGTTATCACTTCCGCTCGATCCTGGCCGTCCCCTACGCCATTCCGCACGACGGCCCCGTGGGCGATCTCCTGAAGGCGACCGGCCGGCATCCGTGGCGTCCCGCGCACCTGCACTTCCTGATCGAGGCCGACGGCTACGAGAAGCTGATCACGCACGTGTTCCGCAGCGACGACCAATACCTTGATTCGGATGCCGTGTTCGGCGTGCGCCAGTCGCTGATTGCCGATTGGAAGCAGCAGGCCGACGGCTCCTACGTCGTTGAATATGACTTCGTACTGAACAAGCGGGACGCTGCGGATGCCTGACATCTCGCCTCTTTCAGCAACTGCAAAGGATGCGCAATGATCCGGCACATCGTCATGTGGGACGTGAGCGGCGACACGGCCGAAGAAAAGCAGCGAAACATGGACTGCATTCAAAGCGGCTTCCATGGCCTGCGCGGCTGCATTCCCGGGTTGCTCCACCTGGAGATCGGTATGGATGCCAGCAACGTTGACTATGCCTGCGACGTCGTGTTGTACAGCGAGTTCGAATCGTGGGAAGCACTGGCTGGGTATGCGGTGCATCCGGAACATCTGCGGGTGCGCGACGAATTGGCTGGCGTCCGCATCGCCCGGCATCAGGTGGACTACGAAGTCCGGCCCGGCCGAGCCTGGGCTGAGCACGACACGGCGGGGATCGCATGAAGGATTTCGTCTATAACGGCCAGCCATCGCGGGTGGTGTTCGGTGCCGGGAGCTTGGCGCATCTGGAACGAGAGATCGAGCTTCTCGGGGCGCGCCGTGCGCTGGTGCTGTGCACGCCCGAGCAGCAGCGGCAGGCGCAGATGGTCGCCGAGTGTCTCGGCAGTCGCGCCGCGGGCATATTTGCGCGCGCCGCCATGCATGTACCCATCGAGACGGCACACGAGGCCCGCGACGAGGCGCGGCGCCTGGGCGCGGACTGCGCCATCGCCATTGGTGGTGGCTCGACCACCGGCCTGGGCAAGGCCATTGCGCTGGAATCCGGCCTGCCGATCCTTGCCATCCCCACGACCTATGCGGGCAGCGAGATGACGCCGATCTACGGCATCACCGAGGGCGGCTTGAAGAAGACCGGCAAGGACGCACGCGTGCTGCCTCGTACCGTGATCTACGACCCGGAGTTGACGTTGACGCTGCCGGTTTCCTTGAGCGTGACGAGCGGCATGAATGCAATTGCACACGCGGCCGAAGGTCTGTATGCGCGCGACGGCAATCCCGTGATGAGCCTGATGGCCGAGGAAGGCATTCGCGCCCTCGTCAAGTCGTTGCCGGCCATCCGCCAGCGCAGCGACGATGTTGATGCCCGCGCAGACGCGCTGTACGGTGGATGGCTGTGCGGTACGGTACTTGGCAGCGTGGGAATGGCGCTTCACCACAAGCTGTGCCACACCCTCGGCGGCAGCTTCAACCTGCCGCATGCAGAGGTGCACACCGTGGTCCTGCCTCAGGCCATTGCCTTCAACGCGCCGGCAGTGCCTGAGGCCATGTCCCGCATCGAACGCGCACTCGGGTCGGCAGAGCCGCGCAGCGCCGCGGCAAGCCTGTTCGACCTGGCGCGAGACAACGGAGCGCCGGTGGCGCTGCGGGACCTGGGCATGAAGGAGGCTGACCTCGACCGCGCGGCGGATCTCGTCGTGAACAACCCCTACTGGAACCCGCGAGAGACAGGACCGGCACAACGCTGCGAGATCCGGCGACTGCTGCAGAACGCCTTTGAGGGCACCCGGCCTGAGTAGGCCGACCATCTGTGGCCGAGGTCAATTGACTCGCCACCGGCCACGGCGTTGAGGAAACAGTCTCGATCAAACCGGGGCAGGTCACTATCGGAGACTCGGCTATTTTTCTTCCGTGGCAGTCGATTTTTCGTTGGCGATCGCGCGAACAAGCCGAAGCAATGAGGGCTGCAGAATACGTGCTTCGAAATCGCGGCGCGGTATCGCGAGCTGCGCCATGATGAGTCCATTAACACAATTCAACACAAACGCATAGTCCAAATCTGGATCACTGGACCCAAGTTTCAGAAAGCTGTCCCGCATTAGACGGGCATGTATCTTTCCCCACTTCACCAGTACGCTACCTAACTCTAAGTCGCGCGATCCCGCGAGCGTAAGTTCGGTGATCGCCATGCCCATCGCATGATCATTGACCATGTACTTGATGTTGTGTTCCGCAAGGATGGTGGCGAACCGATCGGCGTCGTCCGCGCACTTCCCGAGTTTAGGTGTGACGAGGGTAATGTTGTTTGCAATGCGACGGCAAACATCTTCGGCGAGTGCGCACATCAGGGCGCTTCGGGAACCGAAGTAATAGTTGATCGCCCCATGACTTGCATTGGCTTCGACTGAAACCGCTCGCAAAGTTACAGCATGATGCCCGTCGCGAACCAGTACGCGAAGCGCCGCTGCGATCAACTCTTTGTGACGCTGACTTCCACGCGCGCTTAGTGGCAAATCGGGTTCAGCAAAGGCGCTCACGGAAGGTCTTAAAAGTCGTCTGGATCCTCAGCTTAGCAGAAGAGGACGTTCGATCATCGGGCCTCAAGTGGTAGAACCGCGGACAAATCCGGCATGTACTCGAGCTTCTCGCCCACGTCTTCGGATGTGCTTGAGTCCGCATCAGAATCTCGCTCTCGGCTCGCGCAAGCTGCCGTAGAGGCCAAGCGCGACGAAGCCCTCGCCGTCACGGCGAGCGCGTGCAGTTCCGCCTCGCGAGCCACACAGCACCAAAAGATCAACGCTGCACGATGAGATGGAGAGTTCGCACGGTTCTCACGAGTCTGGCGCGCTGCTGAGGCCACGGCCCTCCGGCACCCAGCGCACCAGGCCGTCGCGTCGCCCCTCGAGCCATGGCGATCCCGGTCACCCAACTTCGGGATTCGCACCCTCGGCCGAGCTTTTGGGCTCGAGGGTTGGATCAGGGCACCGCGTTGTGGGTCGTAGAGCCCTGCCTTGATCACCTGCGCGACTGTTCTCGGGTAAGTACTAGTTCCGCCCGCCCTCTCGGCAGCTAGATTAGCCGGACTAAAACTTATCCACTTGGAGTACTTTCCAGATGACACCAACAACCTTCACGCGGAGGCACTTTGCCCGCATCGCGACCTGGGCAGTGGCTGGGTTGGGTCTTTCGAGACAAGCACTCGCGCAAAACCAGAAGCCGGTGCTGAAAGGCCAAGTGGTGAAAATCGCGGTGATCGAACCCTTGTCCGGGCTCATGGGATCCGTCGGCACCAGCCTCCTGAAGTCATATCAATACCTAGCGGAACAGTTCAACGCCTCCAATCCCGCCGGCGTGAAGTTCGAAATCGTTGGCTTCGATAACAAGTTGAGTCCAACCGAAACTCTCGGAGCTCTTAAGAGTGCGATAGATCAAGATATTCGATTCATTGCGCAAGGCACCGGATCGGCGCCGGCGCTGGCGCTTATCAACGCGATCGAAAAGCACAACCAGCGCAATCCTGGCAAAGAAGTCCTTTACCTGAATCATGCCGCGACCGATCCGGAATTGACTGGCAGCAACTGCAGCTACTGGCATTTTCGCTTCGAGGCCGACACCGCAATGAAAATGGAGGCGTTGACGAGCTTCATCAAAGACCGGGCATCGGTCAAGAAGGTCTACCTGATCAACCAGAATTATTCCTCTGGCATCCAGATTGCAGAGGCCGCCAAGGCCGGTTTGCGAGCGAAGCGGCCTGATGTCGAAATTGTTGGCGACGACCGTCATCCGCTTGCGCAGATACGCGATTTTTCACCCTACATGACAAAAGTTCGCGCTTCCGGGGCGGACACGATCATTACAGGAAGCTGGGGAACAGACCTTTCACTGCTGATCAAGGCCGCAGAAGAAAGTGGCTGGAAAGGCACTTTCTATACCTACTATGCCGTGGTCGCAGGCACCCCAACAGCCCTGCGCCAAGTTGATGACAACCGCGTGTTTCAGGTCGCCTACAGCCACTACAACATGGGCGGTCAAATGAACGTCTGGATGAAGGAATTCCAGAAACGGTTCAACGAGGATTTCTACACGCATGGTGTTGCGCTTGTATTCGAGCTGTTAAGCAAATCGATCCAGCAGGCGCAATCTGCGGAAGTGATTCGGGTCGCAGAGCAAATGGAAGGAGCCAAATTCAAAGGCTTCAACGGCATGGTCGAAATGAGAAAATCGGACCATCAACTTCAGCAGCCGTTGTTTGTAACCGTTTGGACGAGCGTCAGCGCTCAAGTTCCCTACAGCGCCGAAGGCACGGGCAAGACATTCGCTCCCGTTCGCGAGTTCACCGCTGACGAGGTTTCACGACCTTCAACCTGTCGAATGGCTCGCCCCTGAGCGACGCTCGACATCGTCAAGTCAAAAAATTTTACCCTTAATTACTCCACTTGGAGCACTAGCGCGAAGCCATGAATCACTATTCCAACACGCTTTTTGATCTTGAAGGTTCCACCGCTCTCGTTACGGGCGGGTCACGAGGCATCGGGCTTCAAATTGCCGAAGCGCTCGGCAGTGCCGGTGCGCGGCTCATGCTGACAGCCAGAAAGGAGGCCGAACTTGAGGCTGCAGCCGCCCATCTGCGAAAGCTTGGCATCGAGGCTTCCTGGATTGCTGCCGACTCCAGCGACCCGTCCGAAGTTCAACGCGTTTGCAGCAGGACTTTTGACACGCTCGGTCATCTGGACATCTTGGTCAACAACGCGGGCACTTCCTGGGGTGCCTCGGCTGAGACCCACACGCTTCAGGCATGGGACCGCGTCATGAACCTGAATATCAGAAGTCTTTTTCTTTTTAGCCAACAGGCTGCCGTGGGAAGCATGATTCCGCGTAAGCGGGGTCGCATCATCAACATCGCCTCAATTGCTGGGCTCGGCGGAAATCCGGCGCCAATGGAATGCGTCGCTTACAACACCAGCAAAGGAGCCGTCATCACGTTCACTCGTGCACTTGCCGCCGAATGGGGCAAGCATGGAATCAACGTCAATGCGATCTCTCCCGGGCTGTTCCCAAGCAAGATGGCCGATGGGGTGATTGCGGCGTTCGGTGAGGAAAGAATCATCAGCACCACGCCTCTTGGCCGGCTGGGCGATCCAGACGACCTGAAAGGCGCTGCTCTTTTGCTGGCTTCTGCAGCCGGAAAACACATGACCGGGCATGCCATCGTCGTCGATGGCGGCACCAGTTCGGTGATCGGCGCGTGAATGCAGACATCTCTATTCGCCAATGAACGAAAGATCACCCATGACCTTTGATTACGAACCATCCGAGTTGACGCAGCGTGATGAACTGCTTTACGCATGCCAAGAGTTGACCCCCATCTTGCAAGCGGCAAACGACACCGTAGAAAAAGAACGACATCTGCCAAACGACCTTGCCGAAAGACTGGCTCGGGCCGGCCTCTATCGAATGTTCGTTCCACGTGCACTCGGCGGTCTGGAGGCGGATGTGCATACATTCGTCGCCGTCGTTGAAAAGCTGGCGCAAGCCAATGCTGCGGCGGCATGGTGCACGTTTATCTCGAACACGTCGACCATCATCGGGGGCTATCTCCCCAGTCCCGAAGCGAAATTACTCTTCGAGAATCCAAACATCAAAATGGCCGGCGTATTCGCGCCGCGCGGGACTGCGGTCCGCACGGTAGTCGACGGGGTATCCGGCTTCCTGGTGAACGGCAGTTGGATGTGGGGATCAGCTTCGTACAACGCCGATTTCATCACCGGCGGGTGCGTGATTTTGGGCGAGGATGGAAAACCGGAAAAATTGGCCGACGGAACACTTGAAAATCGTTCCATGGTTTTTCGGGCGGAGCAAGTATCGATAGCCGACACGTGGCACACGCTCGGTTTGCGCGGAACAGGGAGCAATGAATACAGCGTCAAAGATGCATTCGTCCCTGCCGGCCTGTCGGCATCCATCCTTACCGATGTGCCGATCCCGGGTGCGTTGTTCAAGTTTCCGGTGTTTTGCATTCTGGGCGTCGGCATTGCGGCGGTGGCGCTCGGCATTGCGCGTCTGGCCATCGACAGCCTGATTGAGCTCGCAACAAAAAAGACGCCCCAAGGCAGCGCTCGTCTTCTGGCAGAGCGCGCCTCAACTCAGCAGCATGTTGCAAGAGCGGAAGCCCAGCTTCGCTCCGCACGGGCTTTCCTGATTGACGCAGTGGACCGTGCATGGTCGGCGTCCACCGACTCGGGGGAGATTTCTGTGGCACTACGCCGAGACCTTCGACTGGCGACGACCCACGCAAGCGAAGCGGCGGTCCAAGTCGTCACGCGGGTGTATTCCTGTGCGGGCGGCAGCGCGATCTTTGACGACTCTCCACTACAGCGCTGTCTGCGCGATGTCTTGACTGCCTCCCAACACATGATGGTCAGCGAGTCCACGTATGAACTCACGGGCCGGCTGTATCTCGGCCTTCCGACGAACGCCGCAATGCTCTGAGGACGCAAATGACAATGCCTGAAGACTGGCTCAGCCGGTTGAAACTGCCGCTCCTGATCGCGCCGATGTTTCTGGTATCGACCGTCGAGTTGGTAGTGGCTGCATGCCGCAAAGGTGCCATTGGGACCGTTCCCGCGGCGAATGCCAGGACTGTTGAAATCCTGGACGAATGGTTTGATCGAATTTCAACCCAGCTCGGACCGGCCGATGCGCCGTGGGGCGTGAACCTGCTGGTGCATAAAAGCTATCAGCGGCTCAACCAAGACCTTGAGGTAGTGGCGCGCTATCGGCCACCACTGATCATTACGGCCCTCGGAAGTCCGAAAGAGGTCATCGAATGCGTGCATTCGTATGGCGGACGGGTGTTTGCCGATGTGAACTCTGTTCAGCATGCCCGAAAAGCCGTATCGCTCGGAGTCGACGGCCTTGTCCTGGTCGCTGCCGGCGCGGGGGGACACACCGGGATGATGAGCGCCTTTGCAATGGTCCCCGCCATTCGAGAGTTTTTCGGTGGGACGATCGTCTTGGGCGGGGGAATCATCAATGGGTCGGGCATTCGAGCCGCGGAAACGCTGGGCGCCGACCTTGCCTCGATGGGCACGGCATTTATCGCCTGCCCGGAGTCGATGGCCAGCGACTCGTACCGTCGAATGCTGCTGGACTCTGACATCGACGATCTGATCCTGACCAAGGCTGTTTCTGGCGTGCCGGCGTATTGGTTGCGCAAGAGTCTGGCCGCGGTCGGCATCAATGCAGACGAACTCGCCTCTGCCGAGCCGGTGCACAACGCGGACATCGAGCGTTGGACGAAGGTGTGGTCAGCCGGCCATGGAGTGGGATCGCTCAATGCGATTGAGCCGACCGCCACTTTGGTGGACAGGCTGATCCGCGAGTACTGGTCCGCCGTTGAAAGCGGGTCTCAACTGCAGTATTTCGAGGCCGCATGATGACCAATTCCTCGCCACGCATCCTTGGCATTGGGGGCGGGACCAGACCCGGTTCAAGTGCCGAGCGCTATCTGCAGCTTGCACTGAGCGCCGCTGAAAAGGCGGGGGCAACCACAACCTTCCTCGGTGCCCATTCGCTACGTCTACCGCTTTATGAACCCAGCGCCGCCGCAGACGGTGCGGCACAGCAGCTCGTTGAGGAATTGCGCAGAGCCGACGGAATCATCATCGCATCGCCTGGCTATCACGGCACCGTGTCCGGGTTCATGAAGAACGCGCTTGACTATGCCGAGGAGACCAGAAGCGATAAGCGCCCCTATTTCAGCGAACGAGCGGTCGGGTGCATGGCCGTCGCCGGGGGATGGCAGGCGGCTGTCGGAACGATGGCTTCCTTGCGGGAGATCGTGCATGCCCTGAGAGGCTGGCCCACCCCGATGGGCGTCGCCATCAACATCGCCGAAGCTCCGCTCGATCCGGCAGGCACGTGCCAATCGACTTCCGTAATACAGCAAATTCAGCTCATGGCCAGCCAAGTCGTTGAATTCGCGAATCTTTCGACCCATCGGCAACTTTAAACATACGAACCCTGGAGATATCCCATGACCGACCTTTCGCAACTTTCCAACAAGCAGTTCGTTCTCAGGCAGCGTCCCAGTGGGCTGCCCAAAGAAAGCGACTGGCAGCAGGTAAAAACGGCAATCAAGGCGCCAGAGAAAGGAAAGGTGCTTGTGGCGGTCACCTTTATTTCTGTGGACCCTGCCATGCGGTCGTGGATGAATGAAGGCAAGTCCTACATGGAGGCCATCGCCATCGGTGATGTCATGCGGGCCGCCGGGGCGGGTCTGGTCCTGCAGTCCGAGGACGCAAGATTCAGTGTCGGTGACGCTGTGCTAGGCGCTTTTGGTGTTCAGGAGTTCGCGACCGTGGATGCTAACGATCTCACGAAGATCGATATTTCAAATGTGCCGGCAACGGCTTACATGGGCGCCCTTGGCACTCCGGGTTTCACGGCCTACTTCGGTCTCCTCGAAATAGGAAAACTCAAATTCGGCGACACGGTCCTGGTGTCTGGCGCCGCAGGGGCCGTGGGTTCGGTGGTCGGCCAGATCGCCAAGATCAAGGGATGTCGCGTCGTCGGTATTGCAGGCGGGGCAGAGAAATGCGCTCACCTTGTGAACAACCTGGGCTTTGATGCTGCGGTTGACTACAAGCAGCCTGACGCACGCGCCCAGTTGTCAAAAGCATGCCCTGAAGGTGTCGACGTCTACTTCGACAACGTCGGTGGCGAAGTACTTGATCTGGCGCTCGGTCGCATTCGCCGCGGTGCGCGTATTGTGGTTTGCGGGGCTGTCTCGCAATACAACAACGTGGCCCGTGGCAGCGGACCCAAGAATTACATGTCTCTGCTCATGAACAGAGCCACGATGGAAGGATTCGTCATTTTCGATTATGAGAAGCGCTATCCCGAGGCACTGCATGCGTTGCGCGGTTGGCTGGCCGCCGGGTGGATCAAGTCCTACGAAGACGTGCTCGAGGGGATCGAGACTTTCCCCACAGCCCTGCAGCGCATGTTTGAAGGTGGAAACACCGGAAAAATGCTCATCAAGCTCTCGGCAACCGCTGGCCTTGCGGCAACTGCGAAGTAGCGGGGGCAACTCATGAACAACCGCCCGTGGCTGGCATGGTATCCGCCTCATGTTCCGCACACCATCGAGCCCTTGAAGGAGTACCAGACCCTTGCCGATTTCTTCACTGGCTTGTTTTATCAGTTCAGCGATCGCATTGCCATTCGCCACGAAAGCAGTGAACTCAGCTATTCAACTCTGGATTCATTGAGTCTGGGAATTGCAGCGTATCTCCAGACGCTGGGGCTCGAAGCGGGGACAAAAGTAGCGGTCGCTCTTCCCAATTCCCCTCAGTACGTGATAGCGGCAGTCGGTGTGATTCGAGCGGGGATGGTATTGGTCAACGTCAATCCCGCCTACACCGCTCGGGAGTTCCTGCTGCAAGTCTCGGACGCTCAGGCTGAGGCGGCCATATTGCTCGAGAGTCAGTTCGATGCCGTGAAGGACGGCCTCCCCCAGACGCAGATTAATCATTTGATTCTGTGCAATCTGCGCGTTGCCTTGGAACCCACACGAGAAAGCCTTCGCGCAGACCGTGCCGGCGCCAAATCAGTCGTCGATATGCCTCAAGCGCTCTCGCTGGGGATGTCCGCGACCTACTCAATGCCCAAGCTCGTTAAGAATGACGTCGTGGTTCTGCAATACACCGGCGGGACCACGGGAGTTTCCAAGGGAGCCATGCTCTCTCATGAAGGTCTGCTGGCCAACACAGCCCAGAACTCCGCCTGGTTTCAGCCCGCCTTGGTGGACATACCTGTCCCCGTGTTCGCGTGTGCGTTGCCGCTCTATCACATCGTTTCCTTCATAACACTTCTAGCGAGCATCAAACTGGGGGGAACCATGCTCCTGATTACCGATCCTCGTGATTCGGCAAAGATGCTGGCGAAACTGCGTGAAGCGCCCTTTCACATGCTGCCCGGCATCAACACGCTGTTCAGCAACTTGATGAATGACCCCGAGTTCGACACAGTCGATTGGCAACATCTCAAGGTGACAACCGCTGGCGGAATGGCCACGCAGCGTCCCATCGCCGCCCGGTGGCTCGAAAGAACGGGCTGCGCCATCAGCGAGGGATACGGACTTTCCGAGACATCCGGAACGGTGAGCTGCAACCCGCCTCACGGCGACATTCGCCAAGGAACCGTTGGGCCGCCAGCACCGTCGACGGAAGTGCTGATCCTTGACGAAAAATTCGAGACCCTGCCGCTGGGAGAGATTGGACAAATTGCAGTCCGAGGCCCGCAGCTGTTCAAGGGCTATTGGCAGCGCGACGAGGAAACTGCCCGTTTCATGACAAAGGATGGTTTTTTCCTGACTGGCGATCTGGGCTGCATCGATGAACACGGCTATCTGTGCATTTCTGGCCGAGAGAAAGAAATGATGCTCGTGAGCGGTTTCAACGTCTATCCCAACGAAATTGAAGCCGTGGCCATTGAGATGGACCAGGTGCTCGAGTGCGCGGCGGTCGGCGTTCCCGATGAGCTCACGGGGGAAGCCGTGAAACTGGTTGTGGTGCCTCGCAGCGACGCGCTCACTGAAGAGTCGATAAGGCAACACATGAAGGCAAACCTGACTGCATACAAGCGCCCGAAGATCATCGAATTTCGGACAAAGCTCCCCCGGTCAGCCGTTGGGAAGTTGCTGCGCGCCTCACTGGGTGCCGCGCTGTGACGTTGAAGATAGGCGTGCCTGCCGAGACAATGGCCGGCGAAACCCGCGTGGCCGTAACGCCCGAGACGGTGAAGAAACTGGCCGCTTCCGGGCACACCGTGCGCGTGCAGTCCGGGGCCGGCATTGCAGCCAGCGTCACCGATGCCGCCTACGAGGCCGCCGGTGCCGAGATCGTCAACATGAACGCCGCCTTCGCGGCCGACATGGTGCTCAAGGTGCGCACCCCCAGCGATGCCGAAACCGCGCTCATGAAGCCCGGCACCGTGGTCATCGGCATGCTCAACCCCTTCGATGCGGCCGGCCTGCAGCGCCTGGCCACGGCCGGCCTCACGGCCTTCGCGCTCGAAGCGGCGCCGCGCACCACCCGCGCCCAGAGCATGGACGTGCTCTCCTCGCAGGCCAACATCGCGGGCTACAAGGCCGTGATGATCGCGGCCGACAAGTACCAGCGCTTCTTCCCGATGCTGATGACCGCCGCCGGCACCGTGAAGGCGGCGCGCGTGGTCATCCTGGGCGTGGGCGTGGCGGGCCTGCAGGCGATTGCCACCGCCAAGCGCCTGGGGGCCGTGATCGAGGCCTCCGACGTGCGCCCGAGCGTGAAGGAGCAGATCGAATCGCTCGGCGGCAAGTTCATCGAGGTGTCCTACGACACCGACGAGGAGAAGGAAGCCGCGGTCGGCGTCGGCGGCTACGCCCGGCCCATGCCCGCGAGCTGGCTCGCGCGCCAGCAGGTCGAGGTGGCCAAGCGCGTGGCGCTGGCCGACATCGTCATCAGCACCGCGCTCATTCCCGGACGTGCGGCGCCCACGCTCATCACCGAGGACATGGTCAAGGCCATGAAGCCGGGTTCGGTGATCGTCGACATCGCGGCCGGCAAGGGGCCCGATGTGAACGGAGAGATGAAGGGCGGCAACTGCCCGCTGTCGGAGGCCGACAAGACGGTGGTCAAGCACGGCGTGACCATCGTG